>NZ_JBFTZZ010000002.1:0-392959 GCF_056406515.1 Rhizobium sp. P1_B8 | reverse complement strand
GGGTAATCCCCCCATTCTTAACGGGGCTCAGCAGTAGAAATCACGCGGCCATTTTCAGTTTCTGTGCGGGCGTTATGCCGCCGATGCCCATATTGGGCCGTTCGTTGTTGTAGGTCCATAGCCACTGTGTGGCGAATTCCTGCGCCTCCTCGATGCTTTCAATGATGTACTGGTCAAGCCATTCATGTCGGACGGTGCGGTTGTAGCGCTCGACATAGGCATTCTGTTGCGGCTTTCCGGGCTGGATGTGGCTCAAAGCAATTCCTTGCGTTGCTGCCCATTCCATCAGTTTGCCACTGACATACTCAGGTCCGTTGTCCACACGAATGGCGAATGGTCTGCCTCGCCATTCAATGATCTGGTTCAGGCTGCGGATGACGCGTTCAGCAGGCAGCGAAAAGTCCACCTCAATGCCCAGCCCCTCGCGATTGAAGTCGTCCAGGACATTCAACAGCCGGAATTGCCTGCCGTCTTCCAAACGATCCGCCATGAAATCCATTGACCAGACCAGGTTCGGCGCATCCGGCACAGTCAGAGCGTCGGGCTTGTCCCGCTTCAAACGCTTGCGTGGCTTGATCCTGAGGTTCAACTCCAGCTCACGGTAGATGCGGTATACGCGCTTGTGGTTCCAGCGATGTCCTCGGACATTCCGCAGGTAAAGGAAGCACAGGCCAAAGCCCCAAGTCTTCTTTGCCCGCGTCAGTCCGATCAGGAGATCGGCGATCTGCTCGTTCTCGTCGTTCAGCTTGGCGCTGTAACGATAGCAGGTCTCGCTGACCTCGAAGGTGCGGCAGGCAAGCGCAATGCTCACCCCGTGCAACGCCACTGCTTTCCCGGCCATCTCTCGGCGTTGAGACGGCCGTGTTATTTTTTTCCCAAGGCTTCCTTCAGCAGTTCTGCCTGCATGCTCATCTCGGCATACATCTTCTTCAGCCGCCGGTTCTCATCCTCCAGACTCCGGCACAGGAACGCCGCCTTCTGCTTGGCGCAGGATGGCAAGGATTTGGGGTTCGCTGAATCTGCTCGTCTTCATCAAAATCTCCTCGATCATAAAGCCCGAGAAAATTCTACTTTTGAAGCCCGTTAATTTGCGGGGGGATTACCGGAGAACGGATGCATTCTGTTTTGGGAGAACCATCACTTATCACGTGCTCGTCTTGGATATGAAGAAACAGTCCGTGTTCTAGAAAAACGCTTGAACAGGAGCCATTCATCCGCTCGAAACGAGATCATGAAGCAAATAAGGATGGCAAAAAGGCACGAAGGTCCGACAATTTTTGATGATATTGTTGAGATATTTGAGAGGCACAAGCCGATCGAAGGTAATATTTATACCGTTGAATTGCGACTTCGCTAAGTTGCTGCATGCTAACCTTGGCTGGGCGGTGGCCAGTATTTAAGGGCGGCTACTCGATTGAAGATCGTCCATTGGCATCATGATTGGCTCGATCAATAGCTCCTTCAGGGGCAGGACTGTCCCTGGCGGCGCATTCCAATCGAATTTGTATACGGGCTTGTGGAGTGGTGGCTAATATAGATACTTCTCGAACAATGCTGGAACGGCACATTTCAGTGGGACGTTCTCTGCCTCGCAAGTTCAAAACAGCATTCGAAAAATTCCAGGGAATAGATATGGAGTTCGGAGATAGAGCCCGCTTCGCTATAACTGTTGAACTGAATGAAAATCATGGCGGTTTGTGGATGTACGGACGCTTTTGTTATTGGATCGCAGGCGAATCTATAGGCAATTGTGATGTAATAACTTCGTTGCGAGATATACTTTTTCGGATGCGATACCTGCATAGCGATAGAGGACAGCGCGCGTGTCCAGAGCTTATGAAGCTATCCACGGAAAAGATGTTTTCAGTTATTTCTACTGATATTAGAAATGACGATGATGAAATATATAATTATATATCTGGAGAGTTTGCATTTGCTCGATTTGACGTTGGCATTCATGTCGATGTTCTAGATAAGTACGAGATATATTTGGTAGAGAACGGCGATATATCGAAAATTTTATATTTCAACATGGAAAGAAAAGAACTGAAGTACTTTCCTTTAGATGTAGGCGAATTCGATCGAGTAGCGCTCGATGCATATGATTATCTCGATAGGATGTATGATGCTGCGGAAGAGTCGAAAGGTGAAGCAAGCTGACCTGCTCTCCAGGTGTCCGCGTTTCTCTGGTCAACTGCGCCGACCGATCGAGAATTCCGAAAAACGCACCCTCAACGTTCTGGCGTGCAGGCGGTGGAGTCGGCTTCGTATGCGCGGCCAGCGGGAAGAGCAAGGTGTAGCAGGGACCACTTTATCATCATAGTCAGTCAGGTAGCGGTTGCTGGCGCCTCACATCAGGCTGGTGATCCATGGACCGGTCCTCGCAGTGCCCTGGCGAGTGCTGTGACGCGACGATGATAATAGGGTTTGATATTTGAGATAGGCCGCAAAACCTGCCGAGGTTCCAATCGCCGCGGGACGAAACTTCCACGTCAATGGGTAAACAGCATGTCGAAAAGGGCAGAGATAGAGAACCGCTTCTTGGAGGTCGCCCATAAAATCGGGGTGCCTGCCGGAAAAACCATCGTTCAATTTCAAGGTGATGGGATGGCGACGCCATACGTCGATCTTAAAGACAGTGACGAAATATATTACGTCGTTGAAGAGCGTGGCGTTGAGCTGGAGAGAGTGAAATGCTCGTCAATCGACGATGTTTTGTATTTTCTATTTTCGGACATAACGCATGACATGGCTTCCAGCCATGCGGCCACGCATGGCAAGCCAGGCACGGAATTCAGAAGGCTTATGTTTCAGGAGCAGCTTAGGCTATTTGGAACTCGCGTCAAAGGAATGGCGGCTAAAAAGAGAATTGGAAATCGAGGAAGTCTTGCGTAAGGCGCCATACAACGACGGAATTACCTGATCTCAAATGCGATACCAAGTACCCTCAATCACGCATGCGCTTCCCTGCCGCGATAGACCTCCGGATCAGGGATCGGAACCGCGGCGATCAGCGCTCTTGAGTAATCATCCCTCGGGTTCTCGAAGATGTCCCGCCGTGTGCCGGTTTCGATGATGCGGCCGGCGCGCATGACGGCGACGTTATGGGACATGCGCTCGACCACCGCCATGTCGTGGGAGATGAACAGATAGGCGAGCCCCATCGTTTCCTGCAGTTCGAGCAGCAGTTCGAGCACGCGGGCGCGGACGGAGACGTCAAGCGCTGCGACGCTCTCATCGGCGACGATCAGCTTGGGCTCCAGCGCCAGCGCCCGGGCAATGCAGATGCGCTGGCGCTGGCCGCCTGAAAATTCGTGCGGGTAGCGCGTCGCCGCATCAGGCGTCAGGCCGACCCGGCGCAGCAGTTCTGCGACGCGGTCCTGCCGTTCGCTGTGGTTGCCGATACCGTGGATGACCATCGGTTCGCCGATCGCCTTGCCGACGGCCATGCGCGGGTCGAGCGAGGCATAGGGATCCTGGAAGATCATCTGCGCCGAGCGGCGCACGGGCCGCATCTCACGCTGGCTGAGCCCAGCGATGTCACGGCCGTCGATCAGGACGTTGCCCTTGAAGGGGATGAGACCGAGCACGGCCTTGCCCGTCGTCGATTTGCCGGAGCCGCTTTCGCCGACGAGGCCGAGCGTTTCACCCGGCAGGATATCGAAGGAAACGCTGTTCACGGCTGCAACCGGCGGCTTGCCCTTGAAAAACCGGCTTGCGGCAGTGCCATAGGTGACGGTGAGGTCGCGCACGTTCAGAACCGGCGTGCGGTCCGGATGCAGCGTCTCGACGGCGCGCTGGGTGATGCGCGGCGGACGGTCGGTGCCGGCAAGTGCGCCGAGCCGCGGGACGGCGGCGAGCAATTGCTGCGTATAGGCCTCCTTCGGCCGCTGGAAGACGGCGAGCGCCGTTCCCTGCTCGACGATCCTGCCATTCTGCATGATGACGACGCGGTCGGCCATTTCGGCGACAACGCCCATGTCGTGGGTGATCAGGATGATCGAGGCGCCGAATTCGCGCTTCAACTCGCGCATCAGCCGGAGGATCTGCGCCTGAACGGTGACGTCGAGTGCGGTCGTCGGCTCATCGGCGATCAGCACCTTCGGCCGGCAGGAGAGCGCCATCGCGATCATCACCCGCTGGCGCATGCCGCCGGAAAGCTCGTGCGGATATTGCTTCAGCCGCCGGGCCGGCTCGGTGATCTGCACGGCATCGAGCATCTTCAGCGCCACCGCCTCGGCGTTCTCGCTGCCCTGGTGCGCGCGGATTGCCTCGGTCAGCTGGTTGCCGACCGACATGACCGGGTTGAGCGAGGTCATCGGCTCCTGGAACACCATGGCGATATCGCCGCCGCGCACGCTGCGCATCGCCCGATCGGAAAGCTTAAGCAGGTCGCGCTCGCCAAGCAGCACGCTGCCGGAGGCGACCCGCAGCGAGGCTTTCGGCAACAGCCCCATGATCGACAGCGAGGTGACCGACTTGCCGGAGCCGGATTCGCCGGCGATGCAGAGCGTTTCGCCGCTTGCAAGCGCGAAGCTGACATCCTGGAGCACCGGCCTGCGGCCTTCGGGTGTGCGGGCATCGACGCTCAGATTGCGAAGGCTGAGCACCGGCGCTGCGGCTGGCATGGCTTCGTTCACGCGAACACGATCCTCGGGAAGTAGAAGGAAACCACCCAGTTCGGCTGGTCGACGATCTCGCTGATCCGGAGATCGCCGCAGACCGAGCTGAGCAGATAGGCATCGATGGCGCTCATGCCGTGTTCGGCGCCGAGAAGATCGATCATGCGCATGACGCTTTCGCGCGCCCCGGTCATCAGATCAGGGCCGATGCCTGTCGTGACTTCGTAGCCGGCGCCGTCGAGATGGCGGGTCACCGGTTCGGTTGTGGTGAAGCGCGGCGTCTGCAGCTTGGCGTCCTTGACGAGCTCGATCGTCGCTTCGACGTTCATCTGGCTCTCGATCGCCGTGCCGCAGACTTCGCCGTCGCCCTGGGCGGCATGGGTATCACCGATCGAAAACAGCGCACCGTCGACCTCGACGGGCAGATAGAGCGTCACCCCTGCCGTCAGGTCGCGGATATCCATGTTGCCGCCGACGCGACGTGGGGGAACGACGGAATGGGTGCCGGGCTCGGCGGGTGCGACGCCGATCGTGCCGGCGAAGGGCTTCAGCGGCACACGGCCGCCCGGGCCGTAAAGGGCAGGCACCATGCTGTTGGCGTCATAGGACCAGACATGCAGCGCCGGAACCTTGAACTGATCGGCAAGCAGGCCGAAGCCTGGGATATTGGCCGTCCAGCCGACGCCCGAGGGAATGAACTTGCGCAGCGTCACCTTCAGCGCATCGCCGGGCTTGGCGCCTTCGACATAGACCGGGCCGGAGACCGGGTTGATCTTGCCGAAATCGAGCGCGTTCAGCGTTTCCAGCGTGGCGTCGCTTCGGAGTTGGCCACCTGATGAATCCATACATTCGAAGTGGATCGTCTCGCCGGGCTTGGCGACGACGGCGGGGGCGAAATCCTTGTTCCAGCCGAAATTATGCTGGGCGCGGTGAATGGTGTGGGTGCAGGCGATGCACATGTCATGTCTCCCTGAAATTTATGGCCTTCCCGGTTAGCGCCGGGAAGGTTCGATCCTTGGGTCTATTGCTTGACGTAGATCGCGTCGTAATTGATGACGCGGGTCGGATCGATGTAGATGTTGTCAGCGCCGCCCATGCGCAGCGACTTGGCGACGACGCGGCGTTCGTTGATGACAGGGATCCACGGCGCATCGGCCATGATGTCGGTAAAGATCTTGCCCCAGGCGGCGGTGCGCTCGGTCGCCTTTGCCGGATCGGACATGGAGTCGGCGGCAACGGCGCGCTTGTCGAGATCGGCATTGCAGTACCATGACCAGTTCCAGCCGCCCGGAACCGCGCCGGCGCAGCCGAGGATCGGGCCGTAGAAGTTGGACGGATCCGGGAAGTCGGCGATCCAGGCCATGCCGCCCGACCAGATCATCGGCGCTTCGCCTTCGGTGCCGCCGGCCGAGATGACGTTTGCCTGGGCCAGCGCCCGGACTTCGGCCTTGACGCCAACGGCGGCCAGATCCTGCTGGATCGCCTGGGCGATACGCGGCTGCGGATCGGTGTTGGTGGAGTAGAGCACGGTCTCGAAGCCATCGGGATAGCCGGCTTCGGCCAGCAGCGCCTTGGCTTTCGCCACGTCATAGGCATAGCCGGTGAAGGACTTGTCGTAGCCCGGCATCAGCGGCGGCAGCGGCTGGTTGGCAGGCGTTGCGCGACCGTTGAGGATGCGGGTGATGCGGTCCTTGTTGATCGCCATGTTCAGCGCCTGGCGAACCTTGACGTTGTCGAAGGGCTTCACCTTGGTGTTCAGCGTGATGTAGCCGGTGTGCAGTTGTTCGCCGTCGACGATCATCTGCGCGCCGTCGGCCGAATTCTTGATTTCGAGGAATTTTGCCGGCGGAATGCCGTCGCCGGCAATATCGACCTCGCCCTTCTGCAGGCGCAAGAGCGCCACCAGCGGCTCCTGGCCGACTTCGACCTTAAAGCTGTCGATATAGGGAACGCCCTTGACGAAATAATCCTTGTTGCGCTCGAAAACGAGCTGCTGGCCGATCGTCCAATCCTTCAGGATGAAGGTGCCGGAGCCGACCGGCTTCTTGCCGAAGTCGCCGGCGGCCGCCTCGACGGCTTCCTTCGGCACGACTGAGGCGAAGTTGATCGCAAGCACGTGCAGGAAGGTGGCGTCGGGACGCGAGAGGTTGAAGATGACGGTGCTATCATCCGGGGTCTCGATGCCGGAGAGCGTCGTCGTCTTGCCGCCGGTTTCATCCTCGAAGCCCTTGATGGCGCCGAAGAAGCCGGCGCCGGGGCCTTGCGTCTTCGGATCGACGGCGCGTTCGATCGAATATTTCACGTCGGAGGCGACGACCTCACGGCCGTTCGAGAACTTCACACCCTTGTGCAGCTTGAAGGTATAGGTCAAGCCATCGGGCGAAACGGTGAAGCTTTCGGCAAGCGAGGGAACCGGGTTCGGCGTGCCGGGCGCATAGTCCATCAGGCGGGAATAGAGGCTCTTGATCATCGACCAGTTGACCCAGTCGTAGCCGATCGCCGGGTCGAGCGTGGTGATGTCGTCCTTGTAGGTGACGACGATATCGCCGCCCTGCTTGGGCGTTTCCTCGGCCATGACGGACAATGGGGCGAGCGCCACCATCGTTGCCATGGTCGTCTGTTGCAGCCAGCGTTTGAACATCTTGGTTCCCCTTCTTTGGTTGCTGTCAGCGTGTGCGGATGCGCGGATCGATGACCGGCGCGACGAGGTCGGCAAGCAGATTGCCGATGATGATGGCGAGCGCCGACGTCAGCGTGACGCCCATGATGATCGGGATGTCGACCTGCTGGATCGCCTGCCAGGCGAGCTGGCCGATGCCGGGCCAGCCGTAGACCGCTTCGACCACGACCACGCCGCCCATGAACTGGCCGATATCGATGCCGATCATGGCGATGATCGGCAGCACGGCATTGGGCAGTGCATGCCGCAGGATGACGCGCTTCGAGGAAAGGCCCTTGGCGCGCGCCGTGCGGACATAATCCTGGTTCAGCACGTCGATCATCGATGAGCGCACCATGCGGGCGTACCAGCCGGCGCCGCATATGCCGAGTGTGACGGCCGGCAGGACGAGATGCGAGAAGCTGCCGTAGCCGCTCATCGGAAACCAGCCGAGCGTTGCCGCCAGCAGGTAGAGCAGCAGCAGGGCAACAAGGAACTGCGGCGCCGAGGTGCCGACAAAGGAGGCCATCATCACCAGCCGGTCGACGAAGCCGCCGCGGCGCACCGCGGCGATGGTGCCGAGCGTCAGGCCGAGCACCACCTCGACGACGATGCCGGCAAGCATCAGTGTCAGCGTCGCCGGCAGGCGGGCGGCAATCAGCGTCCAGACATCGGTCTTCTGCGCATAGGAGCGGCCGAGATTGCCGTGCAGCAGATTGCCGAGATAGGTGCCGAACTGGACCAGCAGCGGCTGGTCGAGGCCGAGCTCATGGCGGATGTTGGCGACCGTCTGGGCCGTAGCGCTGCGGCCGGCGATCATGCGGGCAGGATCGGCCGGAAGGGCGTAGAGCAGCACGAAGGTGATGGCCGCGACGCCGAGCAGGATGAGAGCCGCCTGCGCCAACCGGCGCAGCATGAGGGACGCCATCAGCCCCTCCCGCGCTGGGTCGGGTCGAGAATGTCGCGCAGCGCGTCGCCCACCAGATTGAAGGAAAGCGCCGTCAGAAGGATGATCGCGCCGGGAATGAAGACCAGCCAGGGGGCGGCCTGGAAATAGCTTTGGCTCTCGAAGATGATATTGCCCCAGGAGGGCTGCGGCGGCTGGACGCCGACGCCGAGGAAGGAGAGTGTGGCCTCGAGCAGCACGGTGGTGGCGATGCCGAGTGTTCCCCAGACGATTGCCGTCGGCACGAGATGCGGCAGGATATGCATGAAGAGCACGCGCATATGGCCGGCGCCGAGCGAGCGCTCGGCCATGATGAAGTCGCGCTCCACCAGGCCGCGCGTCTCGGTATAGACGATGCGGGCGACCTGCACCCAGTTGACGAGCGCGATCACCATGGCGACGATCCACAGGCTCGGCTTCAGCAATGCCGCGAGCACGATGGCGAGCAGCAGCGCCGGAAAGGCCATCATCAGATCGGTGAAGCGCATCAGGATGTTGCCCGGCAGCCCGCGGAGATAACCGGCAACGATGCCAACGAAGAGGCCGATCGCCACCGCGATGCCATTGGCGACAAGGCCGATGATCAGCGAGGTGCGGGCACCGAAGAGCAGGCGGGAGAAGAGGTCGCGGCCGAGCGTGTCGGTGCCGAGCAGATAGGGACCGCCCGGCGGCAGCGGCGCGCCTTCGAGCGAGAGGCCGTCAAACATCTGCTCGTCGGGGCTGAACGGCGCGATCCACGGCGCTGCGATGGCGAGCCCGATGACGAGTGTAACGACGATCAGGCCGAAGAGGGCCGTCGGCTGGCGGATCATCTGTTTCAGCACATGCATCAGCCCGCCTCCGGCAGAGGTTCGGCACCCGCCAGAATGAAGGCTGCTATCTGCTCCATCGGCAGGCGGCGGCGCATGGCGCAGTTGCGCAGGATTGCGTAAGCGCTCTCCTCGTCGATGCCGCGTGCGGCCTGAAGCTTTTCGACGGCGGCGTGCACGAGCGGCCGCAGCCGGACGCGCTCCTCGAGATATTGCAGCTTTTCCGCAGTCGCTTTGCGCTCCTGATGAATGGAGACGGCCATGACAAGCGCCGGATAGACGGCCGATGTGGCAATCGGCTTGGCGATGATCGCGCCGGCACCCTGTGCGAGCGCCCAGGCGATGCGGCCGGGCGCTTCCGAACCAAGCAAGGCGACGACGGGGCAGGCAGGCGTTTCGCCGTTCCAGGGCAGCAGATCGTCCCAGCCCTGGTCGGCATCGACGATGACGAGATCGGGCAGTGCCGCGGCCGAAAGCGGCGCCCATTGCAGCATTGCATGGATGCCGAGTAGGCGAAGCTGGCGGATCAGCTTGTCGGTGTTGCCGTCCTCGCGATGCAGGACCATCGCCTGCCAGCCGGTAAAATTGGGTGTCTCTCTCATGACACCACCCTTAGCCGCGGCAAGGCCTGTCGGTTGCGGCCGGTCAGATAGGGGTCGGCGGCGAGCGGCGGCCGCGAGGCGACGACATCGAAGCCGTTGTCGGCGTTGATCCGGCCGAGATGGAAGGGCAGGGCGGCATGATTGGTCTCGCGGTCGATCGAAAGCGCGCCGAACAGCGTCGGCCAGGATCTATTGTAGAGCTCGCGCCGGACGGCGTCGGGATCGTCACCGCCGGCAGCGACGATCGCGTCGACGCAGAGCCGGACGGCCGTATAGGCGCTGGCAAAGACGCTGGAGACACGCCGCTCCGCGCCGTGACGCTCAGTGACACGGGCCTTGAAGGCGGCATTCTCTAGGGTCGCGATACTGTCGAAATAGGAAGCGGCGCAAAGCTGGCCAGCGGCCGCGCCGGCGGCAATATCGTCGAGCTCGCATTCCATCAGGTCGCAGCTCACCACCGGGCAGTTTTCCGCACGGAAGGCCGGGTCGCGATCACCGAGGGCCTTGATCGCCTCCAGGAAGGCATAGCTCGACGGGCCGATCAGATTGTTGAGGATGAAGCTCGGGCGGCGCTGCGCGATCTCGGCGACGATGCGTTCGACGGCGGTTTCCTCGAGCGGAAGATAGCGTTCGCCAAGCACCTCGCCGCCGGCATTGGTAATGAGTTCGCGGGCGAGCCGGTTCATCTCCCAGCCCCAGACATAGTTGGCGCCGACGAGATAGGGTCTTGCACCGTAACGCGGGATCAGGTGCTCGAAAAGCGGCAGCAGATGCTGGTTCGGGCAGCCGCCGACATAGATGACGTTCTCGTTGGCCTCGAAACCTTCATAGGGGCACATGTACCAGAGCAGGCTGTCATGTTTCTCGACGAGCGGGATGACCTCCTTGCGCGCCGCCGAGGTAATCGTGCCGACGATGTGGCGGCAGCCGGCGCGCAGAAGATGGCGCGCGCCGTCGAGATAGGCGGCAAGATCGGCATGCGGATCGAAGAAGACCGGTTCGATTGCCAGACCTTCGACGCCGGCATATTCGGCCATCGCGAAATCGGCGCCGTCGCGCGCGTCGCGGCCCATCGAACCGTAGGGGCCGGTGGTCGAAAAGAGGATGCCGATTTTCAGCGCGTCGTTCATCAAGTGACCACATCAAAAAACCCCACGACGCTGGTCCCATCGAGCGATGAGGCGTCATGGGGCGAAACTGCCCAGAGACTATCGGAGTCATGTCAACGCGGCAGGCCGTCTGCCTATTCCGCAGGCTTGAGTAAAATACAGGCAGCTTATCTTTGTCAAGTGTGCTGCGATGCACTCGCAGTCATTTGATCTTGTTCTTGCGGTAGGGCCGCGAAAGGACGCTCTATCTTGAACAAATGTTAGATCACTTCGAGACATCCCAGCGCAGATTGTCGGGCTCAGCTCGGCAAAGCGGTGCCATACCCACAAGCAATGTTCGTAGCTCTGCAGCCTTGCCAAGGTGGGCAGTGAGGATGGCAGTGATTTTCGAAGCGAGGGGTTTGACAGCGGGGATCGCCGGCTATTCAATTCGCCGAGACTCTAAACCCGGTAGGTGAAGGTTCAGTGATAGGTAACCGGATATTGTTATGGCGCCGCTTCGTTACCCACACTCTTGAGGTGCGGATGGATGGAAATCGAGAAGCGACTAATTGATTTGATCAGTGATTTTAACGGGCGGTTAGCGGGGGAAGATATTCGCGAGTACATATCCCTTGCGGAGCATAATGAGTGTGTGGTTGCGTTGGAAAATCTATGCACGCAGTTGCGCGAGTATGATGTGGTGCTGGCTCCGGAGGAACTGGCGAACATTCAGGCGCTGGCAAATGAGATGAATCTAAAAGCAGATACCTGGGCGTTTCTCAAGTACCCCAAATCTTGATGCTCATACTGCGTGTGCCTACCTGGTGCATGGAGTGCTAAAGCGCTGAAGCGGTTGCCGCACCCGAGTTGATGAGCTTGATGACAAATCCTCATTTTTCCAACGAAATGCCTCACGACGAGAGGAAGTATTCTGGGTCTGGATATGGCTAAGCGCATAAAGATTGGTAACGTAATTCAGATTCTAACGTCGAGAGGCGTTTGCTACGCCCAAGTGACTCATAAGCATTTTCGCTACGGATACCTGCTTCGCGTGTTTGATGGTTTTCACAGCGACAGGCCCAATAATTTCGGCGAAGTGGTCACCTCTCCCCTGTTATTTTCTGCCTTTTTCCCCGTCCAAAAAGCAGTTGGCGAAGGCCTAGTGGCAAATGTCGGAAACAGTAGCGTCACCGATGCAAATTCCGTCTTTCCCACCTTTCGGACCAGTGCCCGGGATAGGGACGGGCGGCGGGGGCCTTGGTGGTTGTGGAATGGCGAAACGGAAGTGATGCTGACTCGAGGCCTTTCTGATGAGGAAAAGAGATATCCGGTCCTCGGTATCATCAGCGCACCCTTGCTGGTTGAGCGAATTGAGAAGAGTTATCGAGCAGAGACTCATGATTTGTAGTTTTGCGTCGTCGGGTTATATTGTTGGGGCTTCTAAATGCGACCTGAGCGCATTCCGGAACCCCCTAACTCAAGTCATGCAACTCCGTCGTAATCGCCGCCCCAATCGAAAACTCTGAAAAGCGCACGCTCAGTCCGCTGCGCTCCGGCGTGCAGGCGGCCGGCCCAACCTCGTAGTGCGCGGCGGCGGGGAAGGGCGCTAACCGCAGCAGCGGCCAGCGGCTGCCGTCGCGTGAGGCCTGGATACGCATCGCCCCGTTGGCGACGGTCACGCGGATGCGGAAATCCTCCAATTCCTTGAAAGGCTGCGCCACAGACCAGTCGGACTTGCCATCGGTGACGACGGTGCTGAGGAAGGCTTCGCCGTCGGTGAATTCGACGCCTGTTTTCACCCAGCGTTTCTCGTCGATGCGCACCATCAGGCCGGCCTGGTCGTAGAGGGTGCGGAATTCGCCCTGGACGCGGATTTGGGCGGTGAAGCTATCGGCCGTGGCAAAGGCGAGGAAATGGCCGCTGTCGCGGGTGAAGCCGTAATGGGTCTCCCGCCAGAAATCGGTCTTTTCATCGGTCGTCAGGGTGAGGCCGGCTTCGTTCGCGAGCCAGTGTGGCGGCTCGTTCAGCCACTTGCCGTCGTTGAAATCGATGCTCATCCTGTTCTCCCGTTCCGTTAAAGCCTCACTGCAGGGCGATTGACCCACCTTGGCATAATGCGCGGTCTTGGTGCAGGCGGGCGCAGCCGAAGATTGTGTGTTTTTCCGGCGTCCCAGCATCCGCCGCGAGCATAATCTGTCGCCCGTGCTTGACAGGATCGATCCATCTCCTATTCTGTTACAAAAAGATGAATTACATAATTGTGGAACTAAATCGGGAGCCCTCACATGAAAACATTGGTCGCATTCCTTCTCGGCACTGCGCTCGTCGCCCTGCCTTCGACGCTCTTTGCCCAGGAAAAGGGCGGCGTCATCAACGTTGCGACGATCGGTGAGCCGCCGACGCTCGATCCGATGTCGTCGACGGCCGATCTCGTCGGCATCGTCACGCAGCACATTTTCGAAACACTCTACACCTTCGACAAGAGCTGGAACGTCACGCCGCTTCTGGCCGAAAGCCTGCCTGAGATCAGCGCCGACGGCAAAACCTATACGATCAAGCTCAGGACCGGCATCAAGTTCCACGACAATACCGACATGACCTCGGAAGATGTCGTCGCCTCGCTCGGCCGCTGGATGAAGATCGCCTCGCGCGGCAAGCAGGTGGCCGGTTTCATCGACAAAGTCACCGCAGTCGATCCGGCGACCGTCACCATCACGCTGAAGCAGCCTTATGCGCCGCTGACCTCGCTGCTCGCCTTCAACAATTCGGCGGCGATCATCATCCCGTCAGAAAAGCAGGACGAGCCGATGAAGGAATTCATCGGCACCGGTCCCTATATGCTGAAGGAGCGCAAGGCCGACCAGTATATCCAGCTCGTTCGCTTCGACGGCTACAAGTCCCGCGAAGGCGACAGCAATGGTTATGGCGGCGCCCGCCATCAATATCTCGATGAGATCCGCTTCGTGCCGGTGCCCGATCCGAACACCCGCGTCGAGGCCGCTATTTCCGGCCAGTACGACTATGTCGACTCGATCCCTGTGGAATCCTACGACAAGCTGAAGGCCTCCACCGCCTCGCAGCCGATCATCCTGAAGCCCTTCGGTTATCCGGTCTTCGTCTTCAACACGGCCGATGGTATCAACAAGAATGTCGAGGTCCGCAAGGCGATCCGCCAGGCGCTCAGCATGGAAGACATGCTGGCCGCGGCTTTCGGCAGCAAGGATTTCTACGCGCTCGACGGCGCCATCTATCCGAAGACTTTTGCCTGGTCGACGGATGCCGGCGTCGAGGGCGCCTATAACGTCGCCGATCCGGAAGGGGCGGCGGCTGCCGCCAAGAAGGCCGGTTACAACGGCGAACCGATCCGCATCCTGACCAGCCGCCAATACGAGTTCCATTACAAGATGGCGCAGGTCGCCGCCGAATATCTGAAGCTTGCCGGCTTCACCGTCGATATGCAGGTTGTGGACTGGGCGACGCTGACGCAGCGCCGCACCGATCCGAAGCTCTGGGATATCTACATCACCCATAGCCCGTTCCTGCCGGAGCCGGCCCTCATCGGCTCGCTTTCGACCAGCTCGCCGGGCTGGTGGGATACGCCGGCCCGCAAGGCCGCCGTCGATGCCTTTACCTCGGAAGTCGATCCGAAGAAGCGTGTGGCGCTCTGGGCCGATGTCCAGAAGGCCGTCTATGCCGACGCACCCTTCATGAAGATCGGTGACTTCAACGCCGTTTCGGCAGAATCGACCAAGCTCGAAGGCGTCGATCCGGCTCCATGGCCGTATTTCTGGAATGCGTCGATCAAGAAGTAAGCATCGCCATCGGTACCGGCCATTCCTGACCGGTACCGGTCTTCTTTTTCGCAGCATCTGCAAAGGTTTGCTAGGCATTCATGATACGCTACATCCTCCAGCGCCTGTTCGGCATGATCGTCGTGATGTTTCTCGTCGTCACGATCGTCTTCGTCATCGTGCGCGTGACGCCGGGAGATCCGGCCGCCGTCATGCTCGGGCCGGATGCGACGCCGCAGGATATTGCCGACCTCAGATCCCGGCTCGGCCTCGATCAGTCTCTCGGCCTGCAATATGTCTATTATATCGGCCAGTTGCTGAAGGGCGATCTCGGCCAGTCAATCTTCCTCAACATGCCTGTCACCTCGGCCTTGCTCGACCGGGCCGAGCCGACCTTCTTCCTGACGCTGTTTTCGCTTGCTATTGCCAGCATCATCGCCTTGCCGATCGGCATCTATGCCGCCTATCGGCGCGGCTCCTTCGTCGACCAGGCGGCAACGACTCTTGCGATGTTTGCCGCCAGCATTCCAAGCTTTTGGCTCGGTCTTATCCTGATGCAGTTTTTCGCCGTCAGGCTCAATCTTTTCCCGGTTTCAGGCTATGGCGGTCCCGGCTCGACCTTCTTCGAGCGGATGTATCACCTGACGCTGCCCGCCTTTGCGCTCGGCATCGTCTCTTCGGCGCTGATCCTGCGATTCACTCGCGCCTCGATGCTCGATGTGCTTGGCGACGATTATATCCGCACGGCCCGCGCCAAGGGGCTGATCGAGCGCCGGGTGATCCTCAAGCACGCGCTGAAGAATGCGCTGATCCCGATCCTGACGGTGATCGGCCTGACGGCAGCGGTACTGATTTCGGGCGCCGTCGTCACCGAAACCGTCTTCGGCCTGCCGGGCGTCGGCAATCTCGTCGTCTCGGCGGTTCTGCGCCGCGATTATCCCGTCATCCAGGGGGCTCTGCTCGTCATCGCCGCGCTCTACGTGCTGATCAATTTTGCGATCGACATGCTTTATCTGCTGATCGATCCGAGGGTGCGCTACTGATGGCCGATATTGCAATCAAACCAGCCGAAGGCGAGGGCGAGGGCAGCAAATTCGCTAAGCGCCTGCTGAAGCGCAAGACGGTCGCCTGCGGCCTGGTGATCCTGACGATCTTCGTGCTTCTGGCGGTCTTCGCGCCTGTTGTCGCGCCCTATTCGCCGTCCAAGCTTTCCATCGTCAACCGGCTGAAGCCGCCGAGCGGCACCTTTTTCTTTGGCACCGACGAGTTCGGCCGAGACGTCTTCTCACGTACGATCTTCGCCGGCCGCCTGTCGCTGCTCGTCGGTGTTGCGGTCGTGACGCTCTCGGCCATCATCGGCGTGACGCTCGGCCTGCTTGCCGGCTTCTTCCAGAAGCTCGATACGCCGATCGCCCGGCTGATCGACGCGATGATGGCGTTTCCGGATATTCTGCTGGCGATCGCGCTCGTCGCCGCCCTCGGCCCATCGCTCACGACTGTTATCATCGCGCTGTCGATCGTCTATGCGCCGCGCCTTGCCCGCATCGTCCGCGCGTCGACACTGGTCATTCGCGAACTGCCCTATGTCGAGGCGGCAAGGGCGCTCGGCATTTCCACCTTCCATATCATGACGCGGCATGTGCTGCGCAATCTGCTGTCGCCGATCCTGGTGCAGGCGACCTTCCTCTTCGCCAGCGCGATGCTCGCCGAAGCCGGCCTGTCTTTCCTCGGCCTCGGCGTCAGCCCCGAAATCCCGACCTGGGGAACGATGATCGCCGCCGGCCGCCAGTATATCGGCCAGGCCGACTGGATGACGCTGTTTCCTGGCGTCGCCATCATTCTCTCCGTGCTGTCGCTGCAGATGGTCGGTGACGGCCTCAGGGACATGCTCGATCCAAGACTTCGCAAGGATCTTTAATCTGCCGACCAAGCGTCGGCCCAATCGAAATTCGCATGACAGGAGTTTGCGTGAATCAGTTTCCTACCGCCGCCGGCAAGGTCGAGAACTCGCCTTACGAACGGCTTGCCGCCCTCGGCATTACGCTTCCGCCGCCACCGCCGCCGATCGCCAATTTCGTGACGCACGTAGTCGAAGGCAACATGCTCTACCTCTCCGGTCAAGGACCGCGCGAGGCCGACGGCTTCATGCATGCCGGCAAGGTCGGCGCCGGCGTCAGTGTCGAAGCGGCCTACGGTCATGCGCGGCTGACCGGTATCAACCTGCTTGCAGTCATGCATGACGCGCTCGGCGATCTCACCCGGGTCAAGCGGGTGGTGAAACTGCTCGGCATGGTCAATGCCGTGCCTGAGTTCGAGGATCATCCGAGCGTCATCAACGGCTGCTCGGATCTGCTGATCGCAGTCTTCGGTCCGGCCGGCGAACATGCCCGCTCGGCCGTCGGCTTCGGCTCGCTGCCCGGCAACATCACCGTCGAGATCGAGGCGATCGTCGCCTTGCACGGCTGACGGGAGCTCGACACACTTGATCGACCGCCCCATGTTTCGTTTTTCGACCCAGAATCCTGGAGATCTCCATGTCCACTGATATCCGCCCGTCGCTCGGCCTGCGCCCTGTCATCAATGTATCGGGCACGATGACCAGCCTCGGCGCATCGATCGTCGTTCCCGAAGCGATCGAGGCGATGGCATCGATCCTGCCTCACTTCGTCGAGATCAACGATCTGCAGCGCAAAGCAAGTGGCGTCATCGCCCGCCTGACCGGCGGCGAGGCGGGCTTCGTCACCGCCTCCTGCTCGGCCGGCATTTCGCTCGCCGTCGCCGGCGCGATCACCGGCAACAATCTGCTGGCGATCGAGAGGTTGCCGGATGTCGTGCCGGAGAAGAACGAAGTGCTGGTGCAGATGGGCCATGTCGTCAGTTACGGCGCCCCGGTCGACCAGGCGATCCGGCTTGCCGGCGGCAAGGTCGTGCTTGTGGGGCAGGCGACCTCGACGCATCGCTTCCACATGGAAAACTCCATCACCGACAAGACCGCAGCCGCCGTCTATGTCGTCTCCCACCATGTCGTCGACTACGGCCTGTTGAACCTCAAGGAATTCGTCGAGATCGCCCATGCCAAGGGCGTGCCCGTGATCGTCGATGCGGCCTCGGAATATGACCTGCGGATCTTCCTGGAGCAGGGGGCCGATATCGCGCTCTACTCTGGCCACAAATTCCTCGGCGGCCCGACCTCGGGCATCGTTGCCGGCAGGAAGGAGCTGGTGCGCCACGCCTTCGTGCAGAACATGGGCATCGGTCGCGGCATGAAGGTCGGCAAGGAGAGCATCTTCGGCGTCATGGCAGCGCTCGAAGCCTGGGAAAACCGCGACCATGCCGGCATCCGGGAACGCGAGACCAGCTATCTCAACCTGTGGAAGCGCACGCTCGACGGCCGCCCGGGCCTCACCGCGCTGATCGAGCCCGATCCGACCCACAATCCGCTCGATCGGCTGCGCCTGATCGTCGATCCCGAGCAGGCGCATATCACCGCCTGGGATCTGGCCGATGCGCTTGCCAAGGGCAGCCCGCCGATCATCGTGCGCGATCACGAGGTGGAGCACCGCTATTTCTACCTCGACCCGTGCAATCTGCATCCGGGCGAGGAGACAATCGTCGCGGAGCGCCTGGCGCAGGAACTCGACAAGGCGCGCGCCTCCAACGAGATCATCGCAACGCCGATCGAAAACCGCAGCAGGCACCGCTTCGACGGTGTTCTGCGCTGGCCGGATTGATCCGCCGCTTACCCGTCGCAAGAGGAACCGCCATGGCCAGTGCCCAAACGCAACCGATCCAGACGACGACCGACGTTCTTTCCGTCGAAAGGCTGACGACGTCCTTCCTGGTGGACGGCGTCTGGAAGCCGGTCGTGCGCGACGTTTCCTTCACGGTGGCGCCAGCCGAGACGGTGGCGATCGTCGGCGAATCCGGCTCGGGCAAGAGCGTCACCTCTCTCTCGATCATGCGGCTGCTGCAGGCGGATACGAGCCGTGTCGAGGGCCGCGTCATGCTCGGCGGACGCGACCTTCTGGCGTTGCCGGAAAATGCCATGCGGCAGGTGCGCGGCAACGAGGTGGCGATGATCTTCCAGGAGCCGATGACATCGCTCAATCCGCTGTTCACCATCGGTGATCAGATTTCCGAAGCGCTGCTCTGCCATTCAGACATGAGCAGGGCCGATGCCAAAGCCGAGACGATAAGGCTGCTGGAAAAGGTCCGCATCCCCTCGGCCGCTTCGCGCTTCGGCGAATATCCGCATCGTTTCTCCGGCGGCATGCGCCAGCGGGTGATGATCGCCATGGCGCTCGCCAGCCGGCCGAAGCTGTTGATTGCCGACGAGCCGACAACGGCGCTCGACGTGACCATCCAGGGCCAGATCCTCGATCTCATCAAGATGCTGCAGGACGAGGAGGGGACCTCCGTTCTCTTCATCACCCATGATATGGGCGTCGTTGCCGAGATCGCCGACAGGACGGTGGTGATGTATCGCGGCGAACAGGTGGAAAGCGGCGCCACCGCCGATATCTTCCACCGTGGCAAACATCCCTATACCAGGGCGTTACTATCAGCCGTGCCGGTGCTCGGCTCGATGCAGGGCCGGCAACGGCCGCTGCGCTTCCCCGTGGTCAATACCGCGACGGGTGAATCCGACATTCCCGCCGAGGCCGCCGATACCGTCGCTGCGACGCCGGTCCTGCAGGTGAAGAACCTTACGAAGCGCTTCGACATTCATTCCGGTCTCTTCGGCCGGCTGACCAGCCGCGTGCACGCGGTCGAAAACGTCTCCTTCGATCTTCATGCCGGCGAGACGCTGTCGCTGGTCGGTGAATCCGGCTGCGGCAAATCGACGACCGGCCGCGCCATCATGCGGCTGATCGAACCGCAGGCCGGTTCCGTTCTCGTCGAGGGCAGGGAGGTGCTCGGCCTCGACAGGAAGGATCTGCGCGAGATGCGCAAATCCGTGCAGATGATCTTCCAGGATCCCTTTGCCAGCCTCAATCCGCGCATGACGGTCGGCGCTGCGATCGCCGAACCCTATCTCGAACACAGGATGGGCAATCCAAAACAGGCAAAAGACGTCGTCGCCGACCTGCTGGTGAAGGTCGGTCTATCGGCGGATATGGCCGCGCGTTATCCGCATGAATTTTCCGGCGGCCAGCGCCAGCGCATCTGCATTGCCCGCGCGCTTGCCTTGCGGCCGAAGGTCATCGTCGCCGATGAAAGCGTCTCGGCGCTCGACGTTTCGATCAAGGCACAGGTCATCAACCTGATGCTGGACCTGCAGCAGAGCCTCAACCTCGCCTTCCTGTTCATCTCGCACGACATGGCGGTCGTCGAGCGCGTCAGCCATCGTGTGGCGGTGATGTATCTCGGCGAGATCGTCGAGATCGGCCCACGGGCCGCGGTCTTCGAAAATCCGCAGCACCCCTATACGAAGAAACTCATTGCGGCAGTGCCCGTGCCCGATCCCGACCGTCGCCACGAAAAGCGGATGGTGGCAAACGACGAGATCAAGAGCCCGATGCGATCAGTCGACTATCAGCCCGCGAGCACTTCTTATCGCGAAGTCGGGCCGGGCCATCTGGTGATGGCCGATCGGTAAACTTGCCATCGCGTTTCGGATTTGGCGGGCACTATTCCATGGCCAGGATCATGTTGCGCACGACGGGGTAGATTTCCCCCTCCCAGCGGCGGCCATTGAAGACGCCGTAATGTCCGACATTGGCCTGAAGATGATGGCGCTTCAGATGCGGGCGCAGCGCCCGACAGAGATCGTGCGCGGCCGAGGTCTGGCCGAGGGCGCAGATATCGTCGCGCCCGCCCTCGACGGTCAAAAGCGCGGTGTTGCGGATCTGGCCCGGATCGACCTTGCGGCCATGGTGGGTCAAGTCGCCGGTTGCGAGTTCCGCTTTCTGGAAGACGCGTTCGATGGTCTCGATGTAGAATTCCTCGGTGAGGTCGAGCACGGCGAAATATTCGTCATAGAAATTCTTGATCTTGCCGGCCTCGGCGGTCTCACCCTTCGCCAGATGGTCGTAAAGCTTGCGATGAGCGTCCTGGTGGCGCTCCATGTTCATCGACATGAAGGCGACGAGCTGGAGGAAGCCGGGATAGACGCGCCGTCCGGCGCCCCGATAGCGCCAGGGAACAGCTGCGATCAACGAATTCTCGAACCAGGCGAGCGACTTCGACACCGCGAGTTCGTTGACTTTCGTCGGGCTTTCGCGCGGATCGATCGGCCCGGCCATCAGCGTCATGGTGCGTGGGGTGGCGGGATGCCGCTCTTCCGACATCACGGCAACGGCGGCCAGCGCCTGCACGCAGGGTTGGCAGACGGCGAGGATATGAGCACCCGGACCGATCTCCTCCAGGAAGCGGATGATATAGTCCACATAATCGTCCATGCCGAAACGCCCTGCCGACAGCGGCACGTCGCGGGCATTGGCCCAGTCGGTGATATAGACGTCGTGATCGCGCAGCAGGGTCTGCACGGTGCCGCGCAGGAGTGTGGCGAAATGACCGGAGAGCGGCGCGACGACCAGCACCCGCGGTCGCGGCGCGTCTGTTTCCGCCGCAAAGCGCAGCAGCGTGCCGAAGGGCATGTCGAGCACGGTCTCGACGGTGACGGGCGCTATGCGGTTGCCGATCATCGCCGAGGTGATGGCGAAGTCTGGACGTTCGTGGGTGATCTCGAAGCGTGAGATCATCTCCAGCGCAGCAGTGAAGTGCCGGCCCATACTGCCGACAGGTTCCCAGAACGCTGTCGCGGAGAAGATCTGCAGGCGCCGTGCCAGATCGCGCAGGGGCGCGATGAGATCATCCTGGAACTGATAGGCCTGATAGAGCATGGCCGAAATCTCCCGCACTGCCGCATCGATGCGGCGGTGCAAAAAATGCTAGTGGAATATGTCCTGCCATGCGAGAAGATTATCGAGGAAGAAGCAACATTGTCCGACAAGGATAGAGCCCGATGTCGCAAGCGGCACTGACGATTTCCTCGAAGAACTACTCCTCATGGTCTCTGCGCGGCTGGCTGCTGTGCCGGATGGCGGGGCTGGACTTCGCCGAAGTCCTTGTGGAGCTGGATGACGAGGCGCGCCAGGAACTGCTTCTGCTTTCACCGTCGGTTCTGGTGCCGAGGCTGACCCATGACGACGTGACGGTCTGGGACACGCTGGCTATCGCGGAATATCTCCACGAAGTGGCGCCCACAGCCGGGCTCTGGCCCGCCGAGCGCGCGGCGCGCGCCCGCTGCCGGTCGGTCTCGGGCGAGATGCATTCGGGTTTCCACAATCTGCGCTCGGCATTGCCGATGAACCTCAAGGCGCGGCATGCAAGCTTCAAGATATTCTCGGGCGCGCGGCCCGATGTCGAGCGCGTCAAGGCGATCTGGACCGAATGCCTCGAGGCAAACGGCGGGCCCTGGCTGTTCGGGACCGCGCCGACCGTGGCCGATGCGATGTACGCGCCGGTCTGCACCCGCTTTCGCACCTATGCGGTGGAGTTGGAGCCGCGGCTTGCAGCCTATGTCGAGACGGTGCTTTCCTGGCCGCTGATGGGCGAATGGACCGAAGGGGCGTTGGTCGAGCCGGACGAGATCGTCGAGCTGGAAGTCGAGTTCTGACGGAAACGGGGCCGGTCGGCTCCGCATCGATTTTCACGGTCGAATTAAGAGTTGCCTGGAAGGTGAGCGGCGCATAAAGCAGATGCAGTGCCAAATGCCGCGAAGCCTGGACCGATGAACAGAGATTATTATTCCAAACTCGGCGGATTGCCGCCGCAAACCGAACTGCTTTCCAGCAAGGCCGTTTTCACCACCGCCTATGCGGTCATCCCGCGCAGCGTCATGACCGACATCGTCACCAGCGTCCTTCCGCATTGGACGGGGACACGGGCATGGGTTCTCTCCAGGCCGCTCTCCGGTTTTTCCGAGACCTTCTCGCAATATGTGATGGAAGTTCAGCCAGGCGGCGGAAGCGATCGGCCGGAGCCTGACAAGCGGGCCGAAGCGGTTCTGTTCGTCGTCGAAGGCGAGATGGCCGTGGAACTCGACGGCGTCAGCCATGCGCTTCGCGCCGGTTCATTCGCCTATATTCCGGCGGGTTCGGTCTGGCGCCTGAAAAACGGCGGCTCGACTGCAGCAAAATTCCACTGGATTCGAAAGGCCTTTCAGGAGGTCGAAGGGCTGGAGCCACCACCGGCGATCGTCACGCATGAGGACGAACACGCCATCTCGGCGATGCCCGACACCGATGGACGCTGGGGGACGACCCGGTTCATCGATCCGGCCGATGTCCGCTACGACATGCATGTGAATATCGTGACTTTGGAGCCGGGCGCCGTGATCCCCTTCATGGAAACCCATGTCATGGAGCATGGTCTTTATGTACTGGAAGGCAAGGCCGTCTATCGGCTGAACCAGGATTGGGTCGAAGTCGAAGCCGGAGACTTCATGTGGCTGCGTTCTTTCTGCCCGCAGGCATGTTATGCCGGCGGCCCCGGCCGGTTCCGCTACCTGCTCTACAAGGACGTCAACCGTCACATGACGCTCTGGTAGGATCTATCGCAGAGGGACGATGAGGCTCGAAAGCGAACGTCTGATTTTGAGACCCTGGCGACCGCAGGATCGCAAACCCTTTGCCGCGATCAATGCCGAACCCGATGTCGTCAGATATCTCAATCATATGACCGACGAACAGTCGAATGCGATGCTCGACCGCATCGACCTTCACTTCGAGGATCATGGCTGGGGGTTCTGGGCGCTGGAGGAGAAGGCAAGCGGCGCGTTGATCGGCCTCTGCGGCCTCAACAATGTTTCGCCGGCTTTGCCGTTTGCCCCTGCAGTCGAAATCGGTTGGCGGCTTTCAGCGTCTCGCCACGGCGCCGGATACGCGCGCGAGGCCGCGGAACGGTCTCTCGACTTTGCGTTCAACGATCTGAAGCTTGACCGCATAGTCAGTTTCACTGTGCCCGCAAACAGCAATTCCTGGGGTTTGATGAGACGGCTGGGGATGAGCCAGATCGGTGAGTTCGATCATCCCAATTTGGCCGAAGGACATCCGTTGCGCCATCACGTGCTCTACGAACTGCGATCATCAAACGGTATTTGACCAACCCACGCGTCGACATCAACCGCGGGGATCGCGCTCATAATTACGCAACTTATAATTGTAAAAGTGGCGTAATCTATCTTATGGAACTTCTGCTTGGTTCGGGGTTGTACGTGACCAATGATCCTTTTCGTTGGTCCGGATTCCAAGGACGGATCCAGAAAGAAGGATGCGGCAGGACAAAGCGACATTAGAAAATGGCCTTTCGCCCTTTCAAATCAACCAGTTTTCGACCTGCAAAGCGCGGATACGCATGAACTTGCCCATGTTCGCCGTCACCAGAACTGCTCCGAGGGCAGAGGCGTGGGCGGCAATGAATAAGTCATTTGGACCGATAAGCTTGCCAGCAGCCTCCAGTTCACACCGGATGCCACCGTATTCAGCATCGGCGGGCAGATCCAGCGCAAGCACCGGTATGCTGCCAAGGATGGCTTCGATCTGTGCTAGAAGTTTCGGTGATCCCTTCTTGGCGCACCCGTAGCGCAACTCCGACGCCGTGATAATGCTGACGCAAATTGCATCGGGCCCAACCTCGGCGATGCGTCGGGTGATTGTGCCCATCGGGTTTCGAGCAAGCTCCGAGACGATATTGGTGTCCAGCATATAAAGCCTGCTCACAGGTCGATTTCCTTCACAGGAAGCAGGGTATCGTCGACATCAGGAAACTGATCTTCAGGACCAAGCGGCTCCAAACCAGCCAGAACTTCCAGGAGGTTCTTCCGGTGCACAGGCTCTATAATGAGCCGATCGCCGTCGCGGTGGATCATCACTCGGTCACCGGGTAGCTCAAAGTCAGCCGGGATTCGTACAGCCTGACTCTTGTTGTTTCTGAAAAGCTTGGCCTCCCGCTGGGGAATTGGCTCTTTATGTCGGGAATTGACCACGTCGGACTCCTATGTATATACACATGCATATACATAGCATCGGCGAAGATTTCAAGTAGGATCGAGGTCTTGTGACCTCCGCTGCTTTTGAAAAGGCTTGGCGCGGTTCGTGGTTGAGATTAGAAATCATCGAGTGAAATGGGATAACATCTCACAGAATCTATCTGAGGCCCGGAAGGTGCTGTGCTAACCACGTAACCCGATCTTTGCCGGAGTTTTATCGGTCAGGCCGTTCGTCCAAGGGTGGAAAGCGCATCCTGCAGTCTAAGCGCCGCCAGCGCCTCGGTTGCCTCATCCGAAGACCATCCCGCTTCCAGCGCCGCAGACAGGACCAGCGATTCCGTTTGAAGCTCAAGCTTCTCATAAAGCGGCTCGATGGCTTCGCGCGCTGTTACCACGTGCTGGTCTGGTGGGGTGATGGGTGTGGCGGCAACCGTAGGCATGAAATGCTCCTCCTATTGAACGCTAAGGTTCGAAACCCGTTCGGGGCATCCTTGTTCCATTCATATCGCCTTTTCGGTCTTCGAGCGGCGATGCGAAAGATGACGACGCCACATATGGCGAAATTTCCTCCATCGCAGGAACGCGCGAATGATGATTGTCGGCGGAATCTTCTTGTGGTCGCCGACAGTCCCCTGCCTGGTGATAGATGCGTTCGGGTCGAGCAGAAACGCGACCAACGTGCTTGCACTCTGCGCCTCTAGTTCGAGCTTGTCATCAGATAAATGCAGCCCCTGCTCGCCTTCGGCGAAGGTCTGCTGATCGACGACAATGGATCCGCCAAAGACATAGAAATAGAGGTCTCGGCCTTGTTTCTGCGGGAATTCCACCCGTACGCCCGCGTCCAGCCGCATGTCGAAGACGTCGATTGCGCTGCGGACATAGAAGGGGGCGCCCTCTCCTTCCGGCCCGACCAGGTGACGCCAGGCGTTTGCCGCGGCAGCTGGCATCGGCCCGTGCTGGATCTTCGGCTCCAGATCAACCGCATAAGGGCGAACGAGGATCTGCAGCATTCGCAGAGGCGGGTCGGATGCCAGCGTCTCTTCGGAATGCCAAAAGCTTGCTCCGGCATTCATCACCATCAGATGGTCACGGTCGATCACCAGCCGGCCAGCGGCTTTGTCGTCGTGACGCATGACGCCTTCGGGCACCCAGGAAATAATCTCGTCGTTGCTGTGCTCGTGCATGGCGATCAGGCGGCCAGGATCGAGGATCGATTCAACGACCATGGCGAGAGGGCCTTGGCCGTGATCGGTCGGCTTGGGCTTCAACCACCCCGGCATGTTGATGTGCGCGACGAAGCCTCCCATATTCCGCACCACGAATGTTCGTTCGCCCTTGAGCAGCATCGCATCCTCCATGCTTGCAAGGCAGTGACGCTGGGCCATTACCGCGCCGTGCGTCGTCAGCACGAGTCACGATCGGCGCGTTCGTCCAGGCATTACAAATCAATCACGATGTCGCCCTCAGGTTTTGCGCAGCAAATCAGCACATTGCCATCCGCCGGAGCATCGACGGGGTAAGGCCGGTAGCCGATATTTCCCTCCACAAGTCCGGTCTCGCAAGTGTGACAGACGCCGGTTCGGCACGACCATCGCACAGGCACATCGCAGGCCTCGGCCAGTTCGAGCAAGCTCTGGAATGTCGGCTCCCAGCGCACGTTGAGACCGGTGCGGGCAAATGACACCAGCGGCCCCGAGCCTGGGAGCCCGGCCGGCAAATGTGGCGGCCGGCGAGATGAAGCAGCTATACCGGGGGTCATCGCAGGACCGGCGCCAAACATCTCGGTGTGGATGCAATCAGGCGCGATGCCCAAGGCTGCAAGGCCGACGGTCAGATCGCTCATGAAGGTCGACGGTCCGCAGACATAGACGTCACAATCGCGCGGCAGGTTGAGCGACTTGAGCGCTTGCGCATCCAGATGGCCGCGAGCGTCGAAATCTACATCGGGCCGATCCTTGGGGTCGGGAGAGCTGTAGCAAATATGGCTGTGATGGTGAGCGAGCGCCTTCAGCAGCCCGCGCGCCTCCTCGGCAAACGGATGTTCCCGGCCATTGCGGGTTCCATATAACCACCAGACTTCCCGCCTCGATGCTTCGGCCGCCAAAACATGAAGCATCGCCAGCACCGGCGTCACTCCGATCCCGGCACTCATCAGAACAACCGGCCTATCGCCTGGCCGCAATATGAAACTGCCGCGTGCGGCACTTGCCTGCACGATGTCGCCAACCTGCAGCTCGTCGTCGATGTAGCCGCTGGCAGCGCCATGGGCCTCCCGCTTGATGCTGACGCGGTAGCGGGTGGCGCTGGGCTCGCCCGACAGTGAATAGCTGCGCATCAGCGCTGGCGCAGAAGCCCCTCCGAGCCGCAGCACTACGAACTGCCCGGGGAGTGCGGCGGCAACAGGTTGGCCATCCGCCGGTTCGAGCACGAGGGAAACCACGCTGCCGCTTTCGCGCACCTTGCGCGACACACGCAGCGGGCGGAACCCGCGCCATGCCGGAGGTGGGGCGGATGCGGCGGTCAGCCCGGCATTTCCTGTCGGCGCGCCCTGCTTCCGCTCCTGCTTGATCAGCGCCTGGAAAGAACGACGCCAGCCTGGGCTCAGCGCCGGGATGCGCAGCGCGCGCTCCAACTGATCGCGGGGGTGGCCCGGCATATAAAGCAGCGCGTTGATCTCGAAAACGCTCATGCCTTCAGGCCCGGACGCCACTTTCGTGATCTCGTTGCCGGCCTGCACTTCCCCTTCCTCCAGCACACGGAAATAGAAACCGGGTCGACCGTGTTTGACCACCAGCGCGGCCATCTCCGGCTCGTCCATGCGTATGCCGAGCCGGTAGCAGGTGACGCGCGGTTGCGTCACTTCGAACAAAGCGCCGCCGATCCGAAAACGGTCTCCAATGCAGACCTCTGCGTCGGGCAGGCCATCGACGGTGAAATTCTCGCCGAACTGCCCGTAGACGAAGTCGTCTCGGCGCAATTGCTCCTGCCAGTACCGATAGGAAACGATTTGATAGACAAAGACTGCGCGGCGTTCGCCGCCGTGGCCAGCCAGGTCGCCTTGTCCATCGCCGTCAACGTTCAGGCGCCGCACCATACGCGGGCCGTCGACCGGCGTCTTCCAAATGGCCGTGTTGACAATCTTGCCTTGCCACGTGACGTCGCGCGGCAGGCCCACATTGACCGAAAGCAAGTGTACCATGACATTTCTCCCGAATGATGCTCACCGCAATTTCGAGATCGACGGAGGATGGCTACAGCGTCAATCTCAGCTCGAGATAGTGTTCGGTCAACGTCGTCAAGGTGAAGGCTCTGTTGAGGCCGCTCGGATTTGGCAACAGCCAGACGGCGGCGCCGGCAAATGTCTCGGGTTGCCGACCCCATTCAACATCGGCTCGAAGACTGATCGCCGCGTATGCCGCCTTTCCGAGAAAGGCCAGATTGGCCGGCGCAAACTTTCGTATCTTGTTTTCCAGGACAGGCGCGGCGCTCAGATAATCCTGCCTCTTGAGCTCGCTTGCGCTTTTCGTCGGACGTGAAACCGCCGATGTCAGACCACAGCCATATTGCAGCAGCTCGCGCTCTTCATCCGCCCGCAGCAGACGCGGTGTAAATCCAGCCAGATGCAACACGCGCCAAAAACGGTTGCTCGGGTTCGAGAAATTATGCCCGTCGCGAACGGCCGACAGAGCCGGATTCAATCCGCAGAAAACCGCGGAAAGGCCAGGTACGAGGATTTCCGACAATCCGGCTTTCGGCATCGTAGAGGCATCTGGACCATCGAGATCCGCGGACGCGGCATCATCTTGCATTGTAGGACGTCGCTCGAATTTAGTCTGTCAAATACACCAACCATGTGTCGATCGGACGGTGCTAATCATCTTGCTGAAAATGTCGATGAATGGCCTTAGTTGCAATTTGAAAAATATCGGGCGCAATCGATTCTTTGACAGGATCCGTAATGACCACCGAAGCAGCGCGTAATTCGCATCCCATCTACTTCATCGGAGCTTTTGCCACGGGTGGGCTCCTGACTTTCATGGTGCACCTCAATGGGGAATTGGCCCGTTATGGGAATCCCCTGTTCTCATCTTGGACCGCACACGGCACGGGCATCATCGCAGCCGTCATTCTTCTCCTGGTGGTCCACCGCCGGCGCAGGCCGAGGGTAGAAAAAGCCCCCAACGCGCCTTGGTGGGCTTACTTCGGTGGGATATCCGGTGCGGCAACGGTCATTCTGACCTCGACTGCGGTCAACTCACCGCTCGGGCTCTCCGGCACCTTGGCTTTGGGTTTGGCAGGCCAGGTCGCCTTCAGCGTCGCGGCCGACAGCTGGGGACTGTTCGGTCTGCCAAAGCGGCATCCAGATAGACGAGACATCGCCGCGCTCGGCTTGGTCGTCATGGGTGCTGCACTCATCATCCTGTTTGGGCGAGGTGCGGCGTGACGGTGTTCATTCTCCTGGCTTGCCTGGGCGGTGTGCTCGTTGGCCTCAGTCGTCAGCTCAATGGGCGGTTGAGCATATCCACCACGCCGTTGATCGCATCCTTCTGGAATCATGCCATAGGCTTTGCTGCCCTCACCTGCCTTGGTCTCTTTGTCGGAGGTCTGCTTCCTGCGGGCGCTGCCGAGGCGCCTTGGTACGCCTATCTGGGTGGTTCCATCGGCGTTATTTTCGTGGCGGCGGGCAGTTGGGTCATTGCTCGAATAGGTGCGGTTAATTCAGCTCTGCTGATCATCGGTGGCCAGATGGTAACAGGGGTGGCGTTTGATTATATCAGCGCCGTTCCAGCGTCATTTTGGGCGAACGCGACCGGAATTATTCTCATCGTCGGCGGAATGATGGGCAGCCGGCGACGACGCAAAGTCGACGGCTCGCAATAGCCAAGCGCTGCGCTGCCATTCGGGTGCCATCGCCGTCCGGGCAATTTCATCAGCCGGTCGCAAGCCACGGGGACGGACGGCGGAAACGGCTCCCCGCCGCATCTGCTCTTTCATTCAGCCCTTAGTCGCCGGGCCACATTCATAAGCATCCTGTCGGCGCTCCTTGCGCCGAACAAGGAAAGCGAAACGTTTCCCGTGCAATTGACAATTGGAAAAGCCAATTGCGGGCAGCCGCTAAGGCCCGAGAGACACAGAAGCTTGATGCAGGCGGCACGAAATGCGGCGAAGCTTTCCGGTTCGGCATCGCGCGTGGGCGGGTTCATGGCCAAGGTCGGAAGAGCGACAATCACATTTTCGCACAGCAATCGGTCGATCTGCCGGGAAAAGAGCGCGGCGATCCTGCGTGCCTCGCGCACCTCCTCGTCGTCCAGGCGAGATCCTGACAGAAGACGCGCAGCAATATCGGGCGCAATGGCTTCAGGGCTCCGCTCGAAGAGTAGTTGATTGCTTTCCCAGGCTTCCCTTTGGAGGATGGTGATGAACGCCAAAGCAAGATCGGCGAGGCTGAACGAGGCGATAGTATCGGTCCTGCGAATAGGCATGTCCGCTGATCGAAGGCTGGCGATCATCTCGTCGGCGACCGCGTCGTCAATGGTTTGGAAGATATCCTCGGGAATGAGAATAGATGATGGTTGGTCATTTGCCGCGGGCACGCCGACGGCGCTCATCACCGTGGCCATTGGGTCCAGGCTTCTCGTCATGAAGCCCGGCACATCGAAGTTTGGCGCCAGCGGACGCAGTGCCCCGTTGTCGAGGCTTCCGTGTGTCGGCCGCCAGCCAATGAGGCCGTTGACGGCGGCGGGCAGCCGGATGGAGCCGGACGTGTCTGTTCCAAGCCCGATATCCGCGAGGCCAGCGGCAACCGCAACGGCTGAGCCAGATGACGATCCGCCGGGAATGAGATTGGGATCGCGCGGATTGATAGGCATGCCGAAATGGATGTTGCCGCCGATCAGGGAATAGGCGAGCTCATCCGTATTGGTTTTGCCGACGAAGCAGACGCCGGCATCGAGCAGCGTTTGGACCAGAGGTGCAGTCGATGGCTTGATGCCGGAGGCCGCGAGTACCGTGGCATTGCCGGCCGCTGTGGGATAGCCGGCAACGTCGAAAAGGTCCTTGACCGCCAGGCGAAGGCCGGAAAGCGGACCGATGGCCGCGTGCCCGACATCTGCATCCGGATAGGGCATGAATGCATTCCACCGATCCTGCATTTGCCGCGGCGCCCTAGATCTTCAAATGTTGCAGCACACGGCCGCGGCTATCTGGACCATTGAGGCTTTCGTCTTCGATCGCCCCGAGTTTGAGAATGGCCCAGCGGTCGGCCACCGAAAGGGCGAAATCCAGGTTCTGTTCGACCAGCAGGATGGTCGTGCCGCGCTTTTCGCGATCGTCCCTTAATGCTTTGGCGATGTTCTGAACGACGGAGGGCTGCAGGCCTTCGGAGATTTCGTCGATCAGCAGCAGTTTTGGCCGCAGCATCAACGCCCGCGCCAGGATCAGCATTTTCTGCTCCCCGCCCGACAGGGTGCCGGCCTTCTGCGCCAGCCGGTCCTTCAGGAAAGGGAAATAACCGTAGACCCGCTCCAGGGCGGATGCCAGATCCCGGTCGCCTTTGAGCGCGAGGCGCAGATTGTCGCGGATGGAGAGATCCTGAAACAACGGCAATTCCTGCGGGGCATAGCCGATTCCGGAAGCGATCAGCTCTGCGGGTTTCCTGTCGGTGATAACAGCGCCGTCGACCTCGACCATGCCTTTGCCGACACGCAGGAAGCCAAGGATCGTCTTCAGCAGTGTCGTTTTGCCCATGCCGTTCTTGCCCATGAGGGCGAAGATCTCGCCCGGCCGGATGGCGAGCGACACGCCATTGACGACATCGACCGCGCCATATCCGCTCGATACGCCACTGAGCTTGAGTTTGAACGCGTCAGCCATGGGCGCCTCCTGCGTAGATGGTGCGAACCGTTTCGGAATTGACCACGTCATTCACCGTGCCGTCGAGAACGAGCTTGCCCTGGTGGAGAACCACGATGCGGCTCGATATGTCGCGCACGAAATCCAGGTCGTGTTCGACCAGGATGGCCGCGAAACCCATCTCGTCCGTCAGTTTCTTGAGGATGGTGCCGATGGTCATGCGCTCGGTCTTGGTAAGACCCGCAGTCGGCTCGTCGAGAAGAATGATGCGTGGTTCCAGAGCGACGACCATTGCCAGTTCGAGGGCCTGCCTTTGACCGTGCGACAGCAGCGACACCGGCTTGTCCAGCATGTCAGCCATGCCGGTGAGCGTCAGGATCTCGGCCGCAGCGGCCGGCAGCATGATCTCGGTGAGCGATCGCATCGGGTCGGGTTTCTCGCGGCTGAAACGCGCCATCTTCAGGCATTCGCCGATGGTCATGCTGTCGAAGATGCTGGCGACCTGGAATTTTCGGCCGACGCCGAGGGCGACGATCCGTTCGGGTGCACGACCGGCGATATTCGTGCCGATGATGTCCACTTGACCTTCGATCTGCTGGGTACCGTCCGACAGACAACGCATCAGCGTGGTCTTGCCGGCGCCGTTGGGGCCGACCAGGCTGACGAGTTCTCCGGCGCCGATTTCAAGGTCGATGCCCTTGAGGACGGAGAAGCTGCCATAGGACTTGCCGAGACCGCGGATCGACAGAAGGCTTTTGCTTGCCAACGCACCATCCTTTGCGACGATGCGCGTCGGCAAGGATTTCAGAGTGCTGTTTGAGTTTGTGGATTGCAGGAAACGCGTCACCAGGGAGGCGAGGCCGCCCGGCAAAAGGATGATCATGGCGACGAAGAGCGCGCCGATGATCAGTTGCCACAGGAAGGGCAGATCGCCCGAAAGGCTGGCGCTCAGATAATCGATGCCAATTGCGCCGAACAAGGGTCCGATAATCGTTCCCCGGCCACCGAGCGCCGTCCAGACGACGAGTTCGGTTCCGAATACGAAGCCGGTGTTCTCAGGCGCGACGACACCGGACGCATTGGCGTAGAGGAATCCCGCCAAGCCGCATACGCCAGCCAGAACGCCCGTCAGGACAATCTTCAGCCGAGCTGGGTTCATGCCAAGATAAGCGATGCGCGCTTCGTTGTCGCGGATTGCCCCGAGCAGACGGCCGGCGTCCGACCGGACAAAGATTATTGCAAGAACGGCCAAGACCAGCAGGCACGCGCCCGACAAGCGGAAATAGCCGGGAAGCCCGAGCGGGAGAGTTTCGTAACCGACGAGGCCGCTCGAGGAACCGGTCCAGGTGCCGCCCGAAAAGATGAGCTGTGTGACGACGATCGGCACGACGAGCGAGATCACGGTGGCATAGAGCGGTGTTGATCCGTGATAGAACGACAGCCAGCCGACCGCGAGGCCAAGCACGAGCGGAACGAGCACGGCGGCGACAAGGGCGATGACGAAAAGCGCCGGGCTTGAACCGATATGAGTGAGAACCATGGCGGTGGCATAGGCGCCTACGCCAAAGAATGCCGCCTGCCCGAAGGTGAGAACACCCGTATAGCCCCACAGCAAGTCGACGGTGATCGCCAGCATGGCGTAGATCATCGAACGCGTCAGTACGTTGAGGCTGAAGCGGCCGAGAAACATAGGTCCGAAGACGATCAGCAGGAGGGCTGCGAGAGCCAGCGCCAGAAGAAGGACAAGCCGGAGTTTTTGTCTATTAGGCACGGGCAAATCCTTTCGGACGGATGCGCAATGTGATTGCGCAGAGGACGGCCACGGTGATGCCGCCGAGGATCGGACTGAAATAGGTGCTGACGAGCACCTGAGCGGCCCCGAAGATGAGGCAGGCGACAGCAAGCGCGGTGAAAGAAGAGCCTGCGACCATCACCAGCATGAAGGCGCCCGTCAGCCAGGCGACCCCCATATTGGGATCGACGCTGGTCAGCGGTGCGAGCAGCACGCCGGCAAGGGCGGCAAGGCCGGTGCCAATCATGAAGGTCGCAAGACGCACCTTTTCGGTATCGATACCGAGTCCGCGCGCCAGCGTTTCGTTCATGATGACTGCGCGGGCGGAAAGACCAAGCCTTGTCCCATCGAGTAGCAAGGTGAAGCCGAGACCGAGACCGATCGCCGCGACAATGGCGAAAAGACGGTAGGCCGAGTAGCCGGTGCCGAAGAGATCGAAGGTGCCGGGCAGCAGCGCTGGCGTGAACTGCACGTCGCGGCCAAACCAGAGCGTGATCAGCTGGCCGATGACGATGCCAAGGCCCCAGGTTGCAAGAATGGCGTCGAGCGGGCGGCGGTAGAGAGGCCGCACGATGAACCGTTCGGCAACACCGCCGAGGACCGCGCCAACCAGAAACGCGAAGGGAATGGCAAGCCACGGATTGAGGCCGAACCCGCTGACGACGACAGCGCAGTAAGCCCCGATGGTCAGCCATGCGCCATGCGCGAAATTGATGATCTTCAGCACACCGAAGATCGCAAGCAGCCCGGCGGCAACAATGAAGAGAATGGCCGCAGTGCTGACGATATCGAGAGAGAGCGTCATTTCTAGAACTCCGATGCTTGAGGCGGGGCGCCCTGCCCCGCCACGCTGGTTTCAGAGATTCGGGCACTGATCGCCTGGATCGACGTCCTTGAAGCTATCGACGACTGCAACGCTGCCGTCGTCCTTTACCTGGCCAAGATACATCGTCAGCGGTGCGTGGTGCTGCTTGTTCATGGAGATCTTGCCGCGCGGACCGGTGAAGGATACGTCAGGAAGGGCTTTGAGCACGTCCGCCGTATCGGTGCTGCCGGCCTTCTCGACGGCTGCCTTGTAAAGGTAGATCGCTTCATATTGCGGCACGGAAAGATCGTTCGGCGTGCGCAGTTCCTTGCCGAACTTCTTGTCCATGGCCGAGAGAAAAGCCTTGTTTTCCGGGCTGTCGATGCCGGTGACGTAGGATGCGGAAAGGAAGATGTCCTTGGCGTCAGCGCCCATGCTCTTGGCGGTGCCTTCGTCGACCGCGAGGTTGCCGTAAGGCAGGGTGACGCCAGACGAGCGCAATTGCTTGGTCAAGGTCACGTTCGGTGCGCCGCCGGCCGTCGAGGTGATGATGGCGTCGGCGCCGGAGGACTTGACCTTGGAGATGATGGCCGTCCAGTCGCTGCCGTCCATTGGCAGATATTCCTCGCCGACGATCTGAGCGCCGGCTTTTTCGATATAGCCCTTGGCGAAGGTCAGCATGCCGCGTCCAAAGGCATAATCCGAACCGATCAGGAGGAACTTCCTTGCGCCCTGTTTGCTGATGAAATTGTCGACGACGGGCGGCACCTGCTGTTCCGGAACCCAGGCATCGACGAAAAGATTGGCGTTGCAGGATTTGCCTTCGTAGAAGGATGTGTAGATGTATGGCACGTCACCCTTGGAAATGATCGGCAGGCCGGCATTGCGCGCAGCACTCGTCTCCATGGAGATGATAACGTTCACCTCCTTCTGGAAAACCAGGGAGTCGAAGGCCTTTTGGGCGCCGGCCGCCCCTGATGCATCGTCGGCGATCTCAAGCTCCAACGGCCGCCCGAGCACGCCGCCTTTGGCATTGATTTCTTCGACGGCGAGCTCCGCAGCTTGGACGACGGACGGCGCGACCACGCTGTTTGCGCCTGACAGCCCCACCGGCACGCCGATCTTGATCGGATCCTCGGCGAAAGCTGCGGTGGCGAATGCGGCAGATGCCAGCGTAAGGATTATGGTTTTCATTTGCATTTTGTTCCCCTTTCTTGAGTGGGTTGATATTACCCGTAGACATCGGCTCGGCGGTCGCCGAGCAGATGATTGAAGCTGTTGAGCGTGCGGGTTTCCGTCACGCTCGACAGATCGATTTGCGCAAGGAGGATTTCCTCGCGATCGGCACTGGCCGGACCAGATATCGGCCAGCCCTGCGGGCCGACGATAAGGCTGCGGCCGATGAAGGACTGGCCGCGCTCGACGCCAATCCGGTCGGCGCAGGCGATGTAGAGACCATTGGTGTGGGCGGCCGCCTTATGGAGGATATTGGCCATCGGCTCGGGAACGCTTTCCGCACCGGCCATCGGGACCCAGTTGGTGGGCACGCAGATCAGCTCGGCGCCGGCTAGCGCCAACTGACGAAACGTTTCCGGAAACCAGCCGTCGTAGCAGATGGCGATGCCGATACGGCCGAAAGGCAGGTCGAATACCGGCAGTCCGAGATCGCCTTTTCTGAAAAGACGGTTTTCGTTGTTCCACAGATGAAGCTTGCGGTATTTGCCGATATATCCCTCGGGACCGCAAAGAAGAGCGCTGTTGTAAAACCGGTCGCCATCCTGCTCGGCAACGCCGCTGACGATGTAAAGGCCAAGCTCCTCGGCAAGGCGGCAGAGCATCTCGGCACTCGCGCCGCCGGGTACCGGGCCGGCCAATGCGGCAACCTCGTCGCCGTCACGGAAGGTATAGCCGCTATCGGCGAGTTCCGGCAGAACGACGATCTCCGCGCCTTGGGCCTTCGCCGCCTTCGCCAGCCGCTCGATAGCCGCGAGATTACCGGCGCGATCACCGACGATCGGTTCGAACTGGACGGTTGCGACGGTTACCGTCCGTGCGGTTGAGGTCTTGACGTTCAATCTTGTCTCCAAACGCAAAGAACCTCTGGCACGGAATTCAATCCGTGAACCAGAGGCTACATAGCCATGATGTGAATGCGGCAGCCCTGCCGCTGAGCAAACCTGCTCGTTGTCTTTAGGCTTGCACGAAAGAATGTGACCGTCAAGCTGCTTCAGCAGGCATTTTCAGGGGTGCAAGGGTTGGCGACCTAAGGTTGAGTTTTTGCGCCGATGGAAAGTCCGAGGCTTTTCATGGTGTCTTGTGCGGCAATAATGGATTCGGCGATCGTCGCCATCGGAACGCGCTTTGACGTCGCCTGATCTCGCAAGAGTTTATAGGCTGCCGCCTCGTCGAGACCATTCATGACCCGCAGCGCCGAAACGGCTTTTTCGACCAGCCGGCGACTTTTCAAGGTTTCCTCGAGTTTCTGCACCTTGCCGGCGAGCCTTTTTTCGTAGCTCTGCCGATAGCGTGCAAGCGCAAATTGCGTCAGGATGCCAAGCGGCCGCAGCGGTTTGCTGATAACGCCGTGGGCGTTGAGATCGATGATCGCCTGGAGGGCTGTCGGGCTCTCATATGTGACGATGGCGATGATCGCCGTTTGCTGGAGGTCGATGATCTCAAGCGCGTGCTCGACATGCACATCCTCGACATGCAGGAAGACGGTGTCTACGTCGGGAGGCAGGGCTGGCGGAAGCGGCCATGTCGCCCGGACCTCGCAGCCAAGGCGTTTAAGGTGGGCGATCAGCACGTCGCCGTCCTCGTCGCGCGGATGGACGACCAGAACGCGTGCACGCCGCAGATCCTGAACGATCCTGCTCGGTCCCGCCATATCAGGCCTCCAACCAAACGTCTTCGAACCGCGACGCCGTCAGGTAGGGGTCCGGCCGGATCGGGCCAGGCGCTTGCCAGGCAATGTCGAAAAGTCCATCGGCGCGCGCCACGCCGATACGGGGATGCAGCCAGAGATGACGGGTATCGGCGTCGAAGTTGATCCGGCCCTCCGGAGCAAGAAAATCTTCCTGGAGAATTTCTTCGGAAATGCGATGGGTCTCGAGCGAGCCGGCCCGGGCAAGCGCGCGGGCAAAAAGGTGCACCTGCGCATAGGCCGGCTGCGACCAGACGCTCGTGGTGAACTCCTGGCCGAAACGGGCCTTGAATGCTCCCACGAAACGCTCATTCGCCTCGTTCTCGACCGTCTGGAAATAGGTCGCCGAGAGAATATGGCCGGTGCAGGCATCTGCTCCGATCTCGCGAATCTCGCTCTCGGCCATGGTCAGGCTGGCAATCGGAACCCGCCTGCGATCGATTCCGGTCTCGGCATACATGCGATAAAATCGCTGCGCCGGCCGGCCGATGATCGTCGAGAAGATGGCATCGGGCTTGAGACGGACGATATCGGAAATAACCGAACGCAAGGTCTGTTCGTCGGCATGAAGAGGTAGATATCGCTCGCTGACGACTTCACCGCCCTTTGCCTCTACCACATCCCGCATGACCCGATTGGATTCGCGCGGATAAATATAATCCGCGCCGACGAACAGGATGCGGCGTCCGTGGTGGCGGAGAAGGTATTCCGCGAGCGCGAAGGTGTTCTGGTTGAGGGTGGCGCCGGTATAGACCACATTCTCCGAATATTCGAAACCTTCATACATCGACGGATAAAACAGCAGTCCGTTGTGCCGCTCGACGATCGGCAGCACCGCCTTTCGGCTGGCCGACATCGAGGCACCGAAGATGATGTTGACGTCGTCATCGGCCAGCAGGCGCCGTGCCAGATTGCGATAGGCGGTTTGATCCCCGCCCGGGTCATAGGCGATCGGAACGATGGGCTTGCCAAGCACGCCGCCCGCCGCATTGACTTCCTCGATCGCAAGTGCGGTGCCAAGAAAGTGCTCGGTTTCCGTAATTTCGCTAATTCCGCTTCTGGAAAACAGCACTCCCACCCGCCATTCGGAGCTTGTCATCTTTGCCTTTTCCGACGTGTTGGAGGTTCGAAAGCGGTGAATGCCTCAGTTCCGCGCTTTCGACTTCCATACCCTTAGTGCTTTTTCATGGGATCCTGCAAGCGGGTGCGATGCAGGTCGTTCTCACAGCAGACCGAGACGGGAACTACCGGCTGTGAACCGTTGCGGGCATCACATTGTCGGGGATCGGGCATACATAGGCTTTACCGCTGGTCTTTTCTCGCCACTCGGCCGTCGCGGCTGCCAGGAGGTCGGATGACGACATCAATGCGAGCCCTGTTGTCGCAAGCGTCTTGGCCGCATGCGCCATGGCCTTGTGCGCGGCCGGGCTTTTTCCCTGCGCGACGACCTGCCAGGTATGGGGATTGGTGCCGATCGCCCAGGCTGGCGCCCAGCATTGCGCGGTCGGCGTCACCCAGCTGACGTCGCCGACATCGGTCGATCCGGCCCGGAAATGCGATAGTCCCTCGAAATCGCGCAGACCGGTGTGCAGGGGCGTCGAGCCATCGACCTTGGCATTGGAGAACACATCGCCCTTCATCTGATAGAGGCGGATGCTGCTCCTGATCGCTTCCTCAGTGAAGGTATCCTGGATTTCCCTGGCGAAGGCGATGTCGGCCTCGTCGAAGGCTATTGGCCCGAGCGCGACCATGTTCTCGTGCATTGCCGTTTCAAGCGTAATGTTGGGAAGAAGGTTCGTCGAGGCGGTATCGAACACGATCTCGACTTCGGTTTCGGTCATCATCGCGGCACCTCGTGCAACTTTCTCGACGCGCCCGGCAAGCTCAAGCGCCTGCGGCATGTCGGGCGCCCTGATCAGATAGAGAACCTCGGCGCTGGCCTGCACGACATTGGCGGCCCTGCCGCCGGTGTCGGTGATCGCGTAATGAACGCGACAATCCTGCGGCATGTGTTCGCGCAGAAAATTGACGCCGACATTCATGAGTTCGACCGCATCCAGCGCCGAACGGCCGAGATGGGCGCTGTTGGCAGCATGTGCCGCGACACCCCTGAAGCGATAGTAATATTCGAGAACGGCAAGATTGTTCGTTGAACGTACACCGTTGAACGGGGCCGGATGCCAGGTCAGGGCGGCATCGACGTCATCGAATGCGCCGGCGCGAACCATGAAGGTCTTGCCGGAACCGCCCTCCTCACCCGGGCAGCCGTAATAGCGCACTGTTCCGGGCAGGTTGTTCTCCTTGAGGTGGCGGGCAAGCGCAACCGCCGCCATCAGCGACCCGACGCCAAGCAGATTGTGCCCGCAGCCGTGACCGGTTGCTCCCGCCGCTTGGGGACGAGGCTCGGCCACGTCGGCGGTCTGGCTCATTCCGGCCAGGGCATCGAATTCGCCGAGGAAGGCAATCACCGGCTTGCCGCTGCCGGATTCGCCGATGAAGGCCGTTTCCATGTCTGCGACGCCGTGGCGCACGGTAAAGCCGTTTTCCTCGAGTGTCCTTGCCAGCAATTGCGACGAGCGCCGCTCCTCGAACTTCAACTCCGCGAAATCCCAGATACTGTCGCTGAGAGCGACATAATCCGGCTTCATCTTTTCGATCGTCGCGGCAATAGAGCTGATCGCGTCAAGATTCATGGCATTTCCTCGCTGTCTGTCCTGCCGCCACAGGGACGTGTTGCACCGGATCCGGCAGGACTGCCTGCCGGATCTCCTATTGACTGTCGAAGTGGGATGGCGGCGCCCGATCCACCGGGCGCGGCAATTCGGGCTCAATTGTCGAGCGAAACTTCCCAAAGACGGGCATTCGATTGCCAGACGGGCTGACCCTTCAGCTTCTTGGTCGCGCCCCAGACATCGACCATGTCGTAGAGGAAGATGCCCGGCATTTCCTTGAGCATCAGCGTGTGAAACTCGTCGAAGATCGCCTGACGCTTCGTCTGGTCGGACTCCGCATAGGCGGCCTTCATCAACTCGACGGCTTTCGGGTCATCCCACATCAAAGAAGCGTTCTTGTCCTTGTTGCCGACATAGAAGCCGTACATCAGCGCCGGATCGAGCCGCGGCGCGACCGATTGCGAGATGATCTGGTAGTTGCCGGAGCGGCGACGATCGACCTGCGTCGCATAGTCGAGCACCTCGATCTGCACATTGAGACCTGCCTGCTGCATCATGGCCTGCGCCATCACCGCGGCCGGGAAGCTTGGCACGTTGCTGCGCTTGTTGGCGATGATGGTGATCGGCTCGCCCTTGTAGCCGGCCGCCGCAAGCTCCTTCTTCGCGGCCTCTAGGTCGTAGGGCAGACGCGTCTTCTGGACATCGTCGAAATAGAGCGAGTCTTCCGAAACCATGGAGCCGTTGGCTGCGCCGGTGCCATTGGAGGCGGCCTCGACGAGCTGGTCGAGATCGAGTGCCATCGCCATGGCGCGGCGCACGCCGGGATTGCTCAGAACCTTGTCGCGCGTCTGAATGTAGAAGAGGTTTTTGCCGTTGTTGCGAGCCACGATCAGTTGCATCGTGTCGCTCGTCTTGAATTCGGGAATGAGATCCGGCGAAATCTCCGCGGTATCGAGTACGCCGGACTGAAGGCCGGCCTTTACGGTCGAAGCATCGGGAATGACCATGAACTTGATGCCATCGACGAGAGGGCGTTTGGAGCCGACCATGCCGTCGGGCTTGCCGTCGTTCTGGGGCGACACATAATCGTCGAACTTGGCAAGGTGGATATACTCGCCCTTCTTCCATTCATCCCATTTGAAGGGACCGGTGCCGATCGGCTTGATGAAGCTTCCGTCCGCACCGACCGATTCCGGGGAAATCATCCCGGTGTAACCGCATTCGGGGCGCGACATCAGGCCAAGGAAAACTGCGGATGGCTTTTCCAGCGTGATGGTGACTGTGGAAGCATCGACTGCCTTGACCCCCGTAACATGCACGCTGCCGCTGCCGTCGAAATCAGGAAGGCAGGTCCATTTCGTTTCGGGCTTGAGATAGCGGTTCCAGTTCCACACGACGTCATCGGCGGTCAATGTCTTGCCGTTGTGAAATTTGACGTCATCACGCAGTTTGAAGCTGTAGGTCAGCCCATCCGCCGAGACTTCGAAGCTCTTTGCCAGCAGCGGCTTGACCTCGCCGTTATTGGCATAGCCGACGAGCCCTTCGACGATGTGCAGGATGACGCCATCGGTATTGCCGTCGCGATTGACGCCTGGATTGGCGCTGCGCAGATCGGAACTTTGAGCCACGACGATGTCGCGGGCGTCGACCACGCCGGTCATCGCCATCAACATGGTCCCTGCAAGAAGAAGCTTATGCATTGTTCTACCCTCTTTTATGGATTGTTAGGATCGGAGTTCATCCCAGCAGGCGCGTGAAAGCCTGCCGATGGTTTCAAGCGCGACCGTGTAGCCAGGGGTACCGTCCGGCATTTCCTGCGGCACGTCGTCGGTATAGGCGGCGATGATGTAGAAGGGGGACCCGTCGCGATAGACGATACCGGCATTCATGCGGCCGCGCTTTCCCGTGCCGCCCTTGTGGGCGACGAGCACGCCGAAGGGCAGCCGGGAGGGAATGGCATAACGCAGGATCTGGTTCTTCAGGGTTTGAAGCGCATAGGCGCACAGCGCCTGCGAGCAGCCGAGCCGGTCCGCGGCTTCCCGCGAATCCTGCGCATCCAGGATGGTCTGCAGCAGATAGACCTGATCCCGCGCCGTCGTCGTGGTAACGGCCTTCAAAGAATGATCGGGCGACAGCGCCAAGGGAGGGATGAGGAAGCGATGGTTGGTGCCTGACATGCCGATCGACTTGCAATAACCGTCGACCTCTTCGAGCGTCAGCCTTTCGAAGACCATCTTGGTGCAGACATTGTCGCTCAGCACCATCATGCCGGTGATGGCGTCGCGCAGCGATATGACGATACCTGGCGTCAGATAGCGGAACATGCCGCTCGCCACTTCCTCGGCGAAACGTTTTTCGTATGTGATCCGTTCGTCCAGATCCAGGCGGCCTTCATGCGCGGCCTTCAAGGCTGCCATCATGATCGAGGTCTTTCGGGTGCTGGCGGAGGGCGTTTCCTCGTCCGCGCCTCTGCCGATCGTTTCGCCGCTGCCAAGCGCACGCACCATGAAGCGCGTCACGAAAGGCTGGGCATCGCAGATCGCGTTCAATCGCTCCGCGAGCTTTGCGGATTCAATCATCGTCGTCATGTCAGTTCTCCAGGCGCCATTTGAGGATCACGCCGCCCTGAGCATTGTGGTCCAGAGCGGGGATGGCCGAGAGAAGCCGTTGCGTATAGGCCTCCTTCGGGCTGTCGAAAACCATATCGCGGTCGCCCTCCTCGATGATCCGGCCGTCCTGCATGACGACGACGCGATCGGCCACCTGTTCGACCACGCCGAGATCGTGGCTGATGAACAGGCAGGAGAAGCCGTAGCGTTTCTGCAAATCGGACAGGAGTTCGAGGACCTGCGCCCGGACCGTCACGTCAAGCGCCGATACCGGTTCGTCGGCGATCAGGAATTTCGGCCGGCGCGCAATGGCGCGGGCAATCGCCACGCGCTGCCGCTGGCCGCCCGAAAGCTCATGCGGGTAGCGCTCGGCATAGTCGGCCCCAAGGCCGACTTCCTCCAGCGTCTCCAGGGCGCGCTTGCGCTTTGCCGCAGCGTCGAGATCGGGAACGAGCCGCAGCGCTTCTTCCACAAGCGCGACGATGGTCATGCGCGGATCGAGCGAGGAATAAGGATCCTGAAAAACCATCTGGCAATTCAGCCGATAGTCCATCCAGTCGTCGTCGCGGCTGCGTCCCTTGAACCGGATATCGCCTTCGCTCTCCCGGACCAGTCCGGCAATGGTGCGGCCGAGCGTGGTTTTGCCGGAACCCGAACCGCCGACCAGGGCCACGACTTCGCCCTCGTGGATATCGATGCTGACGCCATGCAGCGCCCGTTTGGGCGTTGCCTTATTCATCAGCGACCGCCGGCCTGCATAGTCGACGACGATATCCCGCGCCGAGACCATCGGCGCCTTGGTCTTGTCGATCGTCCGCGTCTCTCCGCGAAACGGCAGGGAGGAAAGCAGTTTCTTGGTATAGGCACGCTGCGGTGCGTCGAGCAGATCGGCGGTGCGTCCTTCTTCGACGATCACCCCCTTTTCCATGACGACAATGCGGTTCGTGTAACGGGCAACCATCGGCAGATCGTGACTGATCAGCAGCACGGCGGTGCCTTCCGCCTGTGTCAGTTCCACCATCAATTCCATGACGTCGCGCTGGATCACGGCATCGAGCGCCGTCGTCGGCTCGTCGGCGATCAAGAGCGCCGGTTTCAGCAGCATGACGGATGCCAGCATGATGCGCTGGCGCATGCCGCCCGAGAATTCATGCGGATAGGAAGTAAGCGCTCCGGCGGGATCGCGGATCCCGACCCTGTTCAGCATGTCGAGGATCCGGCTGCGCCGCTCTTCCCGCGAAAGTTTCGTATGCAGTTGCAACCCTTCTTCGAGCTGGCGGCCGACGGTCATCGAGGGATTGAGCGAGGTCATCGGTTCCTGGAAGACGACACCGATTTCCGCACCGCGCAATTGGCGCAATTGCGCAGCGCTCATCGCAAGCACGTCGCGTCCCTTGTAGGCAACGGAGCCGCCGATCACCTTGATCGGCGCCGGCAGCAGCGAGATCAGGGCGCGTGTTGCCAGCGTCTTGCCCGATCCGCTTTCTCCGACAATGCCGAAGATCTCGCCTGGCGCGATGTCGAAGCTCACGTTCTTGACGACCTGCACACCGGTTCCGGCGACCTGAAGCGACAGGTTGCGGACACTCAAAAGCGTTTCATTGGTCATTTCAGTCCCCTCATCCGCGGATCAAGCTTGTCCCGAAGTGCGTCGCCCAGAAGATTGATGCCGAGGAGCGTCAGGGCGATCGCCAGGCCCGGGAACAGACCCAGCCAGACCGCCTGCTCGATGAATGGTCGGCCGGCAGCCAGCATGTTGCCCCAGGTCGGCGCCGGTGGTGGAACGCCGAGACCGAGAAAGCTCAGCGCGCTTTCTGAAAGGATCGCCCAGCCGAACATCGAGGTCGCAAGCACGGTGATCGGGGCGATGCAATTGGGGAGAATATGGCGGAACATGGTGTAGAGCTCGCCATTGCCCATCACCTTGGACGCCTCGATGAACTCCCGCTCGCGCAGCGACAGGACTGCACCCCGGACAACGCGGGCCATCGAGGGCGAATAGGCAATGCCCAGCGCGAAGATGATGCCATATTGATTGGCGCCGAAGACCGCGAGCAATCCAAGCGCCAGAAGGATGCCCGGAAAGGCGAGAAGCGCATTGTTGACGGCCATGATGACGGCGTCGATCCAACCGCGGGCGTAACCGCTGACGAGACCGATCAGCGTGCCGCAGACTGTTGCGAATGTGACCGTCAAGGTGCCGATCCAGACGCTCGCCCGGGCGCCTACGATCAGGCGGCTGAGCACGTCGCGGCCAAATTCATCGGTTCCGAGCCAGTGGGCGCTGCTTGGCGCCGCCAGCCGTGCGGTGAAGCCCAGCTTCATCGGATCGTAGGGGGTCCAGAAAAGGCCGATCGCAGCGGAGATGAGCAATGCGGCAATCAGAATGCTGCCGATGAAGCCGTTGAACGTGACGTTTTTCATTCGGCGACTACCCGCGGATCGAACAAGGGATAGAGCAGGTCGACGACCAAATTGACCAGCACATAGGAAAGCGAGACGAACAGCAGGCAACCCTGGATAACGGGGTAATCGCGGGCAAAAATGCTGTCGACCATCAGTCGGCCGAGCCCCGGAATGGTGAAGACCGTCTCGATGACGGCAATGCCGCCGAGCAGATTGCCGAGGATCAGACCGATGACTGTCCAGGTTGGGCCGAAGGCATTCTTGAAGGCGTGCCGCCAAAGGACGGCGCTTTCGGAAAGGCCCTTGGCCCGGGCGTGGGTGATATAGTCGAGACGCAGCACTTCCAGCGTCGAGGCACGTGCCATACGGATCAACACACCCATCTCGTGAATGACCAGGGTCATGATCGGCAGCACGAGGTAGAGCAGTCCGCCGGTAACGTTGCTGCCGATCGAGACATAGCCGAGGACCGGTAACCAACCGAGTTTCAAGCCGAAGAAAAGCAGAAGCAGAAGTCCGAGCCAGAATGTCGGTATCGACAGCAGGATCGTGGCCGTGCCGACCAGCGCCAGGTCCGTCAGACTGTTTTGCCGCCAGGCGGCGATGACGCCCGCCGGCACGGCAATGAGGCTCGCCAGAAGAACGGCGACGACGACGATTTCGGCGCTGACCAGAAAGCGTGATGCGACGAGCGGCAGAACCGCCTCGTTATTGACGATCGAACGGCCGAAGTCACCCTGCACGACGTTGGCGGTCCAGATCAGGAACTGTTGCGGCAGCGATTTGTCGAGGCCGAGTTCCGAGCGCATCGCCGCGATCTGAGCCGGCTCAGCCATAGCACCCAGCATCAGTGCCGCCGGATCGCCGGGTATGAAGCGGATCAGCGTGAAGACTGTCACCGAAACGAGGACGATCGTCGGCAATGCCATCAACAGGCGGTTCAGGACGAATTTCAGCATTTTTGTTCCCCGCGATGGGCGACGGACAGTGCCCGGCGTCATCGGTTTCGTTGCCGCAGACTATGATCGAATGAGGAAATATCCGCAATATTATGCGATTCTGTCATAAGTCTATGCGGAATACGACCGCAACCAAAACGGCTGCCTTCGTGTAAGGGATCACGCTAAAAATTTGATTTCAAATGTCTTTTTGAGAAAGCTTGATCTGTCGCTTCAAGGCGTCGCTCAGGGCGTGGGCGGCAATCGAGAGTGGCGTACCGACCGCCCTCGCCAATCCGAATTCCTGGGTCGCGCGTGGCACAAAAGGACGGTGAACCACCGGCAGGTGGCGATAGAGATTCGCATAAAAGCTGCTGATGATCGTGACCCCAAGACCATGCGCGACGTAGGAACAGGCGGAACTGTTGGTATGCGTCTCGATCTTGACGATCTGCTTGACGCCGGCCCGCCGGAAGGTCTGGTCGAGCGCCATGCGGTTCGGCCGTTGGCGCCCAATCAGAATGAGGGGCACGTCGCGCAAATTCCTGACCGTGATTTCCTCCAGTTTCGCAAGAGGATGATCCTTCGGAACGACGCAGACGCTTTCGCCGGTGGCGACGCGCTCCACCTCGATGCCCGGTCCGCTCTCGCCCTCCATGCGCAGAAAGCCGAAATCGATCACTCTCTGCTCGACGAGCTTGTTGATCGCGGTCGTCGTCTCGAAGAAGGTTTCGATCCGCACACCGGGGAAATCGCTGATGTAGTCGGCCAGCATTGCCGGCGCGAAATGCTCCCACATGCTGCTCGGCAGGCCGATGCGGACGATCTCCGGGCCGGCGGCGCCGCTTCTTAAGTCCTCCGCATGACCCGACATTCGATCGACCGCGAGCAAGATGGTCTCGGCATCGCGGGCAAGAAGCAGAGCCTCGGGGGTGGGGACGAGACGGCCTTTGTCGCGGACGAAAAGCGACATCGAAAGGTCCGCCTCGAGCTGCTGCAGGAGGCGGCTGACGCCGGACTGGCTGAGACCCATCGTCTTTGCCGTGGCAATCGTCGACCCCGTCGCCAGAAGCGTGCGCAGGACTTCCAGTTGCTTGATATTCATGCGTTTGCGATCCCCCGGGACGGTTCAAGCACCGTCATCATGCCCAGTCCGAAATGCTTTGAAGGAAGAGGCTGGCTGCCTTGGGCATCGGAAATTTCTCTCCGCTGATCAGCGCGTAGGCAACCGGCAGTTCCGGTTCGAGCGGAATGAACTGCAGCGGCAGCGTCGCAAATTCGCGGGCGATGATCTCGCCGACCAGCGCAATGCCGAGCCCCTGCGCGGCCAGCGCGCAGGCACTCGCCACCGAATGCGCCTCGAGCAGGGGGCGTTGGCGGATGCCGGCCTTGTAGAACAACGCCTCCAGCTCATGACGAACCGGTCGCTCCCTATTCAGCATGATCAGATCCTGCCCCTTCAGCTCGCCGACCGACAATAGGCGGCTGCCGGCCTTGGGATGATCATTGTGCAGGGCGCAAATGATCCGCGACGACAGGATCTTCTCCTGTTTCAATCCCGGGCTCATCAGCGGCAGACGCGCGAAACCGAGATCGGCCTCGCCGTCGGCCACCATCCGTTCAATTGCGAGATAGCTGCCGGATGCGACTTCGACGCGCATCGGACCATTCGCGGCGAGAAAGCTCTTCACCAGCTTCGGAATGCGCGTCGAGGAGAGGCTGGCGGGAAAGGCGAGCCGCAGCATGATCTCGCGCGATCGACCGCTCTCGAGCTCCATCGCCGCCGTTTTCAAGGCGCGTAGCCGGTCGGAAATGGCGCGGATTTCCGGGCCGAGCTGCAGCCCCTCGCGGGTCGGTTGAAGCCGGTTCTTTTCCCGGTCGAAAAGCCGGACGCCGAGATAGTCTTCCAGTTGCTGCAACAAGCGACTGGCGTTCGATTGCGAGATGCCAAGCTCGACAGAAGCGGCGATCGTCGAGCCCGTCGCGGCGATGGCGTCATAGGCCTCGATATGCTTCAGGCTGATCGCCGCACTCGTGTCTCGCGCCATTGTATCTCCAATGTCGATAGCCCTACCCGCAAACCGCATAAGATTGCGGACCAGCGGAAAGTTGAACATTTTCCGCTGAGAACCAAACTCACGGAAAGACTTTCGTCAATGGCCACCATTCTCCGGAAGATCGCGGAACAGGTCCTGTCGCGAACGGCGTTCTCAAACCTCGCCATCGACCGGGCAAGAGATGCAGCGGTGGACACCATCGGCTGCATGATTGCAGGCAGAGGCGATGAAAGCGTTGCCGCGCTCACTCGCGCTTTCGATGAGGAAATCGCCGGAGGCGGCGAAGCGCGGCTCGTCACCGGCGGCTCCGCCTCGCCCTCGCTCGCCGCACTCATCAATGCAACGGCGGCTCATGCGCTCGATTTCGATGACAATTTCCATCCGGCCAGGGCGCATGCTTCCGCGGTGCTGGTGCCGGCGCTGCTGGCGGTTCTGGCGCGCGGCAAGGTGACAAGCGGAAAGCGGTTTCTCGAGGCCTACCTGGCCGGGCTGGAAGCGCAGGCGTCGGTCGGCTTCGGCGTCAATCCCTCTCATTACAACAGAGGCTGGCACGCAACGGCGACGGTCGGCAGCATCGGGGCTGCGGCTGGCGTGGCACGGCTTCTCGGCGCTGACGAAAACGGCCTGGTCGCGGCGATGAGCCTCGCGACGAGCTTCGCCTGCGGCCCGAAAGGGCAATTCGGCACGACCGCCAAGCCGCTTCATGCCGGCATTGCCGCGCGCAATGCCGTGGATGCGGCGCGCATGGCGCTTGCGGGCATGAGCGGGCGGCCGGATATCCTCGAGCGGCCGCAAGGCTTCCTCGACCTTTTCGGAGGCGATGATGCCAAGGGCTGGGAAGGCCTGACATTTGACGAAGAGCATATCATCGAAAGCCGGGGTGTGGTGACCAAGCGCCATCCCTGCTGCGCCTCGACCCATCGCGCAATCGACGCGCTTCTGGATCTGAAGCAGGAGCATGGACTTTTGGCGGGCGACATTGCCAGGATCGAGACGAAAGTCGGCATATCCGCTGTTCGCAACCTCGCTTATCCCGACCCCGCCGACGAGATGCAGGCCCGCTTCTCGATGCAATATTGCCTGGCGACAGCTTTCCTCAAAGGCGCTCTTAGCCTTTCGGACTTTACACGGCAGAAGATCGGACGGCCGGAAATCCGGGAATTCATGCCGCGCATCGAAATGCGGTCCTATTCGGCTGATGAGGAAAAAGGCGTGGAGCGCCTCCCGCATGTCGTCACGGTCACGATGCGCGACGGGCGCATTTTGAACAAGTCCCGCTTGCATGCGAAGGGATCGCTCGAAGCGTCGATGAGTGTGCATGAACGCGAAGTCAAATTCATGGACTGCTTGCGCTGGGGAAATCGGAATGTGTCCGGCGCCTCTTTCCTGCAGCTTCGCAAGCTTGCCGATTTGGAAAATCTGTCCGGCGACGATCGCTTCTGGAGCCTGATCACAGACAGTCCATCGCCTTGACAAGCCGCCGGGACGAATGGACGGCCGAGAACGCCTCCCCGCCGCCGCATCGTTTAAGCCACGGCCTTCTCAGGCGAGGTATTTCGTAAACCAGTCGACCGTTCGCTGCCAGGCGAGCTTGGCTGCTGCTTCGTCATAGCGGGGCGTGGAATCATTGTGGAAGCCGTGATTGACGTCAGGATAGATATAGGCCTCGAATGTTTTTCCTGATGACTTCAGCGCAGCTTCATAGGCCGGCCAGCCTTCGTTGATGCCCTTGTCCAGCCCGGCATAATGGAGAAGCAACGGCGCCTTGATCTTCGGCACGTCTTCGGCGCGCGGCTGTCGGCCGTAAAAGGGCACGGCGGCGGCAAGTTCCGGATAGGCAACCGCCGTAGCGTTGGCAACGCCGCCGCCATAGCAGAAGCCGGTGATGCCGACCTTGCCGGTGGTGAGATCGCTGTGCATCAAAAATTCGACCGCCGCGAAGAAGTCGTTCATCAGTTTTTCCGGGTCGACCTTCTGCTGGAGTTCCCGCCCCTTTTCGTCATTGCCGGGGTAGCCTCCGACCGACGTGAGGCCATCCGGCGCAAGTGCTACGAAACCCGCCTTTGCCACGCGCCGCGCTACATCCTCGATATAGGGGTTCAGGCCCCTGTTCTCGTGAACGACCACCACGGCCGCGATTTTGCCGGTCGCGCTTTTGGGGCGGACGAGATAGGCGCGGACATCTCCATTTCCCTTTGGCGAGGGATAGGTGATGTATTCGGCTGATATATCGGGATCGGTGAACTCGACCTGGGTCGCCAGCGCATAGTCAGGGCTCAGCGATGCAAGAATGGCGGCTGCCGTGACGCCGCCCACGGCGAATTTGCCGGCGCGGTCGAGAAACTCGCGCTTGGTAATTCTCCCGTGCGCGTAATAATCGTAGAGTTCGAGAAGTTCCTGAGGGAAATCCTTGGCTGTCATTCGGGTCATGATGGCTCCTCCTTGCCTCCGGTTCTCGCACCATCCTACACAGGTAAACTCGCGACTCTTTTCAACATTTCGCGAGTTCCGCGTGAGCTTGCCGCGGCGATCGAGGGCTGCGCCAACAGTCGCTGAATTCGCCGCCCCGGCTTCAAGAGATGCGCACTATTCCCTTTGGCAATCGGCGTCCGGCCGGTCGCAGCCAGCAATCGACCGCCGGCTACCGATCTATGAAAATTAATTTCATACTCGCGCTTTGAGGCCCGTTTTCTATTGACGCCTCCCGATTTTTGTCCCAACTTAAAGAAAATAAATTACTAAATGGGAACTTGATCGGCATGAAAGTGGGAATCATCGGGCTAGGATTCCGGCTCGGCTATCTCGGCTATGTTTTCAAGGCAATTGATAGCAGCTTCGACATCGTAGGCTATGTGGATCCGGAACCTGCCGGACTTCCCGGATTGACGGAAAAGGGAATTTCAGTCGGCAAGGCCTATGGCTCGCCGGAGGAACTCCTCGCTTCCGAAAAGCTCGATCTGCTGATGATCGGCTCTCCCAATCACCTGCATCTCGATCATATCAGGCTCGGACTTCAAGCCGGCCTCAAGGTCTTCTGCGAAAAGCCGATCGTCACGACCATCACAGAAAGTATCGAGCTTGCCCATCTGATGGCAAAATTCGGCCACGAGCGGCTGATGGTCGGTCTCGTCCTGCGCTATTCTCCTCTTTACAAGGATCTGCGCGCCATCCAGGCCGAGGGCAAGCTTGGCCAGATCGTGTCGATCGAGGCCTCCGAACATATCGAGCCTTATCATGGCGCCTTCTTCATGCGCGACTGGCGCCGATATGAGCGCTATTCCGGCAGCTTCATGCTGGAGAAATGCTGCCACGACCTCGATCTCTACAATGGTGTCGTCGGTGCACGGCCGGAGCGCGTTGCAAGTTTCGGCGGCCGCAAGAGTTTCATTCCGGACAACGACCCGGCGCGCGAGGGTATCAACGACCTCGAGCTTTTCCACCGCAAGCCGAGCGGATGGATGGGGTCGGACAAGGTCTTCGACAGCGACGCCGATATCATCGACTATCAAGTCGCGATCGTCGAATATGCCAATGGCGTCGGCATGAACTTCCACACCAATCTGAACGTGCCCGACCAGTTCCGCCGTTTTGCCATCATGGGCTCGCGCGGCATGGCCGAAGGCGATTTCGTTCGCGGCTATCTCGACGTGCACGAACAGCTGACCGGCAACAAGGTGGTCGAAAACAAATATGCCGCCACGGAGCTGTCCCAGCATTACGGCGCCGATGAACAGATGGCGAGCGACCTGCTTGAAAGCGTGCGCACCGGGCTCGCGCTTCCTGTTTCGACGCTGAATGCGCTCGAAGCCGGCATCCTCGCCTTGGCGATGGACGAAGCGAGGATGAAGAAAGCGGTCGTCGATCTGCGTCCCATTTGGGACCGCTTCGACGAAGCCCTTCACGCAAGAGCGGCTTGAGGAGGTCGGCAAGATGAGTGTTCAAAGAAGCACGGTCATCTTCGCCTGGATCCTTCTTCTTCCGGCTGTCCTTTATGTTCTCGCGATCGTCGCCTACCCGCTGGTCGATACGTTCATTCTCTCCTTCACCGACGCCTCCCTCAAAAAGACCACCAATTGGGTCGGCTGGATCAATTACGAAAAGATCTTCGATGCGCGGTTTGCGGAGGTCATCTTCCGTACCTTCATCTGGACGTTCTTCTCGGTCGCCTTGAAAATGGTGATCGGCACCTTCGGTGCGACCATGCTGAATGCCGCGGTGCCCGGCCGCTCATTGTTCCGGCTTTTGACCATGCCGCCATGGATCGTGCCGATGGCGATCGGCATCTTCATGTGGGGCTGGATGTATAATGGCCAGTTCGGGATGATATCGGGCATGTTGCAGCGCTTCGGTCTCGTCGACGGCCCGGTCGCCTTCCTCGCCTATGGAAGCACGGCCTTCTGGGCCACGATCATCACCGACGTGTGGATCGGCGTGCCGCTGGTGACGATCTACTTCCTGGCGGCGATCCAATCGATTCCGAAGGATCTCTACGAGGCCGCCTGGACCGACGGCGCCGGTCGTTGGTATCGCTTCCGCCGCATCACGCTGCCTCTGATGGTTCCGGCGATCATCACCATGTCGATGCTCTCGCTGATCGCCACCTTCAACTCCTTCGACATCATCTGGATTCTGACTCAGGGCGGACCGAGCGGCGAGACGACGACGATGATCATCGATACCTATCAGACCGCGATCGGCTCGAAGAAATACGGTGAAGGTGCAGCGCGCGCCGTTTTGATCTGCATCTTCCTGTCGCTCTTCTGCTTCGCCTATTTCCGCGTTACCCGCCGCCTCAATCCGGAGAAGCGCGCATGAGCAATGCAGCCATGATCGACCGTTATCGCTGGTGGGAAATCATTCTGATTTATTGCGGCATCGCGGTGTTTCTTTTCTTCGTGCTGTCGCCCTTCGTTGAAGGTTTCCTGGTTTCACTGAAGCCGCTCAGCCAGCTCTTCTCTTCGCCCTACCGCTTCTGGCCGGAGAACGGCTCGTTCGAAGCCTATCGGACGATGTGGATCAGCGTGCCGGGTTTCGGTCGCTATATCTTCAATTCTTTCTTCATCTCGATCATCGTCACGCTGATCGTGCTTTGCCTCGTCATTCCGGCCGCCTATGCTTTCGCGAAGTTCGAATTCAAGGGCATGGGGATCCTGCTCGGCGCATTCCTGACCGTGAACATGTTCTCCGGCGCCGTGCTGTTGATCCCGCTCTTCCGGCTGATGCGCAGCATGGGTGTGCTCAACACCTATCTCGCGATGATCGTGCCGGGCGTCGCCTTCCTGATCCCGTCGGCGATCTGGCTGCTGCGCACCTACATGATCCGCATTCCGCAGGAGCTGAACGAAGCGGCCTATATGGATGGCGCCAGCCATTTCTACACGCTTCGCCGTGTCATCCTGCCCATCGCGATGCCGGGGATTATCGTCGTCGCCATAACCACCTTCATCGGCGCTTACGCCCAGCAATTCATCTTCGCGCTGACGTTCAACTCGAAGACCGAATACATGCCCTTGCCGGTGGGGCTCTTTGCTTACTTCGGCAAGCAGGAGGTCATCTGGAACGAACTGATGGCGGCCTCCTTCGTCGGTATCGCGCCGGCGATGGTCGTCATCTTCTTCCTTCAGCGCTACCTTGTCGGCGGGCTGACCGCCGGTGCGGTGAAACAATAAGACCAAAAAACGAGTGAACAGCTAACACAAGAATGGGAGTCACGACGTGAGCATTACCATCAAGACAGGCCTTATGGGGCTCGCTTTGCTCGGTTCGACGGCATTGACCACAGTCACTGTCCAGGCGGCCGACAAGGAAATCAGTTGGATCTATTGCGGCGACACGATCGACCCGGTCCACACCAAATACATCAAGCAGTGGGAAGAAAAGAACACAGGCTGGAAGATCGCTCCTGAGGTCGTCGGATGGGCGCAGTGCCAGGACAAGGCAACGACTCTCGCCGCCGCCGGCACGCCGGTGGCGATGGCTTATGTCGGTTCGCGCACGCTGAAGGAGTTCGCGCAGAACGACCTCATCGTTCCGGTGCCGATGACGGACGACGAGAAGAAGACCTACTATCCGCACATCGTCGACACGGTCACCTTCGAGGGCTCGCAGTGGGGCGTTCCGATCGCCTTCTCTACCAAGGCGCTCTATTGGAACAAGGATCTCTTCAAGCAGGCCGGCCTCGATCCCGAGACGCCTCCGAAGACCTGGGCTGAAGAAATCGAGATGGCAAAGACCATCAAGGAAAAAACCGGCATTCCGGGCTTCGGTCTCTCCGCCAAGACCTTCGACAACACGATGCACCAGTTCATGCATTGGGTTTACACCAACAACGGTGCGGTGATCGATGCCGACGGCAAGGTCACGCTCGACAGCCCTGAGATTCTTGCTGCGCTGAAGGCCTACAAGGATATCGTTCCCTACTCCGAAGAAGGCCCGACGGCCTACGAGCAGAACGAAGTCCGCGCCATCTTCCTCGACGGCAAGGTGGCGATGATCCAGGCAGGCTCGGGTGCGGCCGACCGCCTGAAGAAAACGAAGATCAGCTGGGGCATCACGACACTGCCGCTCGGTCCCGACGCCAAAGGCCCCGGCACGCTGCTGATCACCGACAGCCTGGCGATCTTCAAGGGTTCAGGGGTCGAGGACAAGGCGACGGAATTTGCCAAGTTCATCACCTCGCCCGATGTGCAGTCCGAATACGAACTGCAGGGCGGTGCCGGCCTCACTCCCCTGCGTCCGTCCGCAAAGGTCGACGAGTTCGTCGCCAAGGATCCTTACTGGAAGCCCTTGATTGACGGCATCAGCTATGGTGGTCCCGAGCCGCTCTTCACCGACTATAAGGGCTTCCAGAACTCGATGATCGAGATGATCCAGTCCGTGGTGACGGGTAAGGCCGAGCCGGAAGCGGCGCTCAAGAAGGCTGCTGGCGAAGTCGAGGCGTTCAAGTAAGCTTTTGGGCACCTCGGGATCGCGGACGGCAACAGCCCGCGATCCCTCCCCTACAGCGCCGCGCGTCTTTTCGAGAGCCGCAAGGGAACGCTGTAACACTTTGAATTGCTGCATATTTTATCTCTAAATCGAATCCGATTTAAGGAATTTGCAGGAACGATGATCGAATGTGCGACGAAGGCCGCCGGTGGAGACAGATTTTTGGGACAGCTCTTTCTCAACAAAGTTCAGAAGTTCTATGGCGACTACGAAGTTCTGAAGGGCGTGCAGCTCGATGTGAAGAACGGCGAGTTCGTCGTCTTCGTCGGCCCGTCAGGCTGCGGCAAGTCCACCCTGCTGCGCATGATCGCCGGTCTCGACGCGACGAGCGCGGGCGACATCGTCATCGATGGTATCAGGGTCAATGACCTGCCGCCGGTCAAGCGCGGCATCGCCATGGTGTTCCAGTCCTACGCGCTCTACCCGCACATGACGGTCTTCGAGAACATCGCCTTTCCGCTTCGCGTCGAAAAGATGGAGGAGGAAAAGCTCAAGGCCAAGGTGGAAAATGCAGCGCGCATCCTTCACCTCGAACAACGGCTGCAGCAGAAACCCGGCATGCTGTCCGGTGGCCAGCGCCAACGCGTGGCGATCGGCCGCGCCATCGTGCGCGAACCGAAGATATTCCTGTTCGACGAGCCGCTCTCCAACCTCGACGCAGCACTTCGCGCCGACATGCGCATCGAGCTTGCCAAGCTGCACAGGCAGTTGAAGGCGACGATGATCTATGTGACGCACGACCAGGTCGAGGCGATGACCATGGCCGACCGTATCGTCGTGCTGGATTCCGGCGATATCTCCCAGACGGGGGCGCCGCTGGAGCTTTATCACAAGCCCAGAAATCAGTTTGTCGCCGGCTTCATCGGCAATCCGAAAATGAATTTTCTCCCCGTGACCTGCAAAAGCGTTAGCGCCAATGGCGTCGAGGTGGAGTATCAGGGCCAGACAGCCCTGTTGCCGGTGACGCCGCGCGATGGCATGACCGGTAGGGCTTTGACGCTCGGCATCCGGCCGGAGCATATCCAGCTCGGCGGCGGCGATATCGTCTTTACCGTGACGCCGACGGTCATCGAGCGCCTCGGGGCCAATACGGTTGCTTACGCCTCGCTCAACGGCGAGGCCGAGAATTTCTGCGCCATGCTGCCCGGCAGCGTCGGCATCCGCGCGGACGCGCCGGTTGCAACCGGCATCAATGCCGTCGATTGCCACCTGTTCGACGAGGCGGGCGTGGCCTTCGAGCGGCGCGTGGAACTCACCGAAATCGATATGAACGTGATCAATCCAACGGCGGCCTGAACCGACTGGTTCTGTGTCGGCGGTTCGTCCTGCAGCGTCGAGTCTAGTGGCTATCGGACGCTAGGCAATTACGGCTGCCGGCCGGCACATATTACCCAGCCGGGGAATTTCACGAACCCCTATGTGCAGACCTTCCCCGGGGCGAGTTTCCCGACCCGCGCTACTCGCCTATGCTGGAAAGCAATTCGTCGAGCTGCTCCAACTGCTCCGGCAATGCGGCCGCCGAGCCCTGTAGTGCTTCCTCAAGCGCCTCCTTGGACGGATAGACCTCGTGGAACTTCAGTAGTGTCCTTCCGCCTTGGTCCTCGAAGGTCACGGTCGTGATCGCGCCCTCTTCGCCCTCGTCGTTGGTCCAGACGATGCGCTCGTTCGGCACCACCTCGAGATACTTGCCATAGAAGGCCATGGTGTCCGAACCGCCGGAGCCGAATTCCAGCCGATATTTGCCGCCGGTACGGACGTCCATATCGCACGATACGAGCGAAACGCCGGATACCGATTTTGGCACCCACCAGCGTTGGAACAGCTCGGGCTGGCTCCACGCCCTGTAAACCGTGCTCGGCGGCGCATTGAATGTCCGCGTTACGACAAGTTCGCGATCCCCTCTGCGCTCGACTGACGTGCGGTTCTGCGCACCACCTGCAATGTTAACTTGAGTCATCGCTTCCCTCCCGTTTCATTTCGCTGATGATTTCGTCCAATGCTTCGAAGCGGGCTTCGAAGAGCTTGCGATGCGCCTCGATCCATTCGGCCTCCGCCTTGAGGCCGCGTTTCCCGAGCTTGCAGGTTCTCACCCGTCCGACCTTCTGCGTGACGACGAGCCCCGCCCGCTCGAGAACCTGGACGTGCTTCTTCATGCCTGTCAGCGTCATCTGGAACTTATCCGCGAGACTGGTAATCGACGCGTCCCCTCGCCCAAGCTGATCGATGATCCCGCGGCGGGTCGCATCGGACAGCGCCGCAAACGAGAGGTCGAGGGGAGGACTTAGATACTGAACCATCTAGTTCAGTGTTTAACCTGCTTGCGCAGGAAGCGCAAGTGTCCCGAAATTTTCATGCCGTAGACCGGTCATCCGAGGTCATGCGCCGCGGCGGCGGCAGCAAAAAATCGTCTGCGTGGGTCAAAAGCGGACCTGCGAGCCGCTGATGAACGAATGTCAGCATTCAACGCCTGCTCTCCGAAAGCAGTCCGCCGCGCGCACGTGCTCTGATACTCGTTGCTGATACCGATACCTTCGGCGATCAGGGCCACTTCGCCCTCAACCCGAACCGGCTCCTACCAGACGAGGCCGCGGGCCGCGACCTCTTCGACGCGGGTGACGATGCCGCCGCGATGGAAGACCATCGTATCGAACAGATTGGACACCACGCAGGTGTGGTTCGGGATGATGAAGAGCTTCTCGCCGATCTGCGGCCGGGGGCCGGTGCAATTCGATAGGTCGATGACGCCATGCTCTTCCGAGAGGCTGCTGATCCGTGCCTCGGGATAACCGACGATCAGTCCGTAATCGCTAAAACCCTGAAGATCCGATGTCAGAGCCTTCGAGCCGGCATCGATAACGGCGCGGTCGGCGTTTGGCCGCGACACGACGGTTGCCAGCACATGCATGGCGCAACCGTCCTCGGTGCAATGGCCCATGCGCACCATCTGGCGATCGTTGTAGATATAGGTGCCGGCGCGGTGTTCCGTGGCCGAGGTGACGAGATGCGCCTCGAAGAGGCTCGGCGTTCCGCCATTGCTGACGATCGGGCAGTCAATGCCTTCCGATGTCAGCTGTCGCAGCGTTTCGGCAATGAAGGCTTCCACGGCGGCCGCCGATTGCGGCTTCGGGTAGGTCACGATGCCGCCAAACTCCAGACCGTCGGCCGCGGCAATCCGCTTGGCGAGCGAGGCCGCTTCTCCTGATGTCTGCACGCCGCAGCGGCCGCCGCCCGTATCGCATTCGACCAGGACTGTAAGCGGCTTGTGGCCGGAGAAATGCGCTGCGAGCCCGTCGACCGTCACTTCGCTGTCGGCGACGACCTTGAGGGCCGAAATTCTCTCGTTCAACTTGGCCAGGCGCTCGAGCTTCTGCGGTCCGAGGATGTTGAAGGTGATGAGGATGTCCTCGAAGCCGGCTGCGGCAAAGACTTCGGCTTCCGTCACCTTCTGGCAATTGATGCCCTTGGCACCGGCGGCAACCTGCGCGACGGCCAGGGCCGGGATCTTGTGGGTCTTGATATGCGGGCGAAAATTCAGCCCGTGCTGATCCATATAGGATTGAACGCGGCTTATGTTCGCTGCCAGCCGGTCTTCGTCGATCACAGGACGCGGCGTCGAGAGATCGGCGATCCTGTCTCCTGCCTTGGCGACGACGGCAAACCTGGCATCAGGCATCTAGGCGGCTCCGCGTTCTGTTCCATGTGGATCGGCGACGATCGGCCATATGGTCTTCGGTGCCCGCTGGTACGGCGTCGTCGCCGGATTATTGGGATAGGGCGTTCCGGCAGAGCAGTAAAGGATTTCCGCCGCAATCTTCGAGAAGGAGGCGAAGAAGTGGTTGGTGGATTTGATCACCAGGATCTTCTGCCTGGCGGGATCGATACCCATCACCGAAAACAGGCTCGGGTCGAAGCTTTGGGCGCGAGTCGAATTGAGGATGATGTCGATGCCGTTGAGGACGATATGTGCGGCATCGCCGAAAGGTGCGAGGCTCTCGCCGAACTGCATCTCGGCATTGTTCACCAGCTTGACGACCTTCACGGTGCCGTCGATGGGGTTGCCAGTGCCGGGCGCCGACTTGGCGCCGAAGCGCAGCGGAATTTCTGCCCCCTCGCCCGCTGCAAAACAAATCTGGACGGCGACCGGATCCCAGATGGTGCCAATCGCAGCACTGGTGACGCCGCGGGCCATGAGCTCCCCGAGAATGACAGTCGCATCGCCTGCCGTGCCGCCGCCCGGATTATCCCAGACGTCGGTAATGACAACAGGCCATGCGGTGGCGGTCATCGCGCGTGAGACGGCTTCCTTCTCGTCGATCTGCGGGACCATGAAGGTGCCGCGCTTCGAAAACAGCTCGAGGCCGAGTTCGCGCGCCAAAGCCGCGCCCTTTTCCGGCTTATTGTCAGTCACGACAAGCAGCTTCGTTCCCATTTCAGGAACGTCGCCCACCATGAAGCCGTGGACCACGGAGATCGACAGGACGTCCGGATCATCCTTCTCGATCTGCATGATCTTGTCGACGAAGGAGCGCATGGGCTCGCGCGATGTCGGGAAGACGTCGATCATCTTGCAGTCGAACACCGACATAACAGGCTTGATCCGGCCTTCGAGCGTTTCGACCGCGATGCGCCAGAGGTCCTCGGCGCGGTCGACGAAGTCGGTGTGCGGAAACTCCTTGAAATAGACCGCGAAATCGAGTGCAGCGACGCGTTTGGCGGTGAGATGGCTGTGCGGATCGAGTTCGGCGCAGATGAGCACATCAGGCCCCACGATCTGGCGGATGCGCGAGAGAAGATCGCCTTCCGTATCCTCGTATCCGGCCGCCACCATGGCGCCGTGCAGGCCCATGACAACCGCGTCGACAGGCATTGCCGCGCGGAGTTGACCGAGAATTTCGTCACGCAATTCCTCGTAGGTCGTCCGGTTGACGAGGCCTGCGGGGTCGGCCCAGGTGGCGGTTCCCTCAATCAGCTCCCAACCCTTTTCAGCAGTGACGCGCCTTCCGACGGTGATCGGCGCGGTGCAGAGCGTTGGCGTTTCGGGATGTTGGCCGGGCGGGGCATAAAGCGATGCTTCGAATGCGCGACGATCCACGCAGATCGGGGAAAAGGTGTTGGTCTCGGTCGCCAGTGCTGCCGTGAAAATGCGCAAGAAAGTGGCCTTCGTGTTGTCGGCCCTGCGTCAACCCATCGGGTTCGGCAGGTAGCCGGTGAAACCTGAGATTTTCCAGCGTCCTTGGTGAAGCCTGCAATAATAGAGCGTCTGCCATTGCATGACGTCTCGGGTGCCGTCAGGCTTGGAAATGCCGCCGTCGAATTTCTTGCGGACGAGCGCCATGTCGCCTTCGATTTCGATATCTTCCAGCGTCGTCGTGGTGAAGATCGCCGTGCGCGCATCTTCCGCGAAACTCTGTTGGGCGAAATCCTGCGCCTGCCTCAGCCATTCCTGGCGATAGGCAGACAGCGTCGGAAATGCGAGGCGCCACTTGTCGGGGCTGACTTCCTTTCGGCCATCGATGCCGATGAAGCCCTCTTCCACGAAATCACCAGCCACCATCGACCAATCGGCGGCGAGAAAGGCATCGATATCGCGCGGAACGAGCATTTCCCAGATGGCATGCCGGGCACTGTCGGAGGGGAAAGGGTTCTTGAAAGGATCGCGCATATCTGTCTCGGATTGAAATTCTTTTCATAAATCGCGTTTTTCACTGGTCAAATTCTGCTTTCTATGGTCATTTGTCAACTTATCAAGAAAATAATTTGCAAGGACTTCAGCATGCCTATCAAGCGCTATGGCACTGTTCAAACGGGCGCCGGCGGCAAGGCGCTGCCTTTCGCGCGTGCGGTCGAAGCCGACGGATGGCTGTATGTTTCCGGGCAGGTTGCGATGGAAGATGGCGAAATCATCGACGGCAACATCGTTGCCCAGACCCACAAGACGATTGCCAATGTTCTGGCGATCCTCGATGAGGCCGGATACGGCGTCGAGGACATCGTGCGCGTCGGCGTCTGGCTCGACGATCCGCGCGACTTCTGGACCTTCAATAAGATCTATCAGGAGTATTTCGGCGAACATCCGCCGGCGCGCGCCTGTGTGCAATCGTCGATGATGGTTGATTGCAAGGTTGAGATCGACTGCGTGGCCTATAAGAAGAAGGGTAAATAGAGAACCATTGGGGGGGACGGGCTTGGATATCTTTTCAACGCTGCAGGAAGACAAGAGCAGGCTCTCTCCCTCCGAGAGCCGCATCGCGGAGATCATCGTCAACGATTTCGAGTTTGCCGTGAACGCCTCGATCATCGAGCTCGCGGAACGGGCGGAGGTTTCGCCGCCGACCGTCACCCGCTTTTGCCGGCGGCTCGGTTGCGAGAGCTTTTCCGACTTCAAGGTGCAGCTCGCCCGGACCGCCCATATCGGCGTTCGCTATCTGAAACCGGAATCGAAAAGCACCGATCCGGCCGATGTCGCCCAGGACATCATCACCAAGGCCCAGAACGCGCTCTTTCTCCTGCATCGCTCGCTCGATCTTGCGGCGATCGAAGCCGCCGTTTCGCATATCGCCAAGGCCGATATGATCTATGCGTTCGGGTCGGGCGGCAATTCGTCGATGATCGCCGACGAGCTCCAGAACCGGCTCTTCCGTCTCGGGCTTCGCATCACCGCAAGTTCCGACCACAGCATGCAGCTGATGATGGCTGCCGCGGCACGGCCGGGCGATGTCGTGATCGGCTCGTCCTTCTCGGGACGCAATACCGAGCTGGTGCGCGCCTTCGAGCTTGCCCGCCAGGCCAAGGTGAAGACGATCGCCCTGACACAGACGGCAAGCCCGGTTGCCAAGGCTGCCGAAATCGTCGTACCGATCGACCTTCCCGAGGGCAATAACATCTATCGCCCGACCTCGACGCGTATCGCCTACATCGCGACGGTCGATATCCTGTCGAGCCTCGTCGCCTACGCCGTTCAGCCCAAGGCGACGACCACGCTTCGGCGTATCAAGCAGCAGCTTGTCATTCACCGTGACGGCGACGACCGGCAATTGCTTGGAGATTGAGGTTCATGAACGGGAGCGACAGAAAATGACGCAGTCGATTGCCATCGTTACGGGCGCTGCAGGCGATATCGGCGCTGCGATCGCCGCACGGCTCGCCGATGACCACGACGTCGTTTTTCTCGCCGACATCGATGCTGCGGCTGGGGCTGCCGTGGCGTCGAGGCTCGGGCCGGACAATCGCTTCGTCGCCGTCGGATGCGATGTGACCAGCGAGACGAGCATTGCCGAATTGGCAAGGCGCGCTGGGGAGGTCGGCGTGGTTCGAACCCTGGTCAACAATGCCGGTGCTGCCCGCGCGACCAGCCTGCACGAGACGACGCCTGAGATCTGGCGGGCGGACAATGCGCTTAATCTCGAGGCGGCATTTTTGTGTTTCCGCGCATTCGAGCCCATGCTGAAGGCTTCGAAGGGTTCCGTCGTCAACATCGCCTCGGTCAACGGTATGCATGTCTTCGGACACCCGGCCTATAGCGTCGCCAAGGCCGGCCTTCTGCATTTCACCCGGCTGGTCGCCGTGGAATACGGCAAGTTCGGCATACGGTCCAACGCCGTCGCACCCGGCACGGTGAAGACGCAGGCCTGGGAAGCACGCGCGGCAGCCAATCCCAACGTTTTCGAGGAAGCGCGCCGCTGGTATCCGCTGAAGCGCGTTGTCGATCCGAAAGATGTTGCCAATGCCGTAGGCTTCCTTGCCGGTCCCCAGGCTACAGCCATCACCGGCGTCTGCCTGCCTGTCGATTGCGGCCTCACGGCCGGCCAGGCCGAGCTCGCGCGAACCTTCTCGCAATCGGAACATTACTGAAACCTAGAGCGGTTCAACTTTTCATGGAAGCGCAGAACCGCTCTAACTTTTTGTTTTTACGCAATTCCGGACGAAAAACCGCTTCGCACTTTTCCTGGAATTGCTCTAGAGGAAGACGAGAGGAGCAGGTTGTGAAGCCGGCTTACTTCTGACCGATGACCGCATGAGCCGACTTTTTCCCGACGTCTTCCGCACTCCGGCGATCCGCGCCAGCATGATCGCCATTTTCACCTTCGGAATGGCGGGGGCGATGACCGCACCTTACCGTTCGGTCGTGGGTATCCGCGAATTGGGCTTGAGCGACGGCCTCTATTCGTTCCTGAGTTTCGTCTCGGCGGCGGTGAACGTCGTCATCAGCATTCTGCTCGGCAATCTCGCCGACCGGCTTGGCGAGTACCGGTCGACGATGATCGGCGCCTGCCTGTTCGGCATCGTCGGCTACGGCATGGTCTACGCCTTTCCGACTGCGGCCATATTCGTCATCAGCGGGTTGCTGCCCCTGCCGATCTACGGGGCGCTGAACTCGCTGCTGTTTGCCAATGCGCGCGCGGCGATGCACGGCATGAACCGAAGCGACATGGTGACGGCCAACTCCGGCGTGCGCGCTATGATCTCGCTGTCCTGGGTGCTGATCCCAGGGATAACCGGCCTGCTGCTGTCTGGCGCATCGAGCATGCTGCCGGCCTACCTCTTTGCCAGCATCTCATGCCTGCTCTGCCAGGGGATCATCGTCTTCGCCTTGCCGAAGCGCGCGGGAACGGAGATGGCGGCGGCTCATCATCTCAGCTATCTCGGCGCGCTTCGCCAAGTGGTTTCTCCGCGCATCTCGGCGCATATTTGCGGGGTGGCGCTCATCACCAGCACGCTGCATCTCAATGACGCCCTTCTGCCATTGATCGCCACTGGTGCGGCGCATGGTTCGCTGAGCGACGTCGGCATTCTTGTCGGCATCGTCGCATTGCTGGAAGTCGTCTTCATCGTCGTCTGGTCGCGGATCGCGCGGAAGGCCGGCCAGATGACGGCGCTTGCTGCCGGTACCATCATCTATGCCGTGTTCCTCAGTCTTCTCGGTTTTGCCTCTGAGCCGTGGCACCTCTATGCGCTCACCTTGCTTGCGGGCATGGGAGCGTCGGCGATCATCAGCATTCCGATCACTTATCTGCAGGATCTGATCGCCGACCGGCCGGGGCTCGGCAGTGCACTGATCTCCGTCAATATCTTTGCCAGCGCCGGGATCGGCGCGCTGGTCTTTGCCGCCGGCACCTACGTGACAGGTTATTCGGGAACCGCGATCCTGAGCGCCGTCACCGGATTGGCGGGGATAGCGATCATCGGCCTCCTGCATAGAGGCAAAGCCCGCTAAAGCGCGTCACGATCTTTCAGATTCGCTTGTCGCGCTTGGGGTCTTTGTTTTTACGCATGTCGTTGTCGCAAAACCGCTGCACAGTTTTGCGCGACATGCTTAGTCCAGGGACGTGACGAAGAATGTGGCTTTCATCGGTGTTCGTCTTGTGACAAGGGTGACGCACCATTTCTTTGAAGGCGACATGAAGGCAATTTCCGGCACGAATCTCGAGCAGGCCAAGTCTCACAACCGGCGTGTGGTGATCGAGGCTGTCCGCACGAACGGTCCCTTGTCGCGCGCAGCGATCGCGCGGATGACGGCGCTGACTGCCCAGACCGTGTCGAATATCGTCGAGGAACTGGAGAGATCGCACCTTCTCGTCCCGTCCGAGGCGCAGAAGCTGGCGCGCGGCCAGCCGATCATTCCCTACACCATCAATCCGCGCGGCGCCTATTCGATCGGCCTCGAACTTGGCCGCCAGCGCGCCAGCGGCGTTCTGACGGATCTCTCCGGCGCGGTTTGCGCCCGCATCGAGCGCCATGTCGAACATCCAGATCCGCAACGGGCCATGCCGGCTCTTCAGTCCATCGTCGAGGATCTTCAGCAGGCCTTCGTTTTCGATCGGAACCGGCTGCTCGGCGTCGGGATGGCCCTGCCCGGCCGCTATGCCGATGGCGGCACCACCTCTCTCAGCCCGCTGAACCTGCCCGGCTGGCAGGGTTTTCCTGTCGGGCATGAGCTGGAACAGCGGGTTAAGGTGCCGGTGCTCGTCGAAAACGATGCGACGGCAGCAGCGATCGGCGAGCGTCTTCACGGCGTCGCCCGCGGTTTGGGCAGCTTCGTCTATCTCTTCCTCGCCGGCGGAGGCGGCATCGGCGCCGGAATGTTCCTCGATGGTCACCTCTACAAGGGTAGCCGCAACAATGCCGGTGAGATCGGCCATATCATCGTCGAACCGCAAGGCAAGCTCTGCAGCTGCGGTAAGCGCGGCTGTCTGGATCGCTACATCTCGTTGACGGTCGCCTACGAATTCATGGGCATTGCCAACGCCGAGGAGCTTTCGCCCGATGATCTCGATGCGCTGATCGCCAAGGGCGGCGAAGGTCTCGACGCCTGGCTGGATCAGGCCGTCCAGCCGCTGCGGCAGACCGTCGACTTTCTGGAACTGGCCTTCGATCCGCAGACCATCGTGCTTGGAGGCAGCATTTCGACATCGCTGATGCTTCGGCTTGCCGAGCGGCTGGAGCCGCTGCACACCCCGATCGACCCCAACCAGAAGCGGACATTGCCACGCGTCATGATCGGCATGACCGGCAAGGATACGGCGATCCTCGGCGCCGCCGCCCTGCCGATCTTTTCGGAAACCAATCCGCGCTTCGACGTTCTTCAAAAGCCGCTCGGCTAGAGCAATTCCAGCAAAAGTGGGTAGCGGTTTTGCGTCCGGAATTGCGTGAAAACAAAGAGATAGAGCATTTCCGTGATTCGGAGAAAAACGGAAAGGCTCTAGTACACCTCGTCACGGGAGATTGCCGAGCCGGCCCCTCATCAGCCTGCCGGCAGCCTTGCATCTGCCTGCACCGGGCGGCGGGCTAGAGGTCGCGCAAAGATGACCACGTTCCCGAGAAGCGTCAGCGCCAGACCGATCAGGCCCAGGCCGCTCCAGTGGTAGCCCTCGAAAACCGTCGACAACGACAGGGCGACGATCGGGAACAGGACGGTGGCATAGGCAGCGCGTGAGGAGCCGATCCGGGACACCAGCATGAGGTAGGTGGTGAAGCCGACCACCGATCCGATCGCCGCGAGATAGAGCAGGGCGGCAAGATAGGTGATGTTGGGCGGCGCCACGATCGGCGTTTGCGTCACGGCAATCAGGAACAGGAGGACGACCGCGCCATAGGTCATGCCCCAGGCATTGGCGGTCAGCGGTGAGATTCCGGCCGCGCTGTTTCGACGCGATGCCATATTGCCCAGCGAGAAGAACAGCGTGCCAAGCGCTGCGAGCCCGATCCCTTTCAACGTGCCCATATCGAAATCGACGACAACGTCTTGTCCGAAAAGCAGGAGAAGGCCGGTTGCTCCGAGCGCCGCTGCGAGAAGCGTGCGGCCTGTAATGCGGTCGCCGAAGAAGAGGCGCGCATTGACGGCATTGTAGATCGTTGCGAGTGAGAAGATCACGGAGATTAGCCCGGACGGGATAGAGGCGGCGGCGTTGTAGAAACAGATGAAATTGAGGCTGAACAGGCAAAGCGCCTGCGCAAGGATGAAAGGTTGATCGCGCAAGGCAGGGAGCTTGAGCCGCCGCATGCCAGCCAGGATGGCGACGAGGATCACTGCTGCGACCGCAAATCTGTAAAAGACCGAGACCAAGACCGGCACGGGACCGACCTGCATCGCAATGGCGATCCAGGTCGTCCCCCATATGAGGACGGTTGCGATGAAGAGAGCGGCATTTGCCATGGAGTGATCCTCGTTTTCCCGACCATTAGGCGAACCGTGAGCAGGCCTCTTGCAGATTCTTGCTATCAAATCGATTTGCCCGGACTTCCGGCTCGCCATGCGGGTCGTCCGCCGGTATTGTTCGCGCGGCATGGTCAGGTGTGGGGAAGAATTGGTGAAATATAGTCACCCCTCGGTTTTCGGGTTTTTGTCAGCATCTCCCACTGCGCGGATGTCACAGTCCATCGATTTGGGGTTCGGGCGATCAGCTGCCATCTGGAGCAATGCACACGACAGGATGAGCTATCAGCGGCCGAACGGTCATACGTTCAGTCTTTATCTCAAAGGCGGCGCCGGAACGCGTCGTCTAGATGGCAGCCCCGCCGCGCGCGGCCGTCCGGGAGTGCTGTGCATCATGCCACAGGAGCACTCGTCCGAATGGGAAATCACCGACTTCTCCCAATTCGTCCATCTGTATGTTCCCGACGACCAGATGCGGCGGATGTTTGCGGAGACGTTTGACCGCGATGCTCGGCTCATGGCTCTTCCCGAAGTGACCTTCGCAGATGCACCCGCCTTAGCGCGCACGCTTTGGCAGATGACGCAAGCGATGGTGGCGGGCGGTCATCTGCAGGCTGAAGAAGCGATGGCACAGACGATCAACGATTTCTTCGTCGATCCTCGTTATGGAGGGATGCGTCCCTGCGCGATCAGCGGCGGGCTCGCTCCTCATGTGCGGCGCCGGAGTCTGGAGTATATCGAGGCCCATCTCGGTGAGACAATCCGATTGCAGGATCTGGCGGCGATCGGGCAGCTCAGCGCCTTTCATTTTCAGCGGATGTTCCGGGCAAGTTATGGTGTGTCCCCACATGGCTGGGTGGCTCACCGGCGTGTCGAGCGCGCCAAATCGATGTTATCAGGCATGGACCCAATAGCGCAGATCGCTTCGGCCTGCGGCTTCAGCAGCCAGAGCCACATGACACGGGCATTCAAGTTGGGCACAGGCGTCACACCCTCTGCCTATCGGCAACGACAGTGAAGCCCCTTCGCTCGACCGCCCTTCTCTTTTCCGAAACCAATCCGCGCTTCGCAAAAGCCGCTCGGCTAAACCGAGGGCTCTTCGGCCTTCCCGGGTCTCACTTCACCGCGATGACGACCTTGCCCTTAACGCGGCCTGTCTCCACATAGTCGAGCGCCTCGTTGGTCTTCTCGAATTGGAAGGACCGGTCGATGACGGGGCGGATGGCGCCCGCCTCGATCAGCGAGGTGATCTTGCCGAGCTGCGCGCCGTTTGCCGTCATGAAGAGGAAGGAATAGCCGATCCCCCGGCGTTTCGATTTCCGCCGGATGCTTAAACTCAAGAAGCGCATGACCTGCCGCAGCAGCCAGCCGAAGCCGTTTTCCCTGGCGAAATCGGGATCGGGCGGACCTGATATCGAGATCAGCTTGCCGCCGGGCTTCAGGACGGCGAGCGATTTCTCCAGCGTATCCTTGCCGAGGCTGTTCAGCACGACGTCATAGCCCTTCAGCACCTTGTCGAAGTCGTCCTTCTTGTAATCGACCACCACGTCGGCGCCGAGGCTTTTCACCAGATCGATATTTGCCGTGCTCACGGTCGTCGCCACGTGGGCGCCGAGATGTTTGGCAAGCTGGATCGCTATAGTGCCGACGCCGCCGGAGCCCGCATGGATCAGCACCCTCTGCCCCTTCTGCAGTTTGGCGCGTTCGACCAGCGCCTGCCATGCGGTCAGCGCCACAAGTGGAATGGATGCGGCTTCTTCCATGCTGAGATTGGCAGGTTTCAACGCGACATCGCCAGCGTCGATGGCGATATACTCGGCGAAGGTGCCGATGCGATCCTGGCCGGGACGCGCATAGACCGCGTCGCCGGGTTTGAACTGCCGGACATTGGCGCCCACCCGGACCACGACACCAGCGACATCATTGCCGAGCACCAATGGAAGCCGGTAAGGCAGGATCAGCTTGAACTCTCCGTCCCGGATCTTGCCATCCAGTGGGTTCACGCTGGCGGCATGGATCTCGACCATGACGTCATTCTCGCGCAGCTGCGGTTCAGGGCTCTGGCCGAGCCTGAGGGCGCCGCCCTTCTTGTAGCGATCGATCAGGAATGCTTTCATGGGACGAACTTTCGTTTCTGTGGTGTGCCGGAAATGCGGTAAGGCAGGCTCAACCGGGAAGTTTGTTGAATTTCCGGAGGCTCTTGTCGACGAAGGACTCTGGCAGGAAGCGACGGATGAAGCGGACCTGTCCTGCCGCCTTTCCGGCAGTATAGCGTCTCTTGGGCGATGGCGCATTGGCGGCCCTGACGACGGTTGCGGCGACCACCTCGGGCGCATCTCCTTTTGAGACGATCTCGCGCATCAGCTTCTCCGCATCGGCGCGCACCGCATCATAGACGGCAAGCGGCCGGTCGGGGCGCGTGATGTTCTCCTCGAACGAGGTGCGGGTGACACCCGGTTCGACGAGCACGACGCGGATGCCCTGTGTGCGCACTTCATGGTCGAGGGATTCCGAATAACCTTCGATCGCGTGTTTGGTCGCTGCGTAGAGTGCGTTGAAGGGCGCCGGGATCAGCCCAAGGATCGAGCTCAGGTTGATGATCCGGCCGCTACGCTGCCGCCGCATCACCGGCAGTACTGCATTGGTCATGCGCATCGTGCCGAAGACGTTGACGTCGAATACGGCTTTGGCCTGTGCCGTCGTCGATTCCTCGGCGCCGCCCAGCAGGCCGATCCCGGCATTGTTGACGAGCAGATCGATCCGTCCCGCGCGCTTCAGAACCTCGTCGACGACGCTCTGCACGGATTGATCGTCGATGACGTCGCAGACCAGCATGGTGATGCCGTCGGCGGTGTCGGCCATCGGTTTTCGGCTGGTGCCGAACACCCGGTAACCGTCGCGCCGCAGCGCCTTCGCCGTCACCAGCCCGATGCCGGAGGAAGCCCCGGTGACCAGGGCAATGCCGCGTTCTCTCTTGCTCATTGACGTCTGCCTTCGTTTTTGTCGTGGAACATCCATGCGCAGTCTGTTACTATCAAATCGATAGCAAGTCACTACTAAAAAGATATCGACATGAAGAATCTTTCGAAACAGCCCTGCCTGATCGCCCGCAGTTTGGCGCTCGTTGGCGATGCGTGGAGCATGCTGATCATGCGCGACGCCCATGCGGGACTGACCCGCTTCGATGAATTTCGCAAAAGCCTCGGCATCGTCCCGACAATGCTGACGGGGCGGCTGTCATCGCTGACCGAGGAAGGATTGCTGGAAAAGCGTCGCTATTCCGAGCGTCCGCCGCGCGACGAATATGTGCTGACGGAAGCCGGCCGCGACTTTCTGCCGGTGCTGTTTGCAATCGGCGCCTGGGGCCGCAAGTACCGCGGCGGCGGCGACGTCACCCGTTTCTTCGACGCCGAGACTGGTACGGAAATCGATCCCGTCACCATCGACCGCGCGACCGGCGCGCCGATTGGAACACGTCCTATTCGTATCGCCGCTCCCGGATGTCACCCGACCGCGGCAGTTGAAGCGGCACCTGGCAACTCGCCTTGAAGCCGATGTAGTATCCCCCGCCATCACCGCCTCCGGCGATGGCAAGGGTGATCCTCAAATAAAGCCCACGGCGCCGATCCGAGTGCTAGGACTGCTGCAGTCCGTAGAGCAGCGGCATCAGTCCTGCGAGCGCCCTGAAACGCTCCCACGACTTGGATGACGGCTTTGTCCAGCCCGTTTCGGCCAGTGCGGAAAGGCGCGGGAATACGAGGCGGTCGAAAACAGCGCGATCCGTCATCGGCTCGGACCAGATGCAGGCCTGGATGCCCAGGAGTTTCTGTTTCTGGATCGCCGTCCAGCCACCGATGGGATCGAAATTGTAGAGCTTCTCGGCATCCGAAGTCCCTGCCCAGCTGGCGCCGGGCTCATCCCAGTCGGGCCTGAGCGCCATGTCGAGGTAGTAGACCTGTCCGGGGCAGACGACGATTTGGTAGCCGCGCTCGGCAAGTTCGGCCGAGACCTCGACATTGCGCCAACTGCAGAGATAGCTCTTCGATTTGTCGATGACATCGCCGTGGGCAGCCTCTTCCCAGCCGCCGGTGATGCAGCCTTTGCTCGCAAGGAAGCGCTGGACGCGGCTGAGGAACTCCGCCTGCAGGATGGCGGCACCCGAGCCGTGGATGTCGTCGGCGCCATGGGTATTGGTCACGACGTTCAGCCGTTTGGCATGCGCATCGGCAACCTCGTTGCCGGCCACGCTGCGCAGGCGCTCGAGCGCTTCCGGCGAGCCGGACCACGCGCCAAGCGGAACTTCGTCGGCGCCGAGATGGATGATCTTGAACGGAAAGAGTTCGATGAGCTCGGAGAGGATCGTCTCGATGATCTCATAGGTCTTCTCGCGGGCCGGATTGATGCAATTGTCGGGAAAGCCCTGAACTGAATAATAGCTGCCGACCTCGGCCGGATCGCGCAGCTCCGGTATCGCCTGCAGCATGGCGTAGCAATGGCCGGGGACATCGATCTCCGGCACGATCTCCACGCCGAAGCTCTTGCCATGGGCGACGATCTCGCGGATGGCGGCCTTGGTGTAATAACCGCCGGTGCGGGCCGGGCTCGAACCGAGCAGCGGCGGAACGGCCAGACCGTGGCCGCGCCAGGCGCCGACCGCGGTCAGATCAGGATAGGCGTCGATCTCGACGCGCCATGCTTCGTCGTCGGAAAGGTGCCAGTGGAAGCGGTTGAGCTTGTTCCAGGCAAGCACCGCCAACAGCTTCTTGACCTCGGCGGCGCCGTAGAACTGGCGGGCGACATCGAGATGCAGCCCGCGCCAACCCATCGACGGCTCATCGACGATCTCGCCGGCGGCCGGAAACTGGAAGACCTCGGGATGCAGCCTTGCACCGCGCCAGATCTGGCCGAGCGTGACGAGACCGTAGAGGAAGCCGGTCCGGCTGCTTGCCTCGATCGTGATCGCCTCACCCTCGAAGCTCAGCCGATAGGCCTCCGGCCCGAACCCGGCGGCATCCTTCAGGGCAACCGGAACCGCGCCTTCCGCCTCGCTCCGTACGATGCCCTCGACGGCAAAGAGATGCTCGACCAGCGCTGCGAAGTTTTGTGCTGCCGCCTCCCCTTCAGCGCTCTGCGCCTGCGGCGCAAAACCGGCCGGCAGCGGCCGGCGGGAAGTGACCGACACATGGTTCGGCCAGGGGATGATCGACACCTGAACGGGCGCATTGACGGGAACCGGATAGATCTCGGCGCCACGCTTCAGAGGCGCATTGCTGACCGAAGATCGCGTCGGCTCTATGGTGAGGACGATCGTGCTGCCATCGGAAAGCGCGAGATAGCCGCTCGTCGCGCCGTCCGTCCAGTGGCGGAACTGCCAGCTCAACGCGTAGACCGAAATCGTCCACGTCTCGCCGGCGCCGAGAACGAAATTGGCCGGCGGCTGGAATTCGGTGAAATTCGAGAGCCGTTGTGAGACCGTCGCGCCTTCGACGCGACCCGCCGGATCGACACGGCCCGGGCCGCTCACGCAGAGGGAGAAATTCGAAAGCGGCTCGGTGCCGAGGTTCTTGAGGCGCAGGACATAGGAAAACTCCTTACCATCAGCAGGCGGATTCCAAAGGGTTTCAAGCCGCAGGGCTTTCGGTCGCGAAATGGACATGGTCACTCTTCCTTCTGAAGATCAGGTCTTGAGCATTCCGGCGTAAATGCCGGGAGCGGAATTGGGGATAGGCATGGCCCCTACGGCCTTTTCGTAAAAGGCAGAAGGGCCGACGTCACCGATGATCGCATAGGCATAGCCTATCGCTTTCAAGTCGTTCAGGCTGGCAAACAGCAATGCCCGGCCGATGCCGAGCCCGCGAAGGCTTTCGTCGACGCCGGTCGGTCCGAAGAAACCGCGTGCCGTCGCTTCATGGCAGGAAAAACCGACGAGCTTCTGTTCGCGCGTGGCGATGAAGCAGGTCGTCGGCTGGCGGGTCATCGCGACGGATGCCTCGCTCGCCCATCCCTCACCGAATTGTTCTGCGATCCAGCCAGTGATCAGCCGGAATTCCGGCGGCAGAGCCCGGCGGATCGTCACACCATCGCGGGCCATTCGCTCGGGCGATTGCGTATCTTGCGGCAGGGTGGAAAGGTTTACCAGGTAGTCCACTTTGCAATCCTTCAGCCGGAAACGCCGAGCGCGCGTATGAAATGATTGGAGCCGACCTGCTCGACGACAGTCGATTCCGGACGGCTGAGCGAGCGTACCTTTTCCGCTTGTTCGAGGAAACGCGCGCTTCCGCCCGTCACGAACGGCCGGCTGCCATCTGGAACGGCTGAAAGCAGCAATCTTGTATAGGGATGGCGCGGATCGGACAGAACCGCATCGGTGTCGCCCCATTCGACCATCTGGCCGGCGAACATGACGACGATCTCTTCGGCCACATGTGCGGCCGTTGCGATGTCGTGCGTGATATAGAGCATGGCGAGCTCATTCTCGCGTTTCACTTTCGCGAGCAGATCGAGAATGTCTTTGCGGATGGAGACATCAAGCATCGAGGTCGGCTCATCGGCAACCAGCACGCTCGGCGCGACGGCCAGCGCCCGAGCGATATTCACACGCTGCCGCTGCCCGCCCGAGAGTTCATGCGGGAATTTCTGCCTGGTCACATCGGGCTCCAGCCCGACGCTTGCCAGCAGGCGGGCAATCTCTTCGGGAAGATCCGCCCTGGAGCCGCTCTGCCGATGCAATTGCAGTGGCCGCGCCAGATGATGGCTGACCGTGAAGGCTGGGTTGAGCGACGAGAACGGATCCTGGAAGACCATCTGCACCTCCCTGCGGTACTGATGCTCATCCTTCGCCTCGCCGCGGGCGGTCAGATCCTGCCCGCGGAAAAACAGCCTGCCGCCCGTCGGTTTGTCCAAGCGGGCGATGATGCGGGCGCAAGTCGTCTTGCCGCAGCCGGATTCGCCGACCAGCGCCAATGCCCGCCCGGGAAAGAGCGAGAAGGACACACCTTTCAGCGCATGTACCGGGCCGAAATTACGCTTGATGTCTTCGAGCCGGATCACCGCGTCGGCGACAACAGGATTTGCCTCCGCTTTCATGCCAAGACTCCCGATAGATGCGGATTGCCCGGAAGCTGCGGAATGGCATTCCAAAGCTTGCGGGTATAATCGTGCCGCGGCGCTTGAGCGACCTGGCGCACGTCGCCCACTTCGACGAGTTCGCCCTTCAGCATCACGCCGATGCGCTGGCAGAGCTGCGCCATCAGATGCAGGTCATGGGTGATGAAGAGCACCGAAAAACCATAGGTCCGCTGCAGATCGACCACCTGCTCGAGGATCTCCCGCTGCACGACCACGTCGAGAGCCGTCGTCGGTTCGTCCATGATGATAAGCTCGGGTCTCAGCGCCAGGCAGATCGCGATGACGATGCGCTGGCGCATGCCGCCGGAGAACTGGTGCGGGTAGTCGCCGATGCGATGTGTGGGGATGCCGACGAGGCGGAACATCTCCTCGCCGCGAGCCCTTGATTCCTCATGCGAGCAACCGGTGTGTCGGCGCAGAACGTCATGGAACTGCGCCTCGACCCGCATCAGCGGATTGAGCGAATTCATCGCGCTCTGGAAGACCATGCCGATGCGCTTCCAGCGGATTTTCTGCAACTCGCGTTCGGGTAGCCTCAGGAGATCCTGTCCGTCCAGCCGGATGCTGCCGCCGCTGATCCAGGCAGGCGCCTTGGAAAGACGCGTGATGGCATAGGCAATCGTGCTCTTGCCGCAACCGGATTCACCCGCCAGCCCGAAGATCTCGCCGCGGCCGATATTGAAGGAGACCTCCTTCACGGCGCGGAATTCTCCCTTGTCGATGAGGTAATCGACATTGAGCTTTTCGATTTCCAGAAGATTGTCGCTCATCGGCCAAGCTCCAGTTCCCTGTTGCGGGCACGGTTGAGGCGGAACCAGCGCGTCAGCGCCGGGCCGGAGCGCAGCTGCGGATTGGCGATCTCGTCGAAGGTGAAATTCAGCAGAGCAAGGCCTAGCCCCGTCAGCGCGATGCCGACTGCCGGCACCCCGATGTCCCACCATGCGCCGACCATGATCGCCGAGGAATTCTGGGCATTGTAGAGCATCGTGCCCCAGGAGACCTTCAGCGGATCGCCAAAGCCCAGATATTCGAGCGTCGTCTGGGCAACGATGGCATAGATGATGCTGCCGACGAGGTTGATGCCGATCAGCGTCGTCAGGTTCGGCAGGATTTCCACGAAGATGATGCGCCAGGCCGGCTCTCCGATCATCTTGGAGGCCGTGACGAAGTCACGATTGCGAAGCGCCATCGTCTGCGAGCGTGTCATGCGGGCGCCCCAAGGCCAGGAGGTCAGCGCGATGATCGCCATGATCGTCATCGGCCCCACCGTCCCGGCGAAGGAGGCGAGCAGGATCAGCAGCGGCATGTTGGGGACAACAAGCACGGCATTGGTCGCAAGATCGAGCACCGCATCGGTCCTGCCTCCGGCATAACCGGCGACGAGGCCGATGGCCGTGCCGAGAACGGTGATGGCAATGCCCGTGGCAAAACCGACGGAGAGAGAGCTACGGGCGCCCCAGACGAACTGGCGATAGACATCCCGCCCCATCTTCGTCGTGCCCATGACATGTTCGATCGACGGCGGTTGATGCGAGCGCCCGACACGCGCTCCGGGCTCGCCGGGCGCAACGATCGGCGCAAACAGCGCCATCAGCCACAGAGCCACAATGATGATGAGGCCGGCCAGCGCTTTCTTCTGCCTGAGGATGGGCCGCAGCGTAAAGCTCATCATACGGCCTCCCGCAATCTGGGATCGACGAGCCCGTAGATGATGTCGACGAGGAAGTTGGCACCCAGCGTCGCGAGCGTCATCAGCAGCAACTGTCCCTGGATGACAGGATAATCGCGGGCGATGCTCGCAGTATAAAGTGTAAGTCCCAACCCCGGATAGTTGAAGACGATCTCGGTGACGATCGAGCCGCCGAAGACGGCGCCGAGCATCAGCGCCAGGTTGGTCAGAACGGGAAGCATGGCATTGCGTGCGCCGTAGCCGAACATGACGGTGAGGTGGCTGAGCCCCTTGGCGCGCGCCATGGTTACATAGTCCTCGCCGAGTACCGAGATCATCGACGAGCGCATCGTCGTCTGGAATTCGCCGATCAGAAACGGCGAAAGCGTCAGGACCGGCAGGATCGCATGGGCGAACACGCTGCCAATGAAGGTGAAATCGAAGGCGGGATCGAGGTTGGGATCATAGGCATATCCCACCGGAAACCAGCGCAGTGAGACCGCGAAGACGAAAAGTGTCGTCAGCGCCACGATGACAGGCGGCACCGAAATCATGATCACGGAAAGTGGCGAGACGATCGTGTCGAAGCGTCCGCCGCGACGCCAGGCCGAGATCGCGCCGAGCACGACACCGACGCAGAGCGAAAAGATGATCGCGGTGGTGACAAGGAAGACCGTCCAGAGCGTCGAACGGCCAAGAACCTGGACGACGGTCTGGGGGTAATATTTGACCGAGACGCCGAGATCGAGGGTCGCCAACCCCTTCACGTAATCGACGAACTGCCAGAGCATCGGCTGGTCGACCGCGCCGAAGCGCGCCTTGATCGCCTCGACGGCGGCAGGTGTTGCTCGTGGGCCGAGCTGGGCGACCATGGCATCGACCGGACTCCCCGGCATGAGCCGGGGAAGAATGAAGTTCATGACGATGGCGAACGCCAGGGCGACCGCATAGACGCCGAGGCGCCGGCTCGAAACGCGCATTTCCGCTCCCTCGCGAGGCTTATTGGACCGGCTGGAGGCGCAGCAGATGCATCAGGCGCATGCGGTTGTTGTCATGATCTTCCGGGTTCATGACGGGATCCTTGTCGGTGACCCAGCCGGTGAAGCGCTTGCTGGAGAACTGATACCAGGTCGGCCCGTTGAATACCGGCACGACAGGGAAGTCGTCGGCGATCAGCAGCTGGATGTCGTTGAAGATCTTCTTGTGATCGTCCTCCGACGTCGCCTTCAGATACTGATCGAAAAGCGCGTCCAGCTTCGGGTTCGAATAGCGCGACGGCGCGCCGGTGATGCGCCCGCCATAAGCGGTCGACAGGCTCTGGTAATAGCCGCGGAATGGCGTTGCCCCGTCGGCGCGGGAGTTCATGACGACCTCGAAGCTGCCATCGATGATCTGCTTGCGCCATTGTTCATATTCCGGCGTGGCAACGGACGCGTTGATGCCGGCTGCACGCAGGCCTTCGACCGCAATCTGGACCGCATCGATCCAGTCCGTCCAGCCGTTCGGAACGATGATCGGGAAGGCAATCGGCTTGCCGCTCGGCGTGGTGCGGAAGCCGTCGGCACCCTTCTTGTAGCCGGCATCGTCGAGAATCTTGTTGGCCTTCTCGGTATCGAAGCCCATGAAGGCGTCCTTGTCGCCTTCGGCGCCCTTGTTGCGCCAGGTCTCAAAACGCGGCGGCAGGCCGGTCGCATGCTCGTTGACGACAGGATAGCCGAAGCCGGCAATATCGACCATCGACGCGCGGTCCATGGCGAGGCTGAAGGCATGGCGGAAGTTCAGATCCTTATAGGCCTCGAGGTTGCCTTCATTGCCGCTCTTGAAGTTCATCTGGAAGGCGACGGTTTCCGCCGGCGGCTGCCAATAGCCGTTATGGTCGGGATCGAGCGCCACGAAGGTCTTGTCGATCTGCGGAATGAAGGATCCGATCCAGTCCATGTTGCCTTCCGGCAGGATGGCAAGCATCTGGTCGTTGCCTGAGATCTGCGGCAGCCTGAGGCAATCGACATGCAGCGAGGCGGCATCCCAATAGTTCGGGTTGCGGCACTGCTCATAGACCTGCGGCGTGAAACGGCGCAGCTCCGTCATCGGGCCGGAACCGACCGGCTTCTCGTTCTTGAAGGCGACCGGATCGGAAACGTCCTTCCAGATATGCTCGGGAACGACGGCGAGGTCTGCAAGCGTTTCCGGAAAATCGGAATTCACGGCCTTGAGATCGATCCTGACCTCGGTCGCCGACGGCGCCTCGACGGAGGCAATGGTCTCGCCGACTCCGACGGTGTCGAGCGCGGGGTTCTTCAGCATGAGATCGATCGTGTATTTTACGTCGGCCGACGTCAGCGGTTGGCCGTCGGACCACTTCAGACCGGGCCGCAGCGTATAGGTGACCGATTTCATATCCCCGGAGAACCTATAGTCGGTCGCCAGGCGAAACACCGGCTTGCCGCCGTCCTCGGCATTGAAGATGACCAGGGGCTCGTAGATGAAATCCATCGTGCTCTGCCGGCGGCCGGCAAGGTCGAACGGATTGAAGTTCTGAACCCAGCTGCTCTGCTCCTCGATATGCATCGTCAGCACCGACTCTGCGGCTGCACCCCCCGTTCCAAAAACGACGAGCGCCGTCAGAGCGGTTGCCGCCGCAAAGCCAGCGCGCATGGAATTGTTGCGGATTGCACTCTTGCTCAATCTCATTCCATCGTTCCCCTTGTTGTTTATTTTTGAAGTCAATCAAATTGATTTAATATTGATAGTCAGTTTCCTGCCGACACGTCAATTGCCGATCTCAAACTTTTTGCAACGGCCTCGGAGCCGGTTACATGTGTTGTTTTGTAAGGATAATTCCGGCGTTAATAATTAATGTACCTTTAAGTACCATAATTGTTTCAACGATGGCGAATCGACCTGCTCGAACATTGGTCGATAAGCATGAGGCTGCTCGCCACGGCCGGGATGTTCCCCGGGATGCAACACATTCAACTTCTAAGAGCGGGTCGAATTTCCCATGACGAGCATCAATACGAACAATTCAGCGATGTCTGCCCTTCAGACGCTGCGCAACATCAACTCCAGTCTCGAAACGACACAGAATAGTGTTTCTACCGGCTATCGGGTCGACACCGCATCCGACAATGCCGCCTACTGGTCGATCGCAACCACGATGCGGTCCGACAACAAGGCGCTCTCCGCCGTGTCCGACGCGCTGGGCCTTGGCGCAGCAAAGGTTGATACTGCCTATACGGCCATGGACAATGCGATCGACGTTGTCGACGAGATCAAATCCAAGCTTGTCGCAGCGACCGAAGACGGTGTCGACAAGTCCAAGGTCCAGGAAGAAATCAGCCAGCTTCAGGAACAACTGCTGAGCATTGCCCAGTCGGCGTCGTTCTCCGGTGAGAACTGGGTCGCGGGCGCGGATGGCACGAAAAGTGTCGTATCGTCTTTCGTACGCGACGGCTCCGGCGCCGTTTCCGTTAAAATGACGGAATACGCTCTGGATACCAGCTCCACGGGCAATGTGTTGTTCGGCATGAGCAGCGGGACGATCGATACCGCGTCCGGCATCCTCGGAACGGCTGATGCAAACGGCGATTCCGTCTATTCGCTTGATATCACCGACTTCACCACCGGTCAGATCCAGTCGGCGCTGTCGACCATCGAATCCGCACTGTCGGCAATGACCTCTGCCGGTGCGCAACTAGGTTCGATCTCGACGCGCATCGATCTGCAGGAAGACTTCGTCAGTGCGCTTTCCGATTCGATCGACTCGGGTGTGGGCCGGCTGGTCGACGCCGACATGGAGGAGGAGTCGAGCAAACTGTCGGCCTTGCAAACACAACAGCAGCTCGCGATCCAGTCGCTATCGATCGCGAATTCGTCGTCGCAGAATATCCTGTCGCTCTTCCGCAGCTAAGCGCCGGATATATAGGACGCTCGGAGCAAATCCGTTGATCACGCGATCGAGCCTGGCCTACCGGTCAGGCTCGATCGCGTTCGCAAATTTGTGCTGGCGGGTCCCTATCCCTCCTGTCCTCATCCGAACTATGGTGTCGCGATCGGCGAAATCGCGGTTCACTTCCGAGCCATGCTGTCCGTCGTCTCGATCGCAACCACGATCGGCCTTAGTCTTCGCACCCCAGGGCGGAGAATGCAGCGCGCGGGATCATCGCATGTCGGAACGACTTGAATCTGCCCGTCCTGATGAAACGCCCGCCATCGTCTGGCTCGGCTTCATGGCGATGTGCGTCGGCATGTTCATGGCGATCCTCGACGTCCAGGTGGTGGCAACATCGCTGCCGACCATCCAGTCCGCGCTCGGTATCGATCCGGATCAGATGAGCTGGATACAGACGGCCTATCTCATCGCCGAAGTGGTCGCGATCCCGCTCACCGGCTTCTTGACCCGGCTGCTGACGATGCGATGGCTGTTCGTCATTGCCATCAGCCTGTTCGTCGCAGCCTCCGCCGGCTGTGCGGCGAGCGGCAGCTTCGGCGAGTTGGTGGCCTGGCGGGTGCTTCAGGGTTTTTCCGGCGGAACCCTGATCCCATCGGTGTTTTCAGCCGTGTTCATCCTCTTTCCGAACGAGCGGCAGGCGCTTGCGACGACGATCGCCGGCGTGCTTGCGGTGCTTGCTCCAACCGTCGGACCGATCGTCGGCGGATGGCTGACGCAGACCTATTCCTGGCACTGGCTTTTCCTGATCAACATCATCCCCGGTATCATCTCGGCAATCCTGGCCGCACGGTCCCTGCCGCGGCAGGCGACCGATCCGTCCGAACTCAGGCATCTCGATGGTCTGTCGCTCCTGCTGATGGCGACCGCGCTGACGACTTTGGAACTCAGCCTGAAGGAGGCGCCGACGAGCGGCTGGATCTCGGCCTATGTGCTCAGCCTGCTCACCGTCTGCCTGGCTTCGGGAGGCGTCTTCGTCTGGCGAACGATTCGCCGAGACAGGCCGATCGTCGATCTCGGCAATTTCGGCGATCGGAACTTTCTCGTCGGCTCGGTTCTGAGCTTCGTCCTTGGCATCGGCCTTTTCGGTTCGGTCTATCTCATGCCGGTCTTCCTCGCTTTTATCAGGGGGCATGACGCGCTTGAGATCGGGATGACGATGCTGGTCACCGGCATCGCGCAGTTGGTGACGGCGCCGATTGCGGTCGCGCTGGAGAAGCGCATGGATGCGCGGCTGCTGTCGGCGGCCGGTTTCGCGCTCTTTGCGATCGGCGTCGAGATGAGCGCGTTTCAGGATCCTCGCACGGATTATGACGCGATGTTCTGGCCGCAGGTCGTGCGCGGCGTCGCCATCATGTTCTGCCTGCTGCCGCCGACGCGGCTGGCGCTCGGCACACTTCCGCCAGATCGCATTCCCGATGCCAGTGGACTTTTCAACCTGATGCGCAATCTCGGCGGGGCGATCGGCATCGCGCTGATCGACACCATCATCTACACGCGCTCGGAACCGCTGGGACAGGCCCTGTGGACCCGTCTTCAAGCCGGCGACATCGAGGCTGGGGCATTCGTCGGCGCGCCTCCCCAGACCATATCGGCACATAGCGGCAGCTTCGATGCAGATACCATGGCGCTGCTCGATCCGCTGGTCCAGACCGCGGCTAGCGTCCAGGCGATCAACGAAGCCTGGATGATCGTCGCTATTCTGACCGGCTGCGCCCTGCTCTCAGTACCCTTCGCCAGGCGACCGGCCTCAACGTGAAAACCATGGTGACAAGTTGCCGATCTTCCGATCGCCGGTAAGATTTCTCTCAATCATTTTGCGTCATCTTCCAGTTCCCTTCTGAAGCCAATCGACGAGATCTCAATGGCCACGGACCTTACGCGCAGTTTTCAAATGCCCCGACGCGAAGAGCTTGGCCTCTTCACGATCAGCAACGGATCCGGCCTGTCGATAGCGGCCCTGCCGAACGGCACGCTGTTTGCCATCGAATATGCCGACGACAAGGGATCGGTGCAGATCAACCAGATCCAGGGCTCGCCGCTCACCGGCGGCATCGGACGGCTGTATCTGCGCATCGGCGGTGCGGCACCTGATGTCGTTGAGATTGTCGGGCCTCGCGCTAATGGCAGCTTCGGGCACGATGCGACGAGCTTCTCCTGGAGCGGCAAGAGAGGCGATATCGGCTACACCGTCCGCCTCGAGCTTCATCCCTCCGAAACGGCCTGGTTCTGGCGTGTCTCCATCCGCCATCTGAAGGATGGAGCGCTGCCGGTGGATCTGGTACTGATCCAGGACGTCGGTCTCGGCGACCGCGGCTTCCTGATGAACAGCGAAGCCTATGCATCGCAATATGTCGATCACCATATCACCGATCATAAGACATTCGGCCCGGTCGTGATGAACCGGCAAAATCTCAAGCAGTCGGGTGCCCGCAACCCCTGGCTCGTGCAAGGCTGCCGCGATGGGGCGGCTGTCTATGCCACGGATGCCATTCAGCTGGTGCAGGCGAAGGACCGCCTCGACGATCAGCTGGTCGGCGCCTTCGGCACCAGCCTGCCGAGCAAACGGCGGCAGCAAGAGACGGCGTGTCCCGCCATCCAGTCGAAATCGCTCTCCGTGCCGGCAAGCGGTGTGACCGCGACCTTCTTTGCCGTCTTCGCCGCCGATCATCCCGAGGCGTCGAGCGATGCCGACCTTTCACGACTTGACGAGCTTGCGGCGACCAACAGTGCGGCCGCCGATATCGAGGAGGTCACGCCGGTCCGCAGCCTGCTTCAGGATGCTGCCCTGCTGAAGGCCGAGGCGCTGGATAAAAAGGCGATCAGCCAGCTCTATCCGGAGCGGAGCCTGGAAGAGCGTGTCGACGGAAAGCTTCTTTCGTTTTTCGTGTCGGACGGTGTTTTGAACCGGCATGTGGTCCTGCGCGACAAGGAGCTCATCGTGGCGCGCCGTCACGGCGCGATCGTCAGAAGCGGTGAGAATATGCTGCTCGATGATGCGACGCTTGCCGCGACCTGCTGGATGCAGGGCATTTTTGCGGCGCAGCTGACGATCGGCAATACGTCTTTTCACAAGCTCTTTTCCGTCTCCCGTGACCCCTACAATCTGACGCGCGCCAGCGGGCTGCGCGTCATGGCGGATATCGGCGCCGGCTGGCAGCTTCTGGCGGTGCCGTCGGCTTTCGAAATGGGACTCAGCGATTGCCGCTGGATCTATCGCTTCTCCGAACGCACGATCATCGTATCGGCAGTCGCCTCCGGCGAGGATGCGGCGATGCAGTGGACCGTCTCTGTCGAGGGCGAGCCATGCCGCTTCCTGGTGTTTGGTCATGTCGTGCTCGGCGAGCGCGAATATGACGCGGGCGGGCAGATCGCATTCGACACCTTAGCCAAGCGTATTCTTTTCCGGCCGGACCCGGCCTGGCTCTGGGGCGAGCGTTATCCCGATGCCAGCTATTGGTTGGTGAGTTCGACGCCCGATGCCATCGAGGAGATCGGTGGCGACGAGTTGCTCTATAGCGACGGGATGGCGCGCAACGGCGCCTTCGTCGCGCTGCGATCGCGACCGACGCAGACGCTTTCCTTTGCCGTCGTCGGCTCGATGACCGATGCGGCGGAGGCCGAGCGCCTGGCGCAACGATATGAGGCCGGCATCACCGGTGATGCCATGCTTGCGCCGGCATCAAAATTCTGGCGGAACGCCGTGCGCGGCGTGACGATCGCCAGCACCTCGCCCGACCTTGCCGCGCAGACGGCCCTGCTTCCCTGGCTCGCGCATGATGCCATTGTGCATCTGAGCGTGCCGCACGGCCTCGAGCAATATACCGGCGCTGCCTGGGGTACGCGCGACGCCTGCCAGGGGCCGATCGAATTCCTGCTCGCCTACGAGCATGACCGCGAAGCCAAGGAGGTGCTGAAGACGGTCTTCAGCGAACAGTACCTGGAAAAAGGCGACTGGCCGCAGTGGTTCATGTTGGAGCCCTATGCCAATATCCGGGCGGGCGACAGCCACGGCGATATCATCGTCTGGCCGCTGAAGGCGCTCTGCGACTATATCGAAGCAACCGGCGATCTCGCCATTCTCGACGAGAAAGTCTCCTGGCGTGATGAAAAGACGATGGCCAGGGCACCGGAGCCCGACACCATCGCAATCCATGTCGAGAAGCTGCTCGATACCGTTCGCGAAGCTTTCATCCCGGGAACGAATCTGATCCGCTATGGCGAGGGAGACTGGAACGATTCCCTGCAGCCGGCCGATCCGCATCTGCGCGACTGGATGGTCAGTAGCTGGACCGTTGCTTTGCTCTACGAGCAGATCGTCCGTTATTCCGCGATCCTGCGCCGCCTCGGCCATGGCAACAAGGCCAAGGGCTTGAGGAAGATCGCAACGGCGATGCGCCGGGATTTCAACCGCCATCTCGTGCGTGACGGTATCGTTGCCGGCTACGGTATCTTCGATCCCAGCCATGATGGCGTCGAATTGCTGCTGCACCCGAGCGACCGGCGCACCGGGCTGCATTACTCGCTGATCTCGATGACGCAGGCGATGCTCGGCGGCCTCTTCACGCCGGTTCAGCGACGCGATCATATGAAGCTGATCGAAGAGCATCTGCTCTTTCCCGACGGCGTGCGGCTGATGGAAAAGCCCGCGACCTATGCCGGCGGCCCCGAGACGCTGTTTCGCCGCGCCGAATCCTCCTCCTTCTTCGGGCGCGAGATCGGGCTGATGTATGTACATGCGCATCTGCGCTACTGCGAGACGCTGGCGCTGGAGGCGGAAGTGGACGAACTCTGGAAGGCGATCGCCGTCGTCAATCCGATTTCAGTCACATCAGCGCTGCCGCATGCTTCGCTGCGCCAGCGCAATACCTATTTCAGCAGCAGCGACGCGGCTTTCCATGATCGTTATCAGGCGGCGGCCGAATGGGAGCGGGTCAAGGCGGGAGAGATCGCCGTCGACGGTGGGTGGCGCATCTATTCAAGCGGCCCCGGGCTCTACACCAGAAGCTTCGTCGAAAATATCCTCGGCTTCAAACGGCGCTTCGGCCGACGCAAACGCAAACCGCTTCTTCCCGCGATCCACGCCTCGGTCGATCTGCAAACCGACCACGCCGCCTGGCGGCGGCTGATGAGGCCGAAGCCTGAGGTGTGAAAAGGATTATGCCGTAGCGTCGCGCAACTCCTCGAAGCGCGCGGCGCTCTTCGACAGGTGGCTTCGGATGGCGCGGCGCGCGGCGAATTCGTCGCGGTCGCGGATTGCCGCGAATATGGCATGGTGTTCCCTGCGCATGCGCGCCGCATGGCGCTTGCGCTCGGCCGATGTCATCTTGTCCAAGCGCGCCCACTGCCGCGGCACCATGATGTTGCCGAACGTGTCGAAGAGGCGGCCGTAATAGGAGTTCTGTGTCGCGACCAGAATGGACCTGTGGAAGGCATAATCCTCCTGCGCGCCGTATCCGCCCTCTTCAAGCGCCTTGTCGAGGGCATCGAGACGATCCTGCATGCGGTCGATATCCTCCTGCGTGCGCCGCAGCGCGGCAAGGCCGGCGGCTTCGTATTCGATCCCCATGCGCAGCTCCAGCACGCGCAGAACCTCGTCGATCGACTGCAGGTCGTTCGGAATGATGGAGAAGGATCTCGGTGTCGGATCGTTCGAGACGAAAGCCCCAAGGCCTTGCCGTGTGGTGATCAACCCCTTTGCACGCAGGGCGGCGAGGGCTTCGCGAACGATCGTCCGGCTGACGCCGGTCGCCGTCATGATCGCCTGTTCGGTCGGCAGGCGCTGGCCGGGCTTCAGGTCGCCGGACTCGATTTGCGCCGTCAACATATCGGCAAGGTTGCTGCGCAGGTTCGGCGCCTGCTGAATGGTATTGAAGACCGCGTTGTCCTTATCTGCCATCCTGTTTCGAAATCCTGGTGTCGAGGCGGCTTTGCCGACCCCGTTTCCTGTTCGCATTCCGCATCCACGCCGATGCGGTGGGCAGCAGCCCTAGCGCATAACCCCGAAAACCGGAATCAATTTTCGGGGTTATGCGGAGAATCGAAGCGATAGAGCATCCTTAGCGCGCCTGAAAAGAGGCACGGCGTGAGACCGATCAGCGCGCCAGCCAACCGCCATCGACGGGCAGCACCGTTCCATGCACGTAGTCGGACGCCGACGATGCCAGGAATACGGCCGCACCGCCGAGTTCGGACGGCGTTCCCCAGCGCCCGGCCGGGATGCGGGCAAGGATGGCGGCATTGCGGTCGGCATCCTCGCGCAGCGCTGTCGTGTTGTTGGTCACGAAATAGCCCGGGGCGATGGCGTTGACGTTGACGCCCTTGCCGGCCCATTCGCAGGCCAGCAGCTTGGTCAGTCCGGCGAGGCCACTTTTCGAGGCGGTATAGGACGGGATCCGGATGCCGCCCTGGAAGGAGAGCAGCGAGGCGATGTTGATGATCTTACCCCTGCCCTTGTCGACCATGTGGCGGCCGGCGGCCTGCGACAGGAAGAAGGCAGTCTTCAGGTTGACGTCGATCACCGCGTCCCAGTCTTCCTCGGTGAAGTCGAGCGCATCGGCGCGGCGGATGATGCCGGCATTGTTGACGAGGATGTCGAGGCCGCCGAAGGTTTGGATGGTCTCAGTGACGATCCCCTTGACCGGTTCGATGCTGGCAAGATCGGCCTTGACGACATGAAAGCGGCTTCCCGCTTCCTTCACCAGCGCCTCGGTTTCGTCCATTGAGGAGCGTCCGACGGCGACGATCGACGCACCGGCCGCTGCCAGCGCGGCCGCGATGGCCTGGCCGAGCCCTGTATTGGCGCCGGTGACGACGGCAACCCGGCCGGAAAGGTCGAAGGGATTTGCCACGACGCTCACCTCAGATCCGCAATGGCGATATGGTCCATGTCGGTAAAGCTCTTATTGTCGCCGGCCATCGCCCAGATGAAGCTGTAATTCTTGGTGCCGGCGCCCGAATGGATCGACCAGGGCGGCGAGATAACCGCTTGTTCGTTGGCGACAAGCATATGCCGGGTCTGCTGCGGCTCGCCCATGAAGTGGAACACACGCTGTTCCGCTTCGAGATCGAAATAGAGATAGGCTTCCATGCGGCGGTCATGCGTATGGGCCGGCATGGTGTTCCAGACGCTGCCCGGTTCGATCATGGTGAAGCCCAGGGTGAGTTGGCAGGATTGGCAGACTTCCGGGTGGATGAACTGGTAGATCGACCGCTTGTTGGCTGTGGCGGCTTCGCCCGGCGTCAGGTGACGGGCCTTTTCGCGGGTGAGCAACACGGTTGGATGGGCTTGATGCGCTGGCGTCGAGACCAGATAGAACTTTGCCGGATTGGCAGCATCCGCGCTCTCGAAGCTGACGTCCTTGGCACCCTTGCCGACATACAGGCAATCATATTTGGCAAGATCGTAATTCGTGCCGTCGACGATGATGCGGCCGGCACCACCGATGTTCAGGGCGCCGAGTTCACGTTCGGCAAGGAAGGTTTCCTGTCCGATCGCCGTCGGCGCCGTCAGCGTCAGCCCGGGGCCGAGCGGCGTCGCGCCGCCGATGACCATTCGGTCATAATGCGAATATGTGAGCCGGATCTCGCCGCTCGCGAAGACGGTTTCCACCAGAAAGTGACGCCGCAGCGTCTCCGTGTCGAAATCACGCACGGCCTCTGGATGGGAGGCGTGCCTCACGTCGATCTGCATGTCAATTTTCCTTCCGCTTCATTGTCGCTTGGGGTCGTCGCTATTGCGGAAGCCGGTCTTGTCCGGCCTGTTCCGCTGCGGCGGTATCCATCCGGTTACATAGTTGTACGACAAGTTTGGTGTCAACAGGTTTGTCGGCGCTCGCTTGAGGAGACGCAAGGCCCGCAAGAGCACGAAAGAAAATCTGGGAATAGACAGGAGAATTTGCGGAGATGATGACGCCATCATCAAGCGATGATCGCAAGCGGCCGCTTCGGCACGGGCCGGTATTTTCTTGGGCCAAAACGAAAAAGCCTGCCGCGGGAGGAGATGCGGCAGGCTTTCGAAAAAAACCGAACGACAGCTGGGAGGAGGAGTGCTGTCATTCCACAGACGACCCTGGGAGGAGGATGGGGCGCCTGTATATCGAAGGGACGCGGGAGGAGGTGCATCGCTTCGATAGAAATAATCATACTTATTTCTTGCTCAGTTGATAGGCATTTCTTTGCAATGCAGCTATGCGCTATGCGAAAAGCGGGCGGCTTGATCACCCTGCTCCATCCGCCGGACGCACAAAAGCAAAGCGCCCGCTCGGGAGGAAGCAGGCGCTGGCATAGTCTCGAAGATGCTTGGTCTAATTTGCCGTTAGCGGGCAATGGCCGCGCGGGCGACGTTGCGGATTTCGCTGCGGCCGATGCCGAGGTCGTCCAGTTCGCGTGCGGACATACGACCCAGTTCAGCGACCGTCTGACGGTACTTGCGCCAGTTATTGAAAGAGCGTGCTACGTTCATGATGATCCCCTTTCGTGGGCTTTCGAAGCTCAGCTGCCAGTCCTTGACGCTTCGTTCGCTTCGATGAGTTGTATATAATATCGGACCTCTGACTATTACAGCGCCAATGCATCACTGCACCTATGCAGTAATTGCATGGATCGTCATATCTGGTAGCGATTTCCCGATCAGGATCCGAACCGCTTAGCGGTCAGAGTTTGAAACGATCGAAGGCCGTCAGCCGCACGATCGGCGGCTCCGCTTCTTTCCACCGGTAAATTTCCGAACGCAGATAGGAAAGCTCGTCGCCGAGATCCTCTTCGCCGACTTCTATCCACCAGGACTTCAGACGGCCATCGCTGCCGTCAGACCAGCGATAACCCCTCGCCTTCAGGTGGTCTTTCATCTCGAACGGGCTGTGTTCGGCAAAGATGCGGATGCGCGAGCGCTGGCTGGCGCGGTAGAGCTCGGTGAACGGGCTTTCACCGTCGCGCTGCTCTCGATCGAGGATTTCCAGGAGCGCGTGGCAGTCGTCCACGGCGCGATGGCCTTCATGGAAATACCCGGCCTGGCCGACGAGATAGCCGAGTTTCGTGCCCTCGAAGCCGCGGGCGCTCCAGTCGATCTCCGAAACCGAGCATGCCCAGGCCTTGCCGGCGAAAATCGTCGAGAAGGCCTCGCAGAACGGCCGGTCGAACCCGGCATTGTGGGCAATGATCAGATCCGCCGGTTCGATCAGCGCTCTCAGAGATTGGATATCGATGAGCTGTCCTTCGACCATCGCATCGGTGATACCCGTCAGCCGGGTGATCTCGGGCGGGATCGGTCGGGACGGCTGTTGCAGGCCGCCATAAATGCTGATGATATCGCCGATTGCCCCGTCATCGTTGAACGTGAAGGCGACGGCGCCGATTTCGATGATCTCGTCGCTGCGGTGGTTGAGACCTGTGGTCTCCGTATCGAGAATGACGCCGAGCTGTGAAAACTCGGGCCGCCTGACTGACGCAACCGGCCGGGCGGCCAGCTTTCTCAAGATGCGATAGTTGCCGCTCTCTTCCAGCGTCCGCGCCATGTCTTCATCAGAGTAGGCGGTCGGTTGGGAAGGTTGCCGGCGCGCTGGACCGCGCACCTTGGCAATCGCGGGCGATGCCTCGGCAAACATGTCGAGTTGCGAATCTCTGTGCACGCTCATCGACTCTATATGTCACGGAGACGCGATTTAATCCATCGCACGACGGCTCCGCGCGTCTTTTCGCGAGCCACAAAAGACGCGGTAGCCCTTTGAATTATGCAGTCGCCAGGCGCGGCGGCGTATGAACGCCTGCCGTTTTGTCCAGCGGGAAGTTCAGCCGGCAGACTGCGCCGGGATTGCGGTTGTCGATCGTCACATCGCCGCCGTGCATGCGCAGTATGTCACGAACGAGATTGAGGCCAAGTCCGGCGCCGCGTCCGTCGTGATGGCGCTTGAAGAAGGGCTCGAATATCCGATCCCGCATATCGGCGGGAATGCCCGGTCCCTCGTCGCTGACCTCGATCCAGTTGCAGCCGGCGGTCAACGCGATGATGCCTTTCCTGCCGCCGTGGTTGATCGCGTTCTGCAGGATGTTCATCAGGGCGCGTTGCAGGGCCAGAGAATCGCCCTCGATCTCGCCGGCGCCGTCGACATCGAACTGCACCGTATAGCCGGCGGCAAAGGCCAGCGGCGCCATTTCGATGATGACCTTCCTCGCCAGCTGGCCGAGATCGACCTTGGTGAATTGGACCTTGCCCTGCTTCAGTCGCTGAAGATCGAGCATCTGCTCGGTGAGAACGGCAAGCCTTGCGGCATCTTCCAACAGGTCGGTCTTGATCGAACTGTGCGGCAGGGATCCAATTCTCGTATTCAGAATGGCGATCGGCGTGCGCAGCTCATGGGCGGCGTCGGTCAGAAACCGTTCCTGCCGCTCGTAACCCTCGTCGAGACGGCCGAGCGCACGGTTGACGGCGCGCACCAGCGGCGCGATCTCTTCGGGAATATCGTTGGCCGAAAGCCGGCCGCCGCGCTGGTCGATATCGATCGTATCGGCCTCGAGCGCGGCCTGGTCGATCCCGACCAGCGACCTTCGCACGACAAGCGGCGTTGCGATCAAAGCACCCAACGCCATCACGGCGACGATGGGAATAACAAGCTTCGCAAGGATCAGCGAAACGCCATACAGGATGAAGGTGAGCGAGTTGGGGCCGTCGGTGCCCGTCAGAAACTGCACCTGTCCACCATCCGTCGCAATCCACTTCATTCGGACAGCCGGACGGTCGTGGTCGCCGAGATTCGAGCCGAACCTCGCCTGGCCGACATGATCGAGCGTATTGCCGATGGTGGCATATTCTTCCGGAATCCGGCCCTCGGTCAAAACATGTCCCTGCATGTCGCGAATGGTGTACCAGAGATCGGGCGCATCTTTCCGTAGCTGTCGCAGATCCTGCGTTTCCCTCAGGCTCAACTCTCCGGTGGGCTGGCGGAAGACGGCTTGGCGCAGGATCTCGATCGTGCCCTCCGTCGACCTGTAGTCGAAGATCTTCCCGACCGAAATCAGCACGATCATCACCAGGATGAGCACGACCGACTGTACGGCGAGAAGCCGCCAGAACAGTCGCTTGTGCAGCGAATAGGAGCATCGTTTGCTCATGATGCTTCACGCAGGAGATAACCCACGCCCCGGATAACGTTGATGACCACGCCCGCTTGCGACGCTGCCAGCTTGCGCCGCAGCCGCGATATATGGGAATCGAGCGCGTTCGACTGGATTTCGTCGTCGAATCCGAAGACCGCCTCCATCAAGGCCGGCCGCGGCACCATTCGACCGGCCCGGCGCACCAGGCATTCGAGCACCAGCGCCTCCCGGCGTGGCATTTCCAGACGCTGGCCGCAGACGATGATGTCGCAATAGGTCGGATCGAACGAAAGCCGGCCGATCGTGATCAGCGCCGGGCGCAAGGTTTCTGAGCGGCGCATGACGGCACGCAGTCGCGCCAGAAGTTCGTCGAAGACGAAGGGCTTGGCGAGGTAATCGTCAGCGCCGGTCTCAAGGCCGGTGATCTTGTCTGGAACCTCTCCCTTGGCGGTAATGACGATGATTGGCAGCGTCAGCCCCCTATTGCGGATCTTCGGAATGAGTTCAAGGCCGTCGCCGTCGGGCAGTTGCCGATCCAGGAGGACGGCGTCGTAGGCGCCGTCGCCGATCACCAGCTCGGCGTCGCATAGGGTCGAAACATGATCCATCACCATGTCGTGCCTGGTGAGCGCCCCCCGGAGCGCCACGGCCATTTGAGGTTCGTCCTCGATCAGTAATATGCGCATCTCTCATTCCTATCGGGGCCGTCGATCTACAGGAGGAGACCATATCACCTCAGCGAGGCCCGCAGCAGCGGTCGCGCATCGAATGCAAGATCGCCCGCCTCGTAGCAAAGGATCGTATCCATCATCATGCACGGCGCTGCTCGATCAGGGCCATTGGCTGGTACCTGCGGCTGATGCGATAGACTGCAGCCGGCGGGATATTGCGCAGGGTCCAACCGATCCTCTTTGAGACGAGACTGAGGGAGTCGAGGATTTCGACGGGCACAGGGCATTTTGGGCCGTAGAAGCCCGCTGACGACGCCGCCGAAGAAACCTCTGGAAAGGGCCGTCTTCCACATCTCTCGCACGTCCAGCTGCAGCACCCTGGCATCGGGAAAGCGGTCTTGAAGCAACGTGGCGAAATCCCGTTCGTATTCGACCAGCGTCAGATCCCGCTCGGCAATGCCGCGTTCCAAAAGGGCCGCGGTGAAAACGCCGGTGCCCGGGCCGAGTTCGAGAACCGGCCCGGTTAGCGCAGAAATTTCCTTGGTCATCAGGCCCGCAAGGCGGGGGGCCGATGGCGTGATCGAGGCGATGCGCAGCGGCGCGCGAAGCCAGGCAAGAAGAAAGCGTCGATCGAAACGTGGCATTGGACCTTCACAGTGGCTGATTGATCCCACCCATGAACCGGCTCAACATTGCAACAGTCTGTCAGGTCGCATTCACTGTGACGCAGACGCTGATTTTTATGCCTGAGACGCGACCTTCCGCTGCGCTGTTCTGAGCCCCTTCCGATCGATCCAGCCTTTGATTTCGGCGGCAATCGCCTCGGGCTGGTCCTCGGGGGCAATGTGGCGCGCTGGCCCGCAGCCCCTGATTTCCAGGCCGGCGATGGTATCGCGGCACCACGAAATCATCTCGCTGCCGATCAATAGCGTTTCGGCAGGCCCGTCGAAGGTCAGCAGCAGCTTGGGAGTTTGGGGACTAGCAGCAAGCCATCGGTCATAGGCCTCGATCCTGGCGACGACATCGGCCGGCTCGCCGTTGATCGGCATGGCGCGCGGCCATTCTAGCAGCGGGCGCCGGCTTTCACGCTCCGGATAGGGTGCGCGGTAGACGTCCCAGTCGGCATCGCTGAGCCCTTTCAGCGTGGTCGCGCGCAAAGCCTGTTCGATGAAGAAATTTTCGTCGAGAACCTTGGCCTCGCCGGTTCCCGTACCCCGCAACAGTTCATAACGCGCTTTTCCCCCACCTGGCAGATCCTCCCAGCTCATCGGCCGCACGATGGTTTCCATGAAGGCGATGCCGCGCACCCGTTCGGCGTGGCGTGAAGCCCAGTCGAATGCCAGCGCGCCGCCCCAGTCGTGGCCGACGAGCACGACGTCGTCGAGGTCGAGCGCATCGAACCAGGCGTCGAGATAGGCGATGTGATCGCCATAGCGATAGCCGATATCGGGTTTGCCGGATCGTCCCATGCCGATGAGATCGGGCGCCAGGCAGCGGCCAGGCCCGATAACGGGCATGATATTCCGCCAGAGATGCGATGAGGTGGGATTGCCGTGAAGGAAGACGATCGGGTCGCCCTCCCCCAGTTCCTCATAGGAGATGAACGAGGTGAGAATATCGATGGTCGGCATATGGAGCTCCGCGCTTTCGTGCTATATAGGCAGGTGGCTGTCCATTTATCATATAGACAGTTACCTGTCTATATTGTTGCGCGGGGTTTCATGTCGTCTTCTTCCCTTGGCCTGTTGTTGCGTCTGGTCCATCAGCATTGGACGCAGGCCGTCGAAGCGGCACTCGATGAGGCCGGCTACGGCGATATCCGCCCACCGCATGCCAACGTTTTCACTTTCGCGCGGCCCGAGGGCATCCAGGTCAGCGAGCTGACCAAGCTCGCCCGGGTGCGTAAGCAGACGATGACGCAGGCTGTCGAGGAACTCGAGCGCCTGGGTTATGTCGAGCGCCGGCCGGATCCGAACGATCGGCGTGGCCGGCTAGTGTTTTTGACGGAAAAAGGCCAGGGGGTCAGGCCGATAGCAATGGCGGCGGGCCGGCGCGTCGATGAAAGCTGGGCCGCCTTGACCAGCCCGCAGCAGATGGATGATCTGCGGACAGCACTCCGGCGGCTGCTGGAGCAACTGCAATAGCAGGCGGGGCTGGCTTGAGACGACCCTTTCCACTTAACCGTCGCACGACCAAAGGAAAATACATGCCGGGTGACAACAGCAAGGGCGTCGAAGAGGATGTCGTCATCATCGGCGCCGGTGCCGCCGGCATCGCCGCCGCTCGTCGCCTGCAGGCCATCCGCCCGGATCTTTCCATCCTCCTGATTGAAGCCGGCGATCGTCTCGGCGGGCGCGCCTGGACGGTCGGACTGCCTGACGCCGATATCGCGCTCGATCTGGGCTGCGGCTGGCTGCATGGCGCGCGGACCAACGCCTGGACTGCGATCGCCGGCGAGGTCGGACTGACGGTCGACCGTACGCCGGCACCCTGGAACGATGGCGGACGGCGGCTTCAGCGGGATGGCGCGGAGGCGCATGCCGCAAGGAAGGCGATCGGCGCCTATTTCGAGCGCCTCGAGAGCCATGAGGGGAATGACGCAGCCATGGCCGAAATGCTCGAGCCCGGCAACCCCTGGAATGGCCAGATCCGGGCGATCGGCACCTATATCACCGGTGCCGAACTGGAGCGGTCGTCGGTCGTCGATTACAACAGATACGATCCCGGCCCCGGCCCTGACTGGCGGGTACGCGAGGGCTATGGAACGCTGGTCTCGCTTTACGGCAAGCCGGTTCGGGCAAAGCTCGGCACCGCGGTGACGCGCATCGACCATCGTCATGCCGGCCGCATCGGCATCGAGACGAACCAGGGTGTGCTGAGTGCCCGCGCGGTGGTGGTGACCGTTTCAACGAATGTGCTTGCCGCCGGCAAGATCGCCTTCGACCCGCCTTTGCCGGAGAAGATCGAGGCCGCAGCCCGTTTGCCCCTAGGGCTCGCCGACAAGCTCTTCCTGAGGCTCGCAAATCAGCAGGCGCTGCCGGCGGATACGCATATGCTCGGCTCCACCGGTCGCGGCGCAACCGGCACCTATCAGCTCCGGCCGTTCGGCGCGCCCGTCGTCGAGGCCTATTTCGCCGCTGACCTCGCGCATGATCTGGAGGGGCAAGGCAGAGAGGCCGCCATCTCCTTCGCCGGAGATGAACTGGCGGCACATTTTGGCGCGGATATCCGCAAGGAGTTGTCGGTGGCGGCAATGTCGGCCTGGGCCGCAGCGCCCCATATCGGCGGCTCCTATTCCTATGCCGAACCCGGCGCCTCCGATCTGCGCGGGCGTCTCGCAGCGCCGCATGACGAGCGGATCTTCTTTGCCGGCGAGGCCTGTTCGAAGTTGCGTTATTCGACGGCGCACGGCGCCTACGAGACCGGCGTCGCCGCAGCCGATCTGATCGCCAGCTCGTTTTTGCAAAATCCGTGATCGTCGCCGGCCGCGACGGCAGGAATATTTTTTTCTCACTTGTCGCGCGGGCGTGATTGGTTATGCTCCCCTTGGCCCCTGTGCTCCCAGCCTGGGGCGCTATACGTCATCCGGCGGCAAGCGGCCGCCTCAAGCACAATATTGTCATAGATTGCAGGAGCCCCCGGCTTCTACCCCGACCGTTTGCGTGTCGGCTGCGGGTATCTGCATGAGGAGGAAGAAATGGACTATCGCAAGCTCGGTCCCAGCGGGACCGTCGTCACCGCCTATTGCCTCGGCACCATGACCTTCGGCGCGGAGGCCGATGAGGCCGCCTCGCACAAGCTCCTCGACGATTATTTCGCCTGGGGCGGCAATTTCATCGATACCGCCGATGTCTACAGCGCCGGCAAGTCTGAAGAGATCATCGGACGTTGGCTGAAGGCGCGTCCGACCGAGGCCCGCCAGGCGATCGTCGCCACCAAGGGGCGCTTTCCGATGGGCAACGGACCCAACGATATCGGCTTGTCGCGCCGGCATCTCGGCCAGGCGCTCGACGATTCGCTCCGCCGTCTCGGCCTCGAGCAGATCGACCTCTACCAGATGCATGCCTGGGATGCGCTGACGCCGATCGAAGAGACCCTGCGCTTCCTCGACGATGCGGTCTCCTCCGGCAAGATCGGCTATTACGGCTTTTCCAATTATGTCGGCTGGCACATCGCCAAAGCCTCGGAGATCGCCAAGGCGCGGGGTTACACCCGCCCGGTGACGCTGCAGCCGCAATATAACCTGCTGGTGCGCGACATCGAGCTCGAGATTGTCGCAGCCTGCCAAGATGCCGGCATGGGTATGCTGCCATGGTCACCGCTCGGCGGCGGCTGGTTGACCGGCAAATACAAGCGCGATGAGATGCCGACGGGCGCCACCCGCCTCGGCGAAAACCCCAATCGCGGCGGCGAATCCTATGCGCCACGTAATGCGCTGGAACGAACCTGGGCGATCATCGGCGTCGTCGAGCAGATTGCCAAGGCGCACGGCGTCAGCATGGCGCAGGTAGCGCTCGCCTGGACGGCGGCCCAGCCGGCGATCACCTCGGTCATCCTCGGCGCCCGCACGCCGGAACAGCTCGCCGACAATCTCGGTGCCATGAAACTCAAGCTTTCCGACGACGACATGGCGAGGCTGAATGAGGTGAGCGCGCCTCAGCCTTTCGACTACCCCTACGGCAAGGGCGGCATCAACCAGCGCCACCGCAAGATCGAGGGCGGCCGCTGAACCTTCCTTCAGCTCTGATTGAACGAACCCCTGTCCGCTTCTCGCAGAAGCGGACAGGATGTCCCAGGTTCAGGATGATCGACCGGCGCCGGCTCGCGTCACGTCTGACCGCTGCCTTGGTTTCCCGCAAAAGCGGCCGTCAACCCGAGGCCGATCAGCAGGGCCCCGCTGACATAGCGTTCGGCTGTGAGATAGCGGCGATTGCGCCTCAACCAGTCGCCCGCAGTGCCGGCGGCTAATGCGTAGCTGCCGTCAGTTATGATGCCGAGACAGGTGTAGATCAGACCCAGGAACGCGATCTGCATCGCTGCGTGACCCCGGTCCACCTCGACGAACTGAGGCAGGAAGGCAAGAAAGAAGAGCGCGGTCTTGGGATTGAAGAGATTGACGACGAACCCGTCGCGGAGAAGGCGCGCGTACCCGAACGCCTTCAAGCCGGTCTCGGTGCCGGGAATCTCGCTTCGGCCTAAAATCTTCCTGAGCCCAAGCCATATCAGATAGGCAGCGCCTGCATACTTGACCGCGCTGAACGCCAGAGCCGATGAGGCCAGGACTGCCGATAATCCCAACGCCGCGACGATGATATGTACCAGCGTTGCGGCATGAATGCCGAGAATCGAAACAAAGCCGGCGAGGCGGCCCTGCTCGACCGAGCGGGCAAAGATGTAGAGAACCGCCGGCCCGGGAATCAGAAGCAGGGCCAAGGAAGCGCCGATAAACAACCAGATATTGCCCAGGGTTGGCATGATAATCGCCCCGCTCCTGTTTTCCCCATCACCTTGCGGGCGCATCGCTGGAGCCAGCCCTCGTCACCCGCAAGAGTGGACGGTATTCACATAAGCAACCCCTGCTGTCTTGAACGCTATAAACCTTTCGCATAATCGGCGGGCGTCACGCCCGTCGTCTGTTTGAACAGGCGGGAGAGATGGCTCTGATCGGCGAAGCCGACCATCTCGGCTACTTCGGCCGGAGGCGTGCCCAACCGAAGCAACTGCCGCGCCCGGCTCAGTCGCAATTGCCTCTGATAGGCATGCGGCGGCAGCCCGACAGACGAGCGGAAGGATCGGACAAGATACACGGGATTGAGCTTGACCAGCCGGGCAAGATCGGCAAGGGCAATACGCCTGTCGTAGTGGGCTTCCAGAAATTCGCGAATGGTCGTGACGTGCCGCGGCTCGCTGCCTGCTTCGATCCTTGCGTGCGGCTGCCCGGAGTAAGCGGCCAGCGCCGCGAGCCCGCTCGTCAGCAGCGTCTCGGCTTCAAAAGCGTCATCGTCAGTTTCGAGATATCGATGCGCTTTGCCAAGGCTTTGGAAAAGCCCGAGGTCGCCAAGGCATAACAACCGCTCGAACAGCGCCGGGCGCGTCGCCCCCGGGTCGAGCACCGCGTACTGCAAAAACGCAGGCGATACGAACAGGCAGCGGTAGTTCAACGCCTGTTCGTCGGCCGGCAGGCACATGTGAACGACGCCGGGCGCAAGGACATTGATGTTGCCTGGTTTCAGGGCCACCTGAGGCTGACCATATTGGAAAAACATTGTGCCGCGTTCGTGGAGATGGATTGCGTAAGCGTCGTGGAAGTGCTTCGGAAAGTGATGCTGCGTTCCCGACGCGCGCAGCAATTCAACTCCGGCTAACGCGTCGTTGCGCCAGATTCGAATGCGTCCGGCATCCTGCTTCATCCGCACCATTCGATAGTCTTTCTACAGACCGTTGCCGCCTTCAAGCAATTTCCATGACAATCTTGCCTGCGCCGCTGGAGTCATAGATCGAAAAATTTCCGCACCCAGTTCACCGGAGAGGAGCAGATTAAGCTCACCGTGATGATCAACATCATCAATGGCTGGAATCGCATCGCTGTCGGCTTCGGCGGCCGCCTGGCGTCCCAACATAACGAAAAAAGCCGCCATGTTTCCATGGCGGCTTTTCGGCCTTTCTGCTTGGGAGGCGATTTTAGGCCGGAAGTTGGAAGATAACGTTGGCGATCAGCACGATCGCCAGGCCGCCGGCGAGCGCGAGGTAAGGCAGAATGCCGGCTTTCTTGACGCCGAGATCCTGGCCGATCAGGCCGAGATCCTCCATCGCGCCGGCTGGGAATTTACCGCCGTCACGCACATAATGGCGATAGGCAAAGACCGGCAGGATCAGGGCGGCGAAGATGAAGCCGACCCAGAGCGCATTGGAATAACCCCAGACCTTGGCGCCAGCGCCGAGGAAGAGCGCGTTGACGAAGGCCAGCACGGTGTTGAGGCCGATCAGCCAGGTCGGCGCCTTCCAGGGGCGCTCGATATGGCCGGAATCCATCCGGTGGATCCAGCCGGAATTGAGGTTCAGGAAGTTGAAGATGATGTAGCCGACATTCGAGACGGCGAGCACGAAGAAATAGCCGCCGACATCCGAGGCGATCGCCAGCAGGAAGAGATTGAAGGCGAAATCGGTCCACATCGCCCGCGTCGGCGCGCCGTGTTCGTTGACGTGGTCGAGGTATTTTGGCAGCCAGCCGTCCTTCGAGCCCTGGTAGAGCGTGCGCGAGGAGCCGGCCATCGCCGTCATGATGGCAAGGAAGAGTGCCATGATCATCAGTACGACGAGCAACTGGGTGACGACGCGGCCGGCGCCGATCAGGCCGCCGAGCGCTTCGGCAACGCCCGTGCCATCGACGATGCCGGGGGCCAGCATGCCTTCATGGCCGAGAACGCCCTGGAAGGCGAAGGGCACCAGGAAGAAAAACAGGCAGCAGGCAAGGCCGGAATAGAAGATCGCCTTGAAGGTGTCGGTCTTCGGGTTCTTGAGTTCGCGGGTGTAGCAGACCGCTGTCTCGAAACCGTAGGTCGACCAGGCGGCGATATAGAGGCCGCCGAGGAAGAGCGTCCAGCCGCCGTTGCTCCAGGTGCCGTCGACAGCGGCATAGGCGGCTGTCGGTGGCACGAGACCTGTGACGTTGGTGGCAAGGATCTGGCCGCTGACGATCGGATAGAGGCCGATGATGAGCAGCGGTACCAGGACAATGATTGCCAGCCATTTCTGCACGCTGGCCGTTTCCGAAATGCCGCGATGCTGGATCGCGAAGATGATCAGCATCAAGATGCCGCCGATGAAGAAGGTGGCGTTGATGTTGGCGGTGGCAAGGAAGGGAATGCTGAAGCTAAAGAGCGACCAGCTGCGGATCGCTGGCGTCAGGGCGGCGATACCGTCGGTGCTAAGCAACGCCTTGATGGCGTCATCCGGGGTGGTGCCGGCATGGGCTGCGATATATTCGGCGACGCGGGGGCTATCGGCCGTGATGGAAGCGGCATGCGCGGAAATCCAGTCGAGGACCATCTGCGAATCCGCCGCCGGAATCGGGTAGAATGCGTTGAGGATGTAACCGGCGGCGATGGCGCAGCCGAGCGACAGCACCGGCGACCAGGCAAACCAGTTGCACCAGACCGACAGCGGCGCGATGAATTTCGAATATCGCAGCCAGGCGGTGGCGCCATAGACCGAAGCGCCGCCGGACTTGTTGGCGAACATGCCGGCGATTTCGGCATAGGTGAAGGATTGCAGGAAACCCATCACCATCGAGATGATCCAGACGACGAAGGCGAGCTTGCCCGTCGTGCCCGCAATGCCGCCGATGGAGAAAAGAACGAGCGGCGGCACGCCCGCAGCCACCCAGAATGCGCCCTTCCAGTCGAGCGCGCGTACAAGCTTACCTTCGGTGCCGGATGCAATCCCGGCCTCCACAATGTCTGTCATCGGTGAAATTCCCCATTCTATTTGTTCCGGACGTATCTTTGTACGTCTCCCTGAACGTGTCTCCCTGACAGTCTCAAGCCCGCCCGGATGATTTTGGCGATCCGCGTTCCCGACGGATTCCCCGAGTCTCAACTCTTTATGCATAGTGAAGATATTTTCTTTTTAGTCAACTCGACTTTACTTTCCTGGGGCATTTTGTAACCTGTATGGGTGGGTGCCCGAGGGCATGCTGGATCCCCAAGAGGGCGCAATGCGAGAACTTCATCCTGCTATGACGGGCCTGCGACCGGCGGCTCCGAGCCTCGTGCACTATCCCGGCATTCCCACCCTGCCGGAGGGAACCGAGCGCTACAGGGCAAAAGGCGGCGGATCGGTCGTTATGCGCGTCGAGCCGGGCGACCACGTCAGCGTTATCGACAGCGAGGGCGGACAGGTCTGCGAGATCTCTTTCCTCGATGAAAAAGGGCGCTTCCTGGCCGCCGGTCTCGGAGCGGCATTCAGCAATTCGGCCGAAGGTTTGAAGGCCATACTTCAGGCAGAGGATGAGAGTGCTGCCCGCACGCGTGCAGCACTTCAGCGTCGCGGCGCCGATCTGGCCGTGGCCGGCGCGCTCAGCATCTTCGGGGCCGGATCGACGCCGGGCAGCCGGGCAGAGTTCACGATCTCCATGACGGGCGTGCTGATCGTTGCGGCACCCGCTGGCGCCATGTCGCCGGAGGCGCAGGATACGGCGACGCCGATCGAGATCAGGATCAAGCGCAGCCTGCTGATCCGCGATTATGCCTCTGCCCTGCCGGAACCGGCCGCCGATCCCGTCGAGGATATCCGCATCCGGGCGGCGACCGCTGCGGCCTATTTCGTGCGGGCCGGCGAATTCATCCAGATCATCGATGTTTATGGACGCCAATGCACCGATTTCCAGGCTTTTGCCGCCCGCAAGGTCGACAAGGGTCTCGATCTCGCGCTCGATTCCACCGTCACCCGCACGCTACTCGGCCGCAGCTATCCGATGCCGGGCCTGCCCTCCAAGGCCTTCGACCGCGACTTCGAGCCGCTGGTCGAGATCGTGCAGGATACGGTCGGCCGCCACGACGCTTTCGCGACCGCCTGCAATTCGCGCTATTACGACGACATGGGTTATCCCGGCCACGTCAACTGCACGGATAATTTCAACGCCGTGCTGGCGCCCTACGGTATTGCCGGCCGCAAGGGCTGGGAAGCGCTGAACTATTTCTACAACACCAACATCGACCACAACAACCAGCTCTATCTTGACGAGCCCTGGTCGCGCCCCGGCGATTACGTGCTGATGCGGGCGCTGACCGACCTCGTCTGCGTCTCCTCGTCCTGCCCTGACGATATCGACGCGGCGAACGGCTGGGATCCGACGGATATCCACGTCCGCACCTTTTCCGGAAAAGAGAAATTCTCACGAGCGGTAGCCTATCGCATGACCCCAGATGCCGACGCCGAACTGACCCGCGAAACCGCCTTCCATCCCCGCCTCTCCACGCTGACGCGGGACTACACCGAATATCGCGGCTACTGGCTGCCGAACCGCTTTTCCAGCGAAGGGCCGGTCGAGGAATATTGGGCCTGCCGCGAGCGCGCCGCCGTCATCGACCTCTCGCCCTTGCGGAAATTCGAGGTGACGGGGCCAGATGCCGAGGAGCTGCTGCAATATTGCCTGACGCGCGACGTGCGCAAGCTGTCGACCGGCCAGGTCGTCTATTCCGCCATGTGCTACGAAAACGGCGGCATGATCGATGACGGCACGCTGTTCCGGCTCGGCGACAAGAACTTCCGCTGGATCGGCGGCGACGATTTCAGCGGCATCTGGCTGCGTCAGCAGGCCGAGAAGAAGGGCTTCAAAGCCTGGGTCCGCTCCTCGACCGATCAGATGCACAATATCGCCCTGCAGGGTCCGAAGAGCCGCGATATCCTGAAGGAGATCATCTGGACGGCGCCGCGCCAACCGACGATCGGCGAGCTCGAATGGTTCCGCTTCACCGTCGGCCGCATCGGCGGCTTCGAGGGTGTTCCTATCGTCGTCTCGCGCACGGGTTATACCGGCGAGCTCGGCTACGAGATCTTCTGTCATCCGAAGGATGCGCTGACAGTGTTCGACGCCGTCTGGGAGGCAGGGCAGCCGCACGGGTTGAAACCGATGGGGCTGGAGGCGCTCGACATGGTCCGCATCGAGGCGGGCCTGATCTTCGCCCATCACGAATTCACCGACCAGACGGACCCATTCGAGGCCGGGATCGGCTTCACGGTGCCGCTGAAATCCAAGCAGGACGATTTCATCGGCCGCGAGGCGCTGATCCGGCGCAAGGAGCATCCGCGCCATCTGCTCGTCGGCCTCGACATCAAGTCCAACGAGGCCGTCGGCCATGGCGATTGTGTCCATATCGGCCGGGCGCAGGTCGGCGTTATCACCAGCGCCACGCGCTCGCCGATCCTCGGCAAGACGATCGCGCTCGCCCGCATCGACGTGATGCATGCAGGCCCCGGCACCGAGGTCGAGATCGGCAAGCTCGACGGCCACCAGAAGCGCCTGCCGGCGACGATGGTGTCGCTTTCGCATTACGACCCGCAGAAGACGCGACCGCGCTCGTAATGCCTGCTTTTGGGGTCGAGGACGGTGATCGGTTTCTCGCACTGTTGATGAAGCCGCACGTTTTAGCGGCGGCACGCAATGCGATAGAGATGCAACCTTATATTGAGTGCATGGCCCTGAAAAACTAAAAGTTGACAAATTTGGGTTGAATGACTATATCTCGGTAGTCGATATTGCTTGTTTGACTTTTGTTATCGCACGCTGGCAACGTGCCCTGGACGAACTTCCCTCTTCAAAATCGAGACCATCATCCGTCGTGCTTCCGCACGTGCGGTCGTTCAATTGCTATGAAAGGGTTTGTTATGACCACTGGCACAGTTAAATGGTTCAATTCCACCAAGGGCTTCGGCTTCATTCAGCCTGATGACGGCGGCGCTGACGCCTTCGTCCACATCTCTGCCGTCGAACGCGCTGGAATGCGTGAAATCGTCGAAGGCCAGAAGATCGGCTACGAGCTTGAGCGCGATAACAAGTCGGGCAAAATGTCCGCTTGCAATCTCCAAGCTGCCTGAACTGACGTCAGCTTTCCTTTGACCGCGGATGTACCGGCACTGTCGAAAGCATGATACTATTGAGGTCAGGCACGTTGCCTGGCCTTTTTTGCTGAGTCGGCCAGCGGGCTGCTGTGCAATTCCTTAAACGCGGAATCGATTTCAGGAATTATGCAGTAATTCAAAGGGTTACAGCGTCCTTTGCGCGCCTGAAAAACGCGCGGCGCTGTAATAAAATCCGGGATGAAGATGACAGAGACACACAGCAAATCACGCAAGCAGGCGGAGATTGCCTTCGGAAACGTGCAATCGCAGTTCTTGGAGCGAAGCCGCGCGGTCGAAGAGATCGACTCGACAGTGCGAGCCCGCGAGGAAAAAACCTTGCGGTTACGCGAGGCCCGTGAGGCCAAGGAATTGCAGGATCGCTTGGCAGCGACGACTGCCCCTGCCGCGAAGCGGAAAAAGAAAATCTGACCCTGCTGCATAATTCCTTAAATCGGCTTCGATTTCAGGATAAAACATGCGGCAGTTCAAAATATTGCAGCGTCCTTTGCGCGTCTGGAGACGCGCGGCGCCCTAGAACAGGATGATTTTAGGCCGGATCGGCCTAAACTCTGAATCCTGTTCTAAATTAAAGAGTTGGAGCATGATGTCGTCCGAAAACCGCGCACACTTTTCGGCATCATGCTCTAGGGTCGAAGTCAAACAGTCAGGAAACAGATTTGAAAAACGCCAGAAACAACGAGCTTTCCGATCGCCGCAGCGCAGCTGCCGAAGCCAAGGCCGCTCTCCTCAACGCGTATCGCAACGCCAAGGATACGGCCGAACCCACAAGGCTGGCAAAGCAGGCGGAGCGTCAAGCCATTGCCGCGGCCAGGGAAGAACGGCGTGCTGCGCGAGAACGGCTGAAGCTAGAGGAATTGGAGCGGGCTAAAGCCGCGGAAGTCGAGCGTCAGGCTGCAGCCGAAGCCGCAGCACGCGCCGATGCCGACGCACGCGAAGCGGCTGACAAAGACCGGATCGCCCGCGTGATTGCGGATGAAGCCGCCCGAAAGGCCGAACGCGACCTGCGTTACGCCAATCGCAAAGCCAGAAAGTCCTGACCGTCAGCGCTGCCTGTTGTCGCAACAGGCAGCGCGCTGTCGTTCACGCGGCCTGCACGGCTGCATTCAGCGGGATTTCGACGTCGATCTCAAGGGTCGAGACGTACTCGTTGCGATCGATCGTCACCTGCACCTTGTCGTGGTCGAGCTGCACGTGCTTTGCGATCACCGCAAGGATTTCCTCGCGCAGCAGGGAGACCAGGTCCGACCCCGCCGAGGAACGTTCATGGGCGAGAAGGACCTGCAGCCGTTCGCGGGCGGCCGGTGCGGTTCTCTGCTTGTTGAAAAGACGGAAAATATTCATGCCGCCCTCCGTCCGAAGATCTTGCCGAAAATATTCCTCTTTTCCTCTGGGATCGCGATCGGCACCGTCTCGCCGGCGAGCCGGCGAGCGGCATCGAAATAGGCCATAGCAGCCACGCTGCGACTGTCTGCCAGCGTGACCGGCGCACCGATGTTGGATGCCCGCAGAACATCCATGCTTTCGGGTATGATGCCAAGCAGCGGGATGGACAGGATCTCCAGGACGTCGTCGACCTTGAGCATGTCGCCGCGTTCGGCGCGATTGGCGTCGTAGCGGGTGAGCAGCAGGTGTTTTTCCATCCGCTCGCCGCGTTCGGCCTTGGCGGTCTTGGCATCCAGCAGGCCGATGATGCGATCCGAATCGCGCACCGACGAGACCTCGGGATTGGTGACGACCACGGCAACATCGGCGTGGCGCATGGCAAGCGTTGCACCGCGCTCGATCCCGGCGGGGCTGTCGCAGATGATCCAGTCGAAATAGCGCTTCAGGTCGTTGATGACGCGCTCGACTCCTTCGGCCGTCAGATTGTCCTTGTCGCGCGTCTGCGAGGCCGGCAGCAGGAACAGCGTCTCCAGCCGCTTGTCGCGGATCAGCGCCTGGGTAAGCTTGGCGTCGCCCTGGATGACATTGATCAGGTCGTAGACGACCCTGCGTTCGGCGCCCATCACGAGGTCGAGATTGCGTAAGCCCACGTCGAAATCGACGACGACGACTTTTTCATTGCGTTGCGCCAGCGCCGCTCCCAATGCGGCGGTCGAGGTCGTCTTGCCAACCCCGCCCTTGCCTGACGTGACGACGATCACTTTCCCCATCATTGTCTCTCCTTTGCCGTGGCCCCAGTAATTCAAAGTGTTAAAGCGTCCTCTTGCGGCTCTCGAAGAGACGCGCGACGCTGCCGTCAGATCAGTTTCTCTGCCATGATCGCGTCGTCCTCGAGCCAGAGCTGAACAGCCTGTCCGCGAAGATTAGGGGCCATGTCTTCCGCCATTTTGTAGATGCCGTCGATTGCAACCAGCTCGGCCTCGAGCTTGCGGCAAAAGATCCGCGCCGATGCGTTTCCGATGGACCCTGCCATGGCTCGGCCACGCAAGGTGCCATAGATATGGACGGACCCGCCGGCGGTGACCTCGGCACCCGAGGCGACCGAACCGATGACGGTGACGTCGCCTTCCGGAAAGATCACCGATTGTCCCGAGCGCACAGGCTCCCGGATGACGATCGATTGCATGGCCGGGCGGGTCTCTGCCACTGCCGGTTTGCCGGGAGGATCGATGGGCTCCTTTGCCTGAACCTCGATATCGGAAACCGACCGACCGCCTTTGAGCGCCGGCGGCATGCCGGATCCGAGGATCGAAGGCCGCGCGCCCTCGATGCCCATGATGCTGACATTGCGCTTGGCAAGTTCGGCAATGAGGTCCTTCAGCTGCGGCCGGTCGATTTGCAGGTCCGTCAGGTCGAGCACGACAGGCCGTCCGAGGAAGAAGCCGGCCGAACGTGCGGCCAGATCGTCCAGGCGGGTCAACCAATCATCGATCGGAAGATCCGGGGACAGCATGACCGCGAGGAAAGAGCGGCCCTTGATGCGGATAGAGCGAGCGTCTGTTAGCACTTTGGTCATCTATGTGAAGAAATCGTTGACCATGTCTACCGCTGCTATGGTTAACAAAAAGTTAACGCGGCCTTAACATTACCGACAATCACAGCAGATTCTTCACACACTGGATTACCGCAAGTCATTGGAAAAGCGTTGCAATCGCTGGAAGCGCCGAACGGTTAATAATGCGGCTTCGAAGGTGAGCCGCAAATCTGCCGCTGCTTGGGTAACGCTCAGCCTTCCGCCTTGCGTTGTGCGTTGGAAATGGCGCGTGCGGCCTCTTCCGAGGAGTTGGCAAGCGTGCGCATCTCGGCGGCAAGCACGGCAAAGCCCGATCCGGCCGTGCCGGCGCGAGCAGCCTCGATGCCGGCATTGACGGCGAGCAGCTTCAGGTAACGCAGTGATTGCAGGATCTCATTGGTCTTCGAGGCGGTGACGCGCATATCGGCGGTCTGGTCATCGATTCGCTGATAGAGTGATTCGATATTGATGATGCTGCCTTCGAGATAGAGAAGCTCGCCCTTCTCGTCCCAGATGCCGCCGCCCGTCTCGGTGACCCAGATGAGATGGCCCCTGGCGTGACGGATGCGGTATTCCATCGTCCAGTCTGTGCGCCTCTCCAGTGCCCGTCCGACGATCTCGTCCATCAGAGGCACATCTTCCTCGTACATGATCGAGGTGAAGGTCCGTGTGCTGTTGCCGATGATCTCGTCGGCCGGATAACCGAAGATGCGCTCGATGCCGTTGGTCATCTCAAGCATCGTGTAGTTTTCATCGGCGCGGCAGCGATAGAGAAAACCACTCATGCGCCCGAGAATGCTCGTTTGAAAATCCATGAAGGCCACATCCGAAGAGAAGAGTTGCAGATGGATTTATGTCGTCTCATTTAAAAAGGCGCACGTCACAATGCCGGAAGAGAGCACGAACACCCTCCTCCGGCAATGCAGTCCGCCTCATCAGTTGCGCAGATATTCCTCCATGGAATCGTCGAGCGCCTCGACCCAGGGCGTGTGGTGCGTCGGCGACATGTTGCCGGTCATCAGCGACCGGTAGGCATGGTCGCGGAAGCCCATGATGTTGTGGGCCTTGTGATGTTCCCACTCCATGAAGGTCTGGTTGGTGCCCTCGATGTCGAAGTTGGGATAGTCGGTTTCGGCAAGCAGTTCCTTCACGTAATCGCCCTGGTACCAGATCATCTGCTCGGCATCCTCGAGCGTTTCCTCGCGGGCGCGCCACATGTCGAAATTGGCTTTCAGCTCCTCTTCGGATGGCAGGGTGATGCGACCCATCATCACGTCGCGCGCCCACCAGGCCTGCACGTCGAACATGTTGAAGGTGTAGAACTGGTCCTGCATGCCGATATAGAAAAGCTGCGGGTTCTTGTCGAAGATCACCCCCTTGTAGAGGCTGTCGGCCCAGAGGCGGTTGGCGGTCTTCAGCCGGAGGTCGTCGGGCAGGAAAGGGAAGTGGTGCTGGTATCCGGTGCAGAGGATCACCGCATCGACCTCCTTGGTCGAGCCGTCGAGGAAATGCGCCGTGCGGTTTTCGAGCTTGGTCAACAGCGGCCGCTCCTCGAAATTCTCCGGCCATTTGAAGCCCATCGGCTTCGAGCGATAGCTGGTCGTCACCGATTTTGCGCCGTATTTCCAGCATTGCGAGCCGATGTCTTCGGCCGAATAGCTGCGGCCGACGATGAGGATATCCTTGCCCTTGAACTCCAGCGCGTCGCGGAAATCATGGGCATGCAGCACGCGGCCGTTGAAGGTCTTCACGCCCTCGAAATAGGGCACGTTCGGCGTCGAGAAATGACCTGATGCCACGACGACATAGTCGAATTCCTCGTCATACATCCGGTCCTCGATGCGGTTATGCGCCGTCACCGTGAATTTCTTCGTGTCATCATCGAAACGGACCATGCGCACCGGCGTGCTGAAGCGCACCCAGTGGCGGACGTTCGCCTTTTCGACGCGGCCCTTGATGTAATCCCAGAGCACGGCGCGCGGCGGATAGGAAGCGATCGGCTTGCCGAAATGCTCCTCGAAGGAATAATCGGCGAATTCGAGGCATTCCTTCGGGCCGTTCGACCAGAGGTAACGGTACATGCTGCCATGGACCGGCTCGCCATATTCGTCGAGCCCGGTGCGCCAGGTATAATTCCACAGCCCGCCCCAATCCGACTGCTTTTCGAAGCAGACGATCTCCGGGATCTCGGCGCCTTTCTGGGCGGCCGATTGAAAGGCGCGCAGCTGCGCCAGCCCGGAAGGACCGGCACCGATGACGGCTACTCTTGTCATGAAGCATTCCCCTCTTGATTAGGTCGTTTTATCTGGTGCATCGCCGCCTCAGTCCGGATAGATGCCGGGGCTGGTCGGCGCCCCGTCGTCATATTTGGAAAGCCAGTCGATCGTCGTCTCGCGGAAGCGGGTGAGGCCCTTGTAGTCGATGAGCTCGGGCGGCAGCGTCTTCAGCACGCGCGGGAAGCGGCGCGCCCATTTCGGCACGGTGACGAGCTCTTCCATGTTCATCAAATAGCAGCGGATGACGAAGAGGATGGCGTTCGAGCGCGGCAGGCGCCAGAGGCTCTGCAATTCGACGCGCAGATGCACCTTCTCGCCGACATTCTCCGGCGTCACCGTCGTGCGGTCGGGCCCCCATTTGTGATAATTCTCCGGGCTGGTGTCGAGCCGCGGATTGATCGTCATCGTCCAGTTGAAACGTCGTGTGGGCTTGCCCTGCTGCAGGTTCAGCAGGAATTTCAGCGCCCGGTCGAAGACGCCGATCTGGTGGGCGAGCGGCACCGGCCCGTGCCATTCCATGAAGTTCATGCCGATATCGAAATCGAGCGACCAGTCGGCCTGCGTCGTCACCATGCCGGCGTCCATCCAGAGATTGCTGTCGCGCTGGTCGACGATGCAGAAATCGCCCTGGGCCTGGCGGGTGATATATTCGAAGGGCTCGTAGGGCAGCGTCGAGGCATCGCCAAAGGTGAAGCTGTCGTCGATGCCGAGCGGGCGGTTGATCCAGCGCCACTGGTCGCCGTTGCGGATCAGCGTGAAGTGTTCGGGGTACCCTGCCGCCTGCTCTTCCATCAGCAATTCGAGCGTGTCCCATTGGGCACTCATCATGTGCGGCAGCGCCTGGTAGCGCAGCGGATCTTCCTTCAGGACGAGGGCCCGGTCGTGCATCTCGGCGACATAATGCTCGTCGACGTCGATCAGGCTTTCGTAGACGGTTCCCGCCCGGCCGTGCTCATGCGGCTCCATGTTGACCGAATACATGTATTCGTCGCGGTCGAAGGGAAACGGGAAACGCCGGATGTTCTCGGGGCTGTTCCGATAGCTGAAATCGTTCCGGAAGGTTTCCTGCTTGAAGACGATTGCCATGTCCGGTCTCCTTGTTCCGCTTCCGATGCCGCTAGAGATCAAGATGCAGCGTGTTTCCCTCGAAGCGGGAAACACAGATCATCACCTTGCGACCGGATGCTTTTTCTTCGCTCGTCAAATAGACGTCATGGTGCAGCAGCTTGCCGTCGCAAGTGACGACCCCGGTCTCGCATTGACCGCAGGCGCCGCCGCGACAGAGGAAGGGCGCGTCGACGCCCGCCGCCTCGATCGCCTCCAGCATGCTTTCGTGATGGCCGACCTTCACGGTCTTGCCGGATCGCAGGAGCTCGATCGCGAAGGGCTTGCCGGGCAGTGATGACAGGAACCGTTCCGAATGCAGGTTCTGCTCCGGCCAGCCGGCGTTGAGGCCGGTTTTCAGCACGCCGTCGATCATGCCGGACGGGCCGCAGACATAAAGATGCGTGCCGAGCGGCTGGGTGCCCAGCAGGCGTGTGAGGGGGATGGCGTCGCCTTCGGCGTCGCAATAGATCTTGATCCGATGTCCGCCATAACGCTCGACGAGTTGCTGCCAATAGGCGCCGCGGTCGCGCGTGCGGATGGCATAATGCAGCTCGAAATTGGCGCCCTCGCGGGAAAACTGCTCCATCATCGCGATGAAGGGGGTAATGCCGATGCCGCCGGCGATCAGAAGGTGCTTGCGCCCGCGCCAGTCGGGCTGGAACAGGTTGACGGGATAGCTGACCTTCAGCTCGTCGCCTTCGCTGAGCTTCTCATGCATGAAGGTCGAGCCGCCGCGCGAATCCTCGACGTGCAGCACGCTGATCTCATAGGCTGCGCAATCATGCGGCGGCGACATCAGCGAATAGGCGTTGCGGCGCATATGGCCGCCATCGTTCATCAAGACGATGACGTGGGCGCCGCCGGAGAAATAAGGCATCGGCTTGCCGTCAAGGCGCTCGAAACGGAAGCGCTTGACGCGCTCGGCGATCGGCGTGATCCGCGTCACGCGGACAGGAATTTCAGTGCCACCGCTCAAAGGAACAACTCCTCCGGATCAGGCGCGCTGCCCGGTTCTTCCGCATCGATATTGACGCCCTGGAAGGCGGCGAGCCGGCGCGAATAATGGTCGCGTACCAGAAGCGGCAGCCCGCAATGGCTGCAGGCAAAGGGGCTGGTGGTGACGTCGTCGGTGATGCCCTTGCAATGGACGCATTGCACGCGCCTGGCCAGCGAGCCGCGATGCTCGGTGATGACGGAGGCGTGGTCCATGCCGTAATCGAGCGCCACCAGCATCGCCTGGCCGATGAAGCCTTCCGTGCCCGATAGATAAAGCCGCGTGCCCATATGGGCGGTCGCGAGCGAACCCTTCAATCGGAAGAGCAGCGTTGCGATGGTCGGCGCCGTGAAGAACATGTCGGCGCCGAGGCGGCGCAGCGCCTCGTCGAGGCCGGACCCTTGAGAGCCGCGGGCGACATAGAGGATTTCACTGCGGGCAAGCGCCGTTTCGTCAAGCGCCGGCTGCTGATCGAGGAGAGCCTTGGCGCCCTCCCCTTCGAGCGCGAAAATGTGCCGCCGGGCGCGCGGCTGGATGGTCAGGCCCGTGTAGACTGGTCGGCTCTTGATGCCTGCAACGAGCATTCGCGTGCTCCTTAACCTACGGCGGTCCTCTTCTTCTTCTCCGGATCGTCGAAAGGAAGCGTGTGGGCGGTGGCGCCTGCCATCACGGTCTTGCCGCGGACTTCGAGTTTCGTCCCATGCACCGCCTTGTCAACGTCCAGACGGGCAATCGCCATGGATTTCTTCGTCAGCGACGAATAGCTCGGGCAGGTAATGACGCCGACCTTTTTGCCGTCGGCAAAGACTTCGTCGCCGAGATCGGCCGGTCCATCGGCATCGATCAGCATGCCAAAGATCTTGAAGCGCTCCTTGCCCTTCAGGCGAGCATGTTCCTCGGCGCCACGGAAGCCCGTCTTGCCGGGGCTGACGGTAAAGTCGAGGCCGAGTTCCCAGAGGCTGTCCCCGGGCGGCTGATCGGCGAAGGGATACATCTGCGAATTGTCATAGGGGTAGAAGAGCAGGTAGCTTTCGACGCGCAGCATGTCGAGCACGGAGAAGCAGCAGGGGATGATGCCCATCTCCTTGCCTTCCTCGACGATCCGGTCCCAGACCATGACGGCGTCCTGGCCGCGCACGAAGATTTCGTAGCCGCGTTCGCCGGTATAGCCGGTGCGCGAGATCATCACCGGTGCGCCGAACAGCGTCGTCTGCATGTGGTGGAAATATTTGAGGTCGCGGATGCCAGGCACATATTTGGCGAGATAGTCGACCGCGAGCGGGCCCTGCAGCGACAGGTCGTGCAGGTCGTCGTCGAAGAGGACGGCGCAATTGCGGCCCGCCGCCTGCTTGACGACCTCCTCGTGACCGGAGCCTGAGCCATGCACCAACATCCAGGCATTCGGGCCGGTGCGATAGACGATGCAGTCGTCGGTGAAGTGGCCGCGGTCGTTCAGCATGGTCGCGTAGACCGACCGGCCGGGGTAGATCTTCGTCAGGTCGCGGGTGGTGATGGAGTCAAGCACGGCGATGGCGTGCGGGCCGACCAGGTGCACCTTCTTCAGGCCCGAGACATCCATGATGCCGGCCTTGGTTCGGACGGCGACATGCTCTTCCGACATGTCCTTGTCGTAGGTCCAGGCGGTGCCCATGCCGCTCCAGTCCTCGAGCTTCGATCCCAGAGCGCGATGCCGATCCGCCAAGACGGAGAAACGCCATGATAAAGCCATTGTCCGTTCCCTTTTGTTTCCTCTACGGAATATTTATTTCCTGAGTATATAAGTCTTTCGCGCCGTGGCAAGCCCGCCCGGCATGCATTTCCCAAAACTTTCGGCGGCACTTGCTGCAACCCTCACCAAATGAATGACGGATGCGGCTACGCTTTTGCCGTCCCCCAACCCGTCTTTAACCCATGCGTTCGGAGGCGTAGCTGCCGGGGCTTGCCGGAAAGACCACGGTGCGGTTGCCGTTGATGAAGGTGCGGTGATGGATGTGAGCGTGGATGGCGCGGGCCAGCACCTGGCTTTCGACGTCGCGGCCGATCGAGACGTAGTCGTCGGGCGACTGCGCATGGGTGATCCGTGCCGTGTCCTGCTCGATGATCGGGCCTTCGTCGAGATCGGCGGTGACGTAATGCGCCGTCGCCCCGATCAGCTTCACGCCGCGGCCGTAGGCCTGCTTATAAGGATTGGCGCCCTTGAAGCTCGGCAGGAAGGAATGGTGGATGTTGATGATCCGTCCGGACATCTTCTGGCACATCTCGTCCGACAGGATCTGCATGTAGCGTGCCAGCACGATCAGCTCCGTGCCGGTCTGCTCGGCCACCTCCATGATATGGGCCTCGGCCTGCACCTTGTTGGCCTTGGTGACGGGAATATGGTGGAAGGGGATGTCATGGTTGACCACGACCTTCTGGTAGTCGAAATGGTTGGAGACGACGCCGACGATATCGATCGGCAGTGCGCCGATCTTCCAGCGGTAAAGCAGGTCGTTGAGGCAATGGCCGAAGCGCGACACCATCAAGAGCACCTTCATGCGCTTCTCGCTGTCGTGAAAATCGTAATCCATTTCGAAAGGAGCGGCGACGGCAGCAAAGCCGGCCTCGATATCCGCACCCGAAAGCCCCTCTTCCGAAATGAAGCTCACCCGCATAAAGAACTTTCCGGTATCGAGATCGTCGAACTGCGAGCTGTCGATGATGTTGCAGCCCTTGTCGGCCAGATAGCTCGAAATCGCCGCGACGATGCCACGTGTCGATTTGCAGGATACGGTGAGTACGAAGTTCTTCATGCTGTCACTTTCTTCGCCATATCAAGTGCAGAAGGTCCGATCGCGCCGAAGCCTGTCCGCCCCGGCGCGTCAGCGTGTAAATAGAGCGCCGCGCGTCTTGTCAGACGCGCCAAGGACGCTCTATCACTTTGAATCGGCGCATAATCCTTTCCGAAAATCGATTCCGGTTTTCGGGAGGTATGCGCCAGAGGCATCCAACCACTCAGATGTCGAGCGTGCTGTCGCGTTCCCACTGGGTGAAATGCGAGCAATAGGCATTCCATTCCTGATGCTTGAGCTTGAGATAGGCGGCGGAAAACTCGGCCCCGATCGCCTCCTTCAAGCCTTCGTCGGCATCATAGGCACGCAGCGCGTCGAGCAGGTTGAGCGGCAGGCGCGGCGCGTCCTTCACCAGATGCCCCTCGGCATACATGTCGATATCGTAGTGCCGGCCGGGATCGGCCTGGCTGCGGATGCCGTCGAGGCCGGCGGCGATGATGATCGCCTGCAGCAGGTACGGGTTGACCGCACCGTCCGGCAGGCGCAATTCGAAACGTCCCGGTCCCGGCACGCGCACCATGTGGGTGCGGTTATTGCCCGTCCAGGTCACGGTGTTCGGCGACCAGGTCGCGCCCGATGTCGTGCGCGGCGCGTTGATGCGCTTGTAGGAATTGACCGTCGGATTGGTGATCGCGGCAAGCGCGGAGGCGTGTTTCATGATGCCGCCGAGAAAGGTTTTCCCCTGAGCGGAAAGCCCAAAGGCCATTTCCTTGTCCGCGAAGGCGTTTACCTTGCCATCGATGTCCCAGACCGAGATGTGGGCATGGCAGCCGTTTCCGGTCAGGCCTTTGAAGGGCTTCGGCATGAAGGTGGCGCGAAGGCCGTGTTTTTCGGCGACCGACTTGACCATGAACTTGAAGAAAGAGTGCTTGTCTGCCGTCTGAAGAGCGTCGTCATATTCCCAGTTCATCTCGAACTGGCCATTCGCGTCCTCGTGGTCGTTCTGATAGGGCTTCCAGCCGAGCTCGAGCATGTAGTCGCAAATCTCGGCGATGACATCATAGCGACGCATCACGGCCTGCTGGTCGTAGCAAGGCTTCTCGGCTGTATCGAACTGGTCTGAAATCACCGAGCCGTCAGAAGAGATGAGAAAGAACTCGGGCTCCACGCCGGTTTTCACCCGGAGCCCTTCTTTCGCAGCTTCAGCGACCAGTCTTTTCAGCAGCACACGCGGTGCCTGTTCGACAGGCTTATCGTCCATGACGCAGTCGGCGGCAACCCATGCGACATCTTTCTTCCAGGGTAGTTGGATGACCGAGGAGGCATCGGGAACCGCGAACAGGTCGGGATGGGCAGGCGTCAAATCGAGCCAGGTCGCGAAGCCCGCGAAGCCGGCGCCATCTTTCTGCATATCGGCGATGGCTTCTGCGGGGACCAGCTTGGCGCGTTGGCCGCCGAACAGGTCGGTATAGCTGATCATGAAATATTTGATGCCTTTGTCTCTGGCAAAAGCAGCAAGGTCCAGTGTCATTCTCGTTCCCCTTTGGATTTCTTGGAGACACTTTGGTTATGGATGCGAGACGGCCGGGACGTTTGCCCGGCCGGTAGAAATCAGTAGCCTCCCTTGCCGGGATACCAGTTTGTGCCGGCGAGCGGGATCTGGGCCATGGCGGCCGCCTCCATCGTCAGGGCGCAAAGATCTTCCGGTTCCAGGTTGTGCAGGTGGTTCTTGCCGCAGGCGCGCGCAATGGTCTGGGCTTCCAGCGTCATAACCTTCAGATAGTTGGCGAGACGGCGGCCGGCGGCGATTGGATCAAGCCGCTTCATCAGTTCCGGATCCTGCGTCGTGATGCCGGCCGGGTCTTTGCCCTCGTGCCAGTCGTCATAGGCGCCGGCCGTCGTGCCGAGCTTTTGGTATTCTTCTTCCCAGTGCGGATCGTTGTCGCCGATCGCAACGAGCGCCGCCGTGCCGATAGCAACGGCATCGGCACCCAGCGCCAGTGCCTTCGCCACGTCGGCGCCCGAACGGATGCCGCCCGAGATGATCAATTGCACCTTGCGATGCATGCCGAGATCCTGCAGCGCCTGGACCGCGGGGCGGATGCAGGCGAGCGTCGGCATGCCGACATTCTCGATGAACACATCCTGGGTCGCCGCGGTTCCGCCCTGCATGCCATCGAGCACCACCACGTCGGCCCCGGCCTTCACGGCCAGCGCTGTGTCGTAATAGGGACGCGCGCCGCCGACCTTCACATAGATCGGCTTTTCCCAGTCGGTGATCTCGCGCAGTTCCAGGATCTTGATTTCGAGGTCGTCCGGGCCAGTCCAATCCGGATGGCGGCAGGCCGAGCGCTGGTCGATGCCCTTCGGCAGATTACGCATGTTGGCGACGCGATCGGAGATCTTCTGGCCGAGCAGCATGCCGCCGCCGCCGGGCTTTGCGCCTTGACCGACAACCACTTCGATCGCATCGGCGCGACGCAGGTCCTTGGGATTCATGCCGTATCGCGACGGCAGATACTGGTAGACCAACGTCTGTGAATGGCCGCGCTCTTCATCGGTCATCCCGCCGTCGCCTGTCGTGGTGGAGGTTCCGGCAATCGTCGCGCCGCGTCCGAGCGCTTCCTTGGCATTGCCGGACAGGGCGCCGAAGCTCATGCCGGCAATGGTGATCGGCGTCTTCAGGTGAATGGGCTTTTTGGCAAAGCGCGCGCCGAGGACGACCGACGTGTCGCACTTCTCACGGTAGCCTTCGAGCGGATAGCGCGAGATCGATGCGCCGAGAAACAGCAGGTCATCGAAATGCGGAACCTTCCGTTTGGTGCCGGCGCCACGGATGTCGTAAATGCCGGTCGCCGCAGCTCGGCGGATTTCCGCCAGCGTGTAATCGTCGAAGGTCGCGGACTTGCGCGGCGGGGTATAGGGGTTGTGATAGCTCATGATGGTCCCTCGCCTTAATATGCGTCAGCGTTGTCGATATTGAAATTGTAAAGCTTGCGGGCGGAGCCGTAACGCTTGAATTCCTCGGGCCTCACTTCGGTCACGCCCGCCTTTTCGAGAAGTTCGGCCAGCTTCGTCAGATGCTCCGGACGCAGCTCCTTTTCGATGCAATCGGCACCCAGGCTCTTGACCGAACCGCGCACGAAGAGCTTCGCCTCGTAGAGCGAATCCCCAAGCGCATCGCCGGCATCGCCGAGCACCACGAGGTGGCCGGACTGGCCCATGAAGGCGGACATGTGGCCGATATTGCCATGAACGACGATGTCGATGCCCTTCATCGAGATGCCGCAGCGTGACGCCGCATTGCCCTTGATGACAAGGAGGCCGCCGCGGCCGGTTGCGCCGGCATACTGGCTGGCATCGCCTTCGATGACGACTGTTCCAGACATCATGTTTTCCGCAACACCCGGACCTGCCGAACCGTGAACGGTGACGGTCCCGCCGTCGTTCATGCCGGCGCAATAATAGCCGACGGACCCCTTCACGTCGACCGTGACCGGCGCATCGATGCCGACGGCAACCGAATGGCTGCCACGCGGATTGACGACTTCGAAGGAAAGATCGTTCGATCCGTTCTGGATGTTGTGCAGGGCGCTGTTGAGTTCGCGTAACGGCGTAGTGGCAAGATCAATGACAGGCATGTTTCAATAACCCTTGGAGAATACGCATGAGGCGCCGGTCAAGCGACCTTCTGGTGATCCCAGAAATAGACGGTTGCAGGCTCCGGCTCCCAGACCCGGGCATTCTCGATGCCGGGCAGATTGACGAGCGCCCGGTATTCCGAACCGAATGCGACATACTGGTCCGTTTCGGCCATGACAGCGGGCTTGCAGGCAATTGCGTCGCGCACGACGCCGAAGCCGGACTTCGTACCGACGACGAAGGTGAAGAAGCCGTCGAGATCATCCACCGCGCCTTCCAGCGCCTGGCCGAGATTCTTGCCCTTGGCCATCTCTGCCGTCAGATAGGCGGCGGCGACCTCGGTGTCGTTTTCCGTTTCGAAGGTCATGCCTTCGCGCTTCAGCTCGCGGCGCAGATTGTTGTGGTTCGAGAGCGAGCCATTATGCACCAGGCATTGGTCGGAGCCGGTGGAAAAAGGATGGGCGCCGAGCGTCGTGACGGCCGATTCCGTCGCCATGCGGGTATGGCCGATGCCGTGGGTGCCGGCCATTGAATTGACCGCGAAGCGGGAGACGACATCCTTCGGCAGGCCGGTTTCCTTATAGATCTCGATGGCGTCGCCGCTGCTCATGATGCGAACGTTCGGACGCAGTTCCGCAACGGCTGCCTTGCCCGCGTCGAGCAGATCCTTCGCAAGCGTGATGACGGCATGCGTGCTTTTCACCTGGATGGCGACCGGTGCGCTAACCGCCTGGCCGAGTTCGGCCTCGAGGCCGGCGAAATCCTTCTTCGGATTGGCCGACTGGATGGTGATCTTGGCATTGTTGCCGCTGGCGTCGCCATAGATCGCGATACCGGCGCTGTCCGGCCCCCGATCCGTCATCGTCACCAGCATGGACGACAGGAGCGCGCCGAGCTCCGGTTCGAGACTTTTATCCTTGAGGAAGAGACCCACAATTCCGCACATGACCAGACCTCCGTTCGTGTTGAGAAAGGACTAGCAGGTCTGTTTTGGGATTTCAACTCGGAAGAAAGATTTTTTCTTTTAAGGCAAGTCAGCCTTTCGAGCTCCGCTGAGGATAGGTGATGATCGAAAGGTACTTGCTAGGCAGTTTCACCAGCTGCTCCGGCCCATGCGGTGCATCGGCATCGAAGAACAGGCTGTCGCCCGGCTCCATCTGGAAAAGCTGGTCGCCATGGCGGTAAACGACCACGCCTTCCAGCATGTAGAGAAATTCCATGCCCTCGTGCTGAAAGGTCGGGAAGGTGTCGGAATCGGCCGTCAGTGTGATGAGATAGGGCTCGACAATGACGCCGCTGGTATTGTTGTCGATATGGCCGAGCAGATTATATTGATGGCCGGCGCGCGTGCCGCGCCGTTCGAGCTCGATGCCCTGCCCCGCCTTGACGAAGACGGCATTGCGCGGTTCCTCATAGCGGCGAAAAAAGGCAGTCAGCGGTACGCCGAGCGCCCGCGACAGTGATTGCAGCGTCGTCAACGACGGCGAGATGTTGCCGTTCTCGATCTTCGACAGCATGCCGAGTGAAATGCCGGTGGCGGCCGCCAGATCGGTGACCGTGATGCCGAGTTTCTTGCGGTAGGCGCGCACCTCATGGCCGATCGCCATTTCGAGGTTGTTTTCCTTCGGCTCGCGAACGGCGTGCGGGTCCTGGGAAAAGGGAGCGCGTCCGCTAGGCGCCTGTTCCGGTTGCTCTGCCGCTTTACGGTTGGATTTCATGGGTTTTCCACTGCCGCCTTTTCTTTTGTCCAAGACAACCCTATCGTCATAGTGAAAATTTCTCAACCGTGAAGAAAACCTATTCCCGCCGCGCCTCGCGCGGAGCGATGCCGTAGAGGGCCCGGAACATCCGGGAAAAATGGCTCAGACTGGAAAAACCGGTAGCCACCGCGATTTCCGAGACGGAAAGCGGGCTCTGTTTCAGCAGACGATGGGCATGCTGCAGCCTGATCCTGCGGTATTGATCGAGGAAGGTGGTATTGAGCTGGGCCGCAAAGAGCCGGTCGAGATGGCGGGTGGTGACGCCGGCGATGCGCGCCATGGCGGCACGCTCGAGCGGCATCTCGATCGTCTCCTCCATCCGCTCGAGAACGCTGAGCAGACCGGGATGATAAACGCCATAACGCTCCGCCAGCGAGGCGCGCTGGGGTGCGGCGGGTTCGTTGACCTCTGTATGAAGATACCAGTCGCTGACGCGGCGGGCGAAATCCGGCCCCATGCGCTCGGCGATCAGCACATGCATCATGTCGAGCGGTGCGATGCCGCCGCCGCAGGTAATCCGGTTGCCGTCGATCATGAAGCGCGCCTGGCGCGGCGTGAGGTCCGGGAAGGCTTCAAGAAGGGCTGCGGCATGCTCCCAGTGGATGGTGAAATCGCGGCCGCCAAGCAGACCGGCAGCGGCCATCAGATAGGGGCCGCCCGAGATGCCGCCGATCCTCACACCTTCGCGCGACAGCTGCCGCAAGCAGGCAAGTACGCCGGGATACCGCCAGTCGCGGGGCAACCCGCCGGCGCAGACGAAGGCCGTTCCGAGCCCCCCGCCCCTGACGGGCAGAGGTTCGGCGGGGACGCTGACGCCCGAGGAGGAAAGCGCCGGCGCGCCATCGGGCGAGAAGATCTGCAGCCGATAGATCTCACGTCCGGCCAAGAGATTTGCCGCCCGCAGCGGCTCGGTCGCCGAGGCATAGGACATCAGCGCGAATCCCGGGATAAGGATGAAGCCGATCGTCTGGGCATTTCTGCTATCAAGTGAGGACATGTCTCTTTCTTAGCGATTGATGTCCCTATTGTGCAAGTCAGCGCTCCTCTTTCTGGCATCATGGACGTGTTTTTTCCGGGGTGACCCATGCGCTATTCCGCTCTTTCGATTTTCCTGAACGGCCTTCGCGGCAACAAAAGCTGGGCGCCTGCCTGGCGCGACCCGGCGCCAAAGCCGCATTACGACGTCATCATCGTCGGTGGCGGCGGCCATGGTCTTGCCACCGCCTATTATCTTGCCAAGGAATTCGGCGTCACCAATGTCGCCGTCCTCGAAAAGGGCTATCTCGGCTCCGGCAATATCGGCAGGAACACGACGATCATCCGTTCGAACTATCTGCTGCCGGGCAATAATCCCTTCTACGAGCTGTCGATGAAGCTTTGGGAAGGACTGGAGCAGGACTTCAACTTCAACGCCATGGTCTCGCAGCGCGGCGTGCTCAACCTCTTCCATTCCGACGCCCAGCGCGACGCCTATACGCGCCGCGGCAACGCCATGCGGCTGCACGGCGTCGACGCCGAGCTTCTCGACAGGCAGGCGGTGCGCCAGAAATTGCCCTTCCTCGATTTCGACAATGCCCGTTTCCCCATTATGGGCGGCCTGTTCCACCCGCGCGGCGGCACGGTGCGCCACGATGCGGTCGCCTGGGGTTATGCGCGCGGCGCCGATCAACGCGGCGTCGATATCATCACCCAGTGCGAGGTGACCGGCATCCGCAGCGAAAACGGCCAGGTGACCGGCGTCGAGACCAGCAAGGGCTTCATCGGCTGCGGCAAGCTGGCGCTTGCGGCAGCCGGCAACTCCACCGTCGTCGCCGACATGGCCGGCCTGCGGCTGCCGATTGAAAGCCATGTGCTGCAGGCCTTCGTTTCCGAAGGGCTGAAGCCGTTCATCGACACAGTCGTCACCTTCGGCGCCGGGCATTTTTACGTGTCCCAGTCGGACAAGGGCGGCCTCGTCTTCGGCGGCGATATCGACGGCTACAATTCCTATGCCCAGCGCGGCAATCTCGCTTCGGTCGAACATGTCGCCGAAGCCGGGCTTGCAATGATCCCTTCCTTGTCGCGCGTGCGGTATCTGCGCTCCTGGGGTGGCGTCATGGATATGAGCATGGACGGCTCGCCGATCATCGACCGCACCCATATCGACAATCTCTATCTCAACACCGGCTGGTGTTATGGCGGCTTCAAGGCCACGCCCGCCTCCGGCTTCTGCTACGCCCACCTGATTGCCCGCAATGCGCCGCATCAGACCGCCCGCGCCTTCCGGCTCGACCGCTTCGCGCGCGGCTACCCGATCGACGAAAAGGGCGTCGGCGCCCAGCCCAATCTGCACTGAGGACTTTCGACGATGGCAAGCCTGATTTCCTGTCCCCATTGCGGCGCCCGACCCAAGGAGGAATTTTCGATCCGCGGCGATGCCGGCCTTATCAGGCCGGCGCCGGATGCCGGTGCGGAGGCCTGGTTCGATTATGTCTATCTGCGTGACAATCCGAGGGGGCGGCACAGCGAATACTGGCACCACTCTTCCGGATGCCGCCGCTGGCTGATCGTCGAACGCGATACCGTCACCCATGCGGTCAACGGCGTCAGGGATGCAGCCCTTTCCAAGCTCGGCGGAGAACCGGCATGACGAGCTTCCGTCTTTCCTCTGGCGGCCGGATCGAGCGCGCCACAAAACTCGGCTTCACCTTCGACGGCAGGCCGCTCGAAGGCCATCCGGGCGACACACTCGCCTCGGCGCTGCTTGCCAACGGTGTCCAGCTCGTCGGCCGCAGCTTCAAATATCACCGCCCGCGCGGTATCCTGACGGCGGGGGCCGCCGAACCGAACGCGCTGGTGACGACAGGCAGCGGCGGGCGCACCGAACCGAATACGCGCGCGACGATGATCGAGCTTTACGGGGGGCTGACGGCAAAGAGCCAGAACCGCTGGCCCTCGCTCGGCTTCGATGTCGGCGCCGTCAACGGGCTGCTCTCGCCCTTCCTCAGCGCCGGTTTCTACTACAAGACCTTCATGTGGCCGGCGGCGCTTTGGGAAAAGCTCTACGAGCCGGTGATCCGCAAGGCGGCAGGCCTCGGCAGGGCCTCCTACGAGGCCGATCCCGACACCTATGAGAAATCCTGGGCGCATTGCGATCTGCTGGTGATCGGCGCTGGCCCTGCTGGTCTAGCCGCAGCGCTGACCGCCGGCCGCGCCGGGGCGCGCGTCATCCTCGCCGATGAGGGAGCCGAACTCGGAGGCAGCCTGCTTTCCGACCGCGGCACTGTTGACGGCAAGCCGGCCGACGCGCTTCTCGGAGAGCTGCTTGCCGAGCTGGCGAGCCTGGAGAACGTACGCCGCCTGCCGCGCATGACGGTATTCGGCTGGTACGACGACAATGTCTTCGGCGCGGTCGAACGGGTGCAGAAGCATGTGGCGATACCCGATCCTGATCGTCCGGTCGAAAGATTGTGGCGCATCGTCGCCCGCCAGGCGATCCTTGCGACCGGCGCCGAAGAGCGGCCGCTCGTCTTCGGCGGCAACGATATTCCCGGTGTGATGATGGCAGGCGCCATGCGCAGCTATCTCAACCGGCAGGCGGTCGCGCCCGGCAGAAGCACTGTCATCTTCACCACCAACGATGCCGGGTATCGCACCGCTGCCGATCTTGAAGCCTCCGGTCTTGAGGTCGCGGCGATCATCGACAGCCGAGGGGATGCGGCCGAGAGCTGGCAGGGTCGCGCCGAAGTGCTGAAGGGCGCCAGGGTTATCGATGCGTTTGGCGGCAAGCGCCTGCGCGGCGTCAGTGTCGAGGCAGCAGGCGGGATCCGTCGGATCGAAGCGGATGCGCTTGCCATGTCGGGCGGCTGGAGCCCGATCATTCATCTTGCCTGCCATCGCGGTGCAAAACCGCAATGGTCGAACGAGGCCTCGGCGTTTCTGGCGCCTGTCCAGCAGGAAGGTCTGACCGTTGCCGGCGCGGCCGCCGGCATGGTGCAAACCGCGACCTGCCTCGGGGATGGCGCCGCAAAGGCAGCTGCCGCGTTGAAGGCGATCGGTTTCGCAGCGGCGGAGCCGGCCTTCGCTCCGGCGTCCGAGACGGCTGCACAGGCAAAGCCGCTCTGGTCGATCAAGGGCTCGAAGGGCAAGGCTTTCGTCGATTATCAGAACGACGTGCATCTCAAGGATTTGGGTCTCGCCGTCCGCGAAGGCTACGGCCATGTCGAGCTCGCCAAGCGTTACACCACAAGCGGCATGGCGACCGATCAGGGCAAGCTTTCCAACATCAACGCCATCGGCATTCTCGCCGAGGCGCGCGGCGTGTCTCCCGCCGAGGTGGGAACGACGACCTTCCGGCCCTTCTACACACCGGTTTCCTTCGGCGCCTTGACCGGGGCGTCGCGCGCCAAACAATTCCAGCCGGCGCGCAAGTCGCCGCTGCATGGCTGGGCTGAGAAGAACGGTGCGGTCTTCGTCGAAACCGGCCTGTGGTACCGTTCATCCTGGTTCCCGCGCCCCGGCGAGACGACATGGCGCGAAAGCGTCGACCGCGAGGTGTTGAACATCCGGAAGAATGCCGGCCTTTGCGACGTCTCGACCCTCGGCAAGATCGAAATCTTCGGTAGGGATGCCGCGACCTTCCTCGATCGCATCTATTGCAACGGCTTCGCCAAGCTCGCCGTCGGCAAGGCGCGCTACGGCATCATGCTGCGTGAGGACGGCTTCATCTACGATGACGGCACCACCAGCCGGTTCAGTGACGACCATTTCTTCATGACCACGACGACCGCACTTGCCGCTGGTGTGCTGACCCACCTCGAATTCTGTGCCCAGACGCTCTGGCCGGATCTCGACGTCTGCTTCGCCTCCTCGACGGATCAATGGGCGCAGATGGCCGTCGCCGGGCCGAAGTCGCGCGCCATTCTCCAGGAGATCGTCGACGGGGACATATCGGATGCGGCCTTTCCCTTCATGACTGCCCGCAAGGTCTCGCTCTTCGGCAGCGGGCTCGAGGGCCGGCTCTTCCGGATCTCCTTCTCCGGCGAACTCGCCTACGAGCTGGCCGTACCGGCCGGCTATGGCCAAGGCGTTGCCGATGCGATCATGGCGGCGGGCGAGAAACATGGCATCTGCGCCTATGGCGCCGAAGCGCTCGGCGTCATGCGCATCGAAAAGGGTCATGTCACCCATGCCGAGATCAACGGCACGGTAACGCCAGGCGATCTCGGCTTCGGCCGCATGGTTTCATCAACCAAGCCGGATTTCATCGGCAGGGCAATGCTGGCCCGCGAAGGGCTGCAGGACCCCGAGCGGCCGCGCCTTGTCGGTGTCAAGCCGATTAATCCGGCGACCGGCTTCCGCACCGGCTCGCATATTCTTGCCGACGGCGTTGCGGCGACGCTTGAAAACGACCAGGGCTACGTGACGTCAAGCGCCTTTTCACCGACGCTCGGCCATACGATCGGCCTGGCGCTCGTCAGGCGCGGGCCGGAGCGCATCGGTGAAAAGGTGACGGTCTGGAATGGCCTGCGCAACGAATTCACCGATGCGGTGCTCTGCCATCCCGTCTTCATCGATCCTGAAAACGAGAAGCTCCATGCGTGATCTTCCGCAACATAAACCGGTTCTGGCCGGAACGGTCTATAACGGCATCTCGGAGGCAGGCATCCGGCTGGCAGCCCTGCCGGACGGCCATCTCCTGCATGTGCTTGGCGCCATCGAGCCAGCCGCGCTCGCCGCGGAATTGGTGAAGGCGGGCTTTGCTCAGAGTTCGATCCGCGAGGCGGGCTTCCGCCAATGGTTCGTTGCCGGCGACGAACCGCTTGTCCCGGCCAGCCTCGATGCTCTCGCCGCGGCGCTTGTGGGAAAGGCCTACGTCATGGACCAGAGCCACGGACGCGTGCGTATCGGCGTTTCCGGCCGCTCTTCGCGGGCGCTTCTTTCAAGGGGGACCGCCGTTGATCTCGATCCTTCCGTCTTTCCGGAGGGCCATTCGGCCATGACGATGGTCGGTCATCTCTCGGTTCAGATCGTCCGCACCGGCGATGACAGCTTCGAGCTCACGGTGCTGCGCAGCTTTGCCGAAAGCCTGTGGGACGATCTCACCCATATGGCGGCGAGCGCTGAAAAGGATAGCGTCTGATAGAGCCGGGTTTCGATCGCTTTTAAGCTGTATGCGGCGCGGCGGCACCGACCCATTCGGGGCGCTCCGCGCCTTGAAGCTCTTCCATCGCATCGGCGGCAAAGCTTGGCACGACACCGGTCCACAGCAGTGCGCCATCGGGATTGGAATGTCCGTCGCCTTCGAGCTTGTAGATGCTTTCTACGATATACTGGCCGTCATTGTTCAAACCCTTGATCTCGGAAATCTCGATCACCCGGCGCCGGCCGGTGCGCTTGAAACGGGCGATCTGCACGACGACGTCGACCGCCGAGGCGATCTGGGCGCGCAGCGGCCGAAGCGGCATGTCGATGTCCGACATCAGCGCCAGCGTTTCCAGCCGGTGCAGGGAATCATAGGGCGTGTTCGCATGCACCGTCGAAAGGCTGCCGCTGTGGCCTGATGTCATCGCCTGGATCATATCGAGCGCCTCGCCGCCGCGGCACTCGCCGACGATGATCCGGTCGGGCCGCATGCGCAGCGACGAGCGGAACAGGTCTCGGATGGTGGCGCCGCCGCGACCGAAACGGTCGGGCTTGGTTACTTCGAGATAGACCACGTGTTCCTTGCGGATCTGCAGTTCGGACGTGTCCTCGATGACGATGACGCGCTCGTGGTCGGCAAAGGCTTCCGACAGCGCGTTCAGCATCGTCGTCTTGCCGGTGCCGGTGCCGCCGGAGATGATGACGTTTTTCTGTAGCCCGACGGCCGCCTGCAGCAATGACAGCGATTCCTCGGTGAGGCTGCCCTGGGTGACGAGGTCGCGGATGCTGCGATGTTCTTTCAGGAAACGGCGAATGGAGATGCAAAGCCCAGTACGGGCGGCCGGCGGTTGGATCATCTGTACGCGCGAACCATCCGGCAGACGGGCCTCGATGCTCGGCTCCTCGGGCGTCAGCCGCTTGCCTGAGAACTGCGCGATGCTGCGTGCGGCCGATTCCAGGTCCTCACGACTGGCGAAGCGCGTATCGGCGCGTTCGAGCTTGCCTCGCCTTTCGACGAAGATGTCAGATGTCCCGTTGATCAGGATTTCGGACACGCTCGGATCATCGAGGAGAAAACGGATCGGCCCGAGCAGCTTGTCCAGCGCCCGGGTCAGAACCTGGAAGGTTGCCTGTTCGGCAGCGTCGTCGGAAACGGCTTTCATCAGAGCGGCATCCCGACCAGGACCGTGCTCATCCCGAATAGTGTCGCCATCATTTGAACCGCGGTTGGAAAGAACATCATCAGTGGAATGAGGACCAATCCAAGTATTAAGATGCTGCTCATCGTTTCCATCGTTTTCTCTCCGGATCGACTGGCGGGCGATACCCACCATTTGACGAAAGCTTAATCCAGATCGCCAAACAACGCCATGGCCAGGCCCCGCGAAGGCAGTCATTATGGGCACAACACGCCGTTTCTTCTATCGCCTTGAAAGAATTGACCAATTATGGAGCAGTAGACGATGCCCTGCGCGGTTGACGAAAACTTAGCCCGCGCAGCTAAAATCGCAACTTGTTCAAGCGGTTAGTTAAAAAAATGTGACGTCAACTGCGATTGTGCCGGTGATGCCTCCAAGACAATTGGAACCCTTCGTTTCGTTTGCTTGACGGAGGGCTGGCCTTGGGCGCACTCTTGGGTCTTAATGGTGTTGCTCAACGAGCGTTGGCCGTCGGGGAAGATAAGCTAAAGCAGAAAATGTCATTGGAACGAGCAACGTGCTGGTTCGGATCGATAGCGTATGCTTGCTTAATCTTCGCCAAGGTCTTCGATCCGAAACAAACCTAGGAACGAGGAATACGCAGATGTTTGGAAAACTCAAGACTCTCGCAATTGCACTTCACAAGGACGAACGAGGCGACATGGCCCAGATCGTCCTGGCCGTTGCCCTGATCGTCATTCCGCTGATGCTGCTTCTGCTCGCATTCGGCAAACAGATCGGCGAATGGTTCAACGAAAAGAACACGGCGCTCTCGGATGCCGAGAGAATTCCTGAGCCGGGCCAATAAGCGGATCAGTGTCATGGATATGACCTACGATCTGACCCTCATGCCTGCAGCGGCGGCTCTTGCCGTCGCCTGCACCATGACCGCGGCGGTGCTCGACCATCGCCACGGTCATATCCCGAACGCCGTCACCTATCCCTGCTTGCTTGGCGGGTTGGCGCTGGCCGCGATCGGAAGCGGTCCGGCAGGGATCGGCCTGGCTTTTGCCGGTCTCCTTGCAGCCGGTCTGATCTTCTTCATCGCCTTCGCAGCCGGAAGCTGCGGCGGCGGCGACGTCAAGCTGATGGCGGCGCTGGGCGCCATTCTCGGTCTCTGGCCCGCCATCGACGTCACCCTTGCATCGCTCATGGTCGGCGGCGTGATCGCTGTTTTCTCCATGGCGCGGCGTGTTCAGTGGAGCGTGCTAGCCCGAACAGTCGGACTGTTCGCCCTGCTTCTGCCCGCCGGTTTTCGCGATGCCGCTTCGGTGCTGAAGCCGCGCGAAACCCATCATACCGTCCGCTTCGGCGTTGCCGCTGCTCTCGGACTTCTCTGGTGCCTTTTCATGCCTGATTTCACCCCTCTTTCACTCGTGAGGTAACGGCAATGCGCGCGGAACTCGAACGCCCCATCTTCGACGGTGCCTTCTGGAGTTCGATCCTGCACTCACGGACCTTCTGGATCCCTGAGGATCACGGCGCGCTCTTCGGTACATTTACGATCGCGATGATGCTGCTTGTCTCGATGCTGTTGCTGCCGCGGCTTTCCGCCCGCCGGCGCCGGATATCGGAGCTTCATGGCGATATCTCCGGCAGCACGACGATGATGGATTTCGTCCTCGTGACACCGGTCTTCGTCTTCTTCATGTTCGTGGTCTTCCAGTTCACGATCCTGGCAAAGAACCACCTCTTCACACACTATGCCGCCTATGCGGCGGCCCGCAGCGCCCGCGTCTATTTCTGCCCGGCCCTGCCGATCACCATCCGCAGCTTAATCGACGCCAAGACCTGCGATAACGACGCTGCCCCCGGCAAGGCCGATCTTGCCGCCCGCCTGGCTTTGATCCCGGCCGCACCCTACGACCAGCTGAAATGCGTCGGCGCCTGCCAGCCGCCGGAAGAGGCGCTGAAAAGCCTTGCCGACGCCTCGGGGCTTTCGAAGAACTGGCGCGCGATGCGCAACCAGGCCCGCTACATGTTCGATCCGCAGAACGTCACCGTGACCGTCGATCGCGCGCCGATGGCGCTCTATGCCGCTATCAACCGCTCGCCCCACGTGCCGGTCACCGCCAAGGTGGAAGCGCGCTTCCTGCTGCTCGAATATGCCGGCTGGGTCTTTGCCCGCGGCCAGAGGAAGGACGGACGCTACTACACGATTTCGACGGCGGAGGTGAACCTGCTATGACACCGACCCTCATCAAACGCCTGCACCGCGACGAACGTGGCTTCCTATCACCGATCATTCTCTACATGACGATCGCGCTCGCACTGATGATCGTCTGGATCCTGAATACGGGACAGATGATCTACGACAAGCAGCGCACGCAGGACACGGCCGACGCCGCCGCACTCGTCCATGCCGACTGGGAAGCTCGCTATCTCAACATCATGGCGATGAACAATGTCGCTTCGTCGCAGGCAACCGTCGTCATGGCGACCTCGGTCGCCTTCCAACTCACGACAGCGGAACTGGCCCTGCGTTCGACCGCTATTCTGGCGAAACTCGCACAATATTCATTTACTGAGGGCTTCGGGCCGGCGTCGCTTCTGCCGCCGCTTCCGCCGATGCCCTATTGCCCCGGCTGGCAAAAGGTCCCGATCGTCGGCGGCATCATCTACGGCGCTTGCCTGGCTTTCCAGGGGTTCCGGGCGACGGAAGCCACCAAAGCGATCGCATATACGGTGGCGGCGCAAATCAAATACGATCCCTTGGGCCTCATCAACAAGTCCAGCGACATCATCGACGCCATGAACGACCTCAACGACTACCTCGTCGAGAGCTTTCCGCAGCGCGTCGGCAACGAAGCCCTGCACTTGGTGCGCCTGAACAAATCAGACCACGTCGTGTTCCATCCGCCGTGCGAATCCTGCGACGGTGCTGGAGAAGGTGCCGGCGGCAACCTGCCGGTGGATCGCGACGGCATCAATCCGGTCTCGGCCTACGCTGAAATGTGCCGCGCCATGAGCAGTGGCACTGAGGGACAGGACCCATTCCTCATGCGCGGTGAGTTTGCCAACCGCGGCTTCCCCAACGGCAAGGGTCCGCTGACGGCAGGCGGAGTCGATGGCAGCCATATCCGCGACTGGGTCAACCACGAAAGCGGCGTCGACGATGCGCTGGTGGAGTTCTACATCTTTTATGAAGCCTTCGGCCCGGCTTACCTGAGCAAGATCCCGTTCAAGGCGATTGTCGAACAATATGCCGGCGATCTCGGCTTTTGGGAGGAATTGGCGCTCGATGTCAGTTTCTGGCTCGCGGACAAGGTCTTCGGCGTCGGCTTCGGCATCACCAACCCCTTCCAGCTGCCGATCGACGTGCCGCCGCGGTATTCCGATGCGCAGACGTCGGACGAGAACGATTTCACCCGCAAGTTCGACATGATCTGGAACCAGGTCTGCGGCCCGGCGGGCGGCGCGATCTCCGTGACTGGTGCCAATTTGCCTCTCGTCTCCTTCCCGAAGCCCTACTGGCTGAAGGGACGTATCCCCTTCAACTTCACGCCCTTTGGCGGCGAGCAACTCGACGACTATCAAACCCTGGCGGTCGTTTCACGCGCGCCGCGCGCCCGGCTGCAGATCCGCATCTTCAAGGACAAGACGCCATCCGCCTATGCGCTCGCGCAGAGTTGGGTCCACAATTACACGGCCTTCGACCTCTACACCCAGGACTGGCTCGCATCGCTCGCCCCCGCCACGCTGGCCGATGATATTGGACAGGTTTCGAACACCATCAAACAGAGCCCGGCCGCCGACAGTTTTACCGGCTTGACCCGCGTCTTCGACCAGGGAGGAGCCAATGCCTGGGCTGCCGTCAACACCCACTGAGCCTATGGGCGGTCCTCCGGGCCGCGGGCTGCTGATGCGGCTGCACCGCGACAGGCGCGGTCTTGCCTCGATCGAATTCGTGCTCGCCGCGCCGGTCATCTTGCTGATCGTGATTTTCGTCATCCACGCGAACAAGATTTCCACCAAGAAGGTCGGAACCATGGTTGCGATGCGCAACGCCGCCTTCGCCGAGGCGAATGGGCTGGACTGCACGTCGGATTTCTCGAACGTCTTTCCGATCCCGACCCTGCCGGCACTGCCCGGGGGCGACGCCATGAGCTGTTCGCGCACGCCGTCGCATGAAGGCGACGGCGACCCCCAACGCACCTTTGTCTGGGACGACGTGCAGAACACCCTCAAAAGCGACGGCCGCGACTTCGGCGATATGGTCGGCGATCTCGCCAACGAAAAGCCGCAGCTCGTCACGGCGACGGCCGACCGCGTCTACAAGTTCAGGGATTCCGACGATCTCGATACGATCAGGAGCCTCCGCTGGAAGGATGCGTTCACGGTAGACGACGCAACACTCTTTGCCTCCCACAACAACGATACGACGCGCCGCGGCTACGATCCGACCCTGCGTCGGGAAATCCGCGATGTAGCCAGCGATTCCGGCGATCTGTTCGACGGCGTGTTTCCGGGAGCGAAATAGGATGAGACAGGTCTCGCGCATCTCTTTCCGTTTCGCTGGCCATCTCCTTGGTTTGGCGCTCGTCATCGGGCTCGCCGCCGCCGTCGCCACACCGGGCCGGGCCGAGATCTACAAGGATTTGAGGGTGACGCTGAATTCGATGCTGGCCGGTATCGTCGGCGCACCGGAACGCGCGCCGCGCGATCTCGTCATCAACGGCCAGCCGCTTGAATTCACGCCCTACCAGAGCGATCGCAGCATTTCCGATATCACCGACGAGTGGCTGCGGGTGCTGGCCGTCAATACCCGGCCTGCCCTGCCGAAAAGCAACGACAGGGAAGAACTGACCGCCGTCATTGCCGCCAACATGCTGATCGTCCCGAAGACGAGCCGGATCCGCGACGATCTTGCGGTAGTGGTTCGGTTCTTCGACGGCGACGGCGAGGCAGCCCTCGATTATATGAGGCGGCAGGATCCCAAGAATCCTTCGGCAAACGGGCCGATCCCCGGCGTTTCGATCATGATCCGCCGGCCCGCCGATGCGCCGATGACCGAAGTGCTGATGAGCCGCTTCGACGATGTTGCCTCGACGCTGCCGGCCTTCGCGGCTCCGGCCGATGCCAGCAAGCTGCCGATGTCGCTGCGTCCGCCGGCTGGTGTCGAAGTGTTGAGCGATATCGGCGATCGCGACAAGGGCCACACGTCGCGCACGGTCGTGTCGAAAGGCACACTCACCGCCTCGCGCTGGTCGGATCAGCGCGCCGATCTTCTGGTCCGCGACGGTTTCACCATCGAGACGCCGCCGGCCCAGCGCGGCGGGGTCACCGCGCTTTATGGCCGGCGCGGCAGCGTCGAGGCTAACGTTCTCTATGTCAGAAGCAAAACCGACGGCCGGACCGTCGAGGTCATTCAAATCAGGCAACCCTTCGTAGAGGGAATAACACCATGAACTGGAAGCTCATCGCGGCCGTCATCGTCGGGCTCATCACGGGCGTTCTGCTCTACTTCTGGACCGAGAGCGTCAAGAACGAGCAGGTGGCCTATGCCTTCATGCGGCTCCAGCCCGACAGGAAGGTCACGCGAGGGCAGGCAATCACGCCCGACATGCTCGCCGAACCGGTGATGCTGCCGGAAAGCTTCGGGGCGCTGGCCAAACTCGCGGTTCCCGCTGCCAGCGCCTATCAGGAATGGCTGAAGGACAGGACGGCTGCGAGCGATATTCCGGCCGGCTCCGTGCTGCTCTTCCAGTATTTCGACGATACCGACGGTGGACGCCTGACGACGATGATCGCGCCGGGTAAACGGGCGCTGACCCTTCCCGTCAACGCGGCCGCGGCGGTCGGGCATTTCGTCGAGCCGGGCAGCTATGTCGATATCATCGGCACGGTCGACGAACCGGTCGAGCCCGTGGCCCCGGCCGCCGCGACCCAACCGGGAGCCCCTGGCCAGCCCGCTGCCGTGCCAGGTCAGCCTGCCGTCCCGGGTCAGGCGCCGGCCGCAGCCGGACAGCCGCCGGCTCCGGCCCAGCCACAGTCGCCGGTCGAGCAGATGCTGAAGAATTATCTCACCCAGTATCCCGGGGCCGACGAGAACGATGTCAACGCGTACCGCAAACAGGCGCAGGATTATAAACTCGGCATCAGCTCGCGCACCCGCGTCGTCACCCGCACCTTCCTGCAGAATGTCAAAGTGCTGGCCGTCGGCGCGGCGACGACGGCGGAGGGTGCGGTCACCAAGGCCAACAGCACGTACAACAATGTGACCGTCGAAGTGACACCGTCGGAAGCCGAAATGCTGATTTTTGCCATGGGCCAGTCGAACGGCAGCCTGAACCTCGTGCTGCGCAATCCGGCCGACAATACCGTCGAGGACCTGCCGAGCATCAACTGGACGCGCATGTGAGCGTCGTGGGGAATGAGCCATGCTGTTGAAGATTTCCTATGAGGACGGCAGCGGTCGGGAGGTGATCCCGCTCTCGGCGAACGAGACCTATTTCGTCGGCGAAAGCAGCACGCTGACGCTGCCCGCCGGCGCGGGCGTCGTCCGGCTGCGCGGCAGCCACGTCTCTTCGCCGCAATTCGTGCTGCGGAAATCGGGCCAGGGATGGTCGGTGCAGCATCACGGCCGCAACCCGACCCGTGTCGACGATCAACCGCTTCGCGCCGGCACGCCGGTTGCGGTTTCGGCCGGTATGTCGATCTGGGTGCCGAACGTTACGATCGAACTCGTCGAGCCGGCCGCGGCCCCCGTCGCGGTCACGCAGTTTCCGGACCAGGAACGTGTGCTGGCGCTGCAGATGGAGATCCATGAGCGACTGCTAAAAGACACGCAATATGACCGGCTGGTGAAATCCTCCGATTTCGGCCGCGAGGAGACGCGAAGCCGCATCCGCGAGCGTCTCGACATGTTCATCAAGGAGGCGCTCGACAGCGCGCCGCAGGATCTCGTCATCCTCGTCATCAAGAACGCCGTCTATCGGTGGCTGGCAAAACGCATCGCCCGCACGGGCCGGCGGGATGCCTCGTCGAATGCCGCAAGCCTCTCGCGCGAGGAGCAGGACAACCGCCGCCTGTTCGATGTCGGCAAGGCGCTGATCTCAGCCCTGCAACTCAAGCTCAATTTCGAATCCACCCGCTCGGACTTCGCCCAGCTGGATACGCGTTTCAGCGCCGCCTTCCAGTCCAGGCAGGCGCTGTTCAACGCCGGCGACCGCTACGAGATCGCCCATATGCACCTGCGCTCCAATATCGAGGAGCTGATGTATCGCTGGGGAACGATCTCCGAGCTGATGGATCTCGACGTCATCTCGGAAATCATGGTGACGCGTTATGACGAGATCTACGTCGAAAAATTCGGCCTGCTGGAGCGCTACCCTTTCGCCTTCGCCAATGAGCGGCAGCTGATGAAGGTGATCGAGCGCATCGCCGTCGATTCCAACCGCTCGATCAACGAGAGCGAGGCGATGGCCGACTTCCGCATGCCGGACGGCTCTCGTGTCAACGCCGTCATTCCCCCGCTGGCGGTCAAGGGCGCTTGCCTCACCATCCGCAAATTCGGCGGCAAGTCGCGGCTCGATATCAGCAAGCTGGTGACCGCCGGCGCGCTCAGCGAGCCGATGCGCGCCTTCCTCGAGGCTGCCGTCCGTTCCCGCAAGAACATCGTTGTGTCGGGCGGTACAGGCTCCGGCAAGACGACGCTGTTGAACAGCCTGTCGCAGTTCATCCCGGTCGGTGAACGCGTGGTTGCCGTCGAGGACACGTCCGAACTGCAGCTCGACGGCATTCATGTCGTCTATCTGCAATCGCGGCCGAAGACTGCGGAGTCCGAGACCAGCGTCACCATCCGCGACCTCGTGCGCAACGCGCTGCGCATGCGGCCTGATCGTATCATCGTCGGTGAGTGCCGTGGCGCCGAGGCGATCGACATGCTGCAGGCGATGAACACCGGCCATGCCGGCTCGATGACGACGGCGCATGCCAACACGCCGCAGGACATGATGACCCGCCTGGAGGTGATGGTGCTGCAGGGGCAGAGCTCGCTGCCTGTGATGGCGATCCGCCAGCAGATCGTTGCCGCCGTCGAGCTCGTCGTGCAGCTCAACCGCCTGGCGAACGGGCGGCGTGCCGTCACCGAAATATCAGAGGTGATCGGCATCGATCCGGATACCGGCCTCATCATCGTCGAGCCGATCTTCAATCTCGTCGGCCGCGCCGGCGGCCAGGCGGTGCATGCCTTCACCGGTTACCTGCCGAGCTTCGTCGCCGAGCTCGTCGAGTTTGGAGAAGACGGCGAGATCGAAAAACTTGATATGTTTGTCTAGAGCGGTTCAGGTTTTCGCGGAAGCGCAGAACCGCTCTAAGCTTTTGTTTTTACGCAATTGAGGGGGAAGCCATGGATATCAGCATTCTGCAGATTTTTGCGGTCGCCCTCGGCGCGGTGACGGCGGGACTGCTCGTCTGGGGCGCGCCGGTGCAATGGCCGGCGCCGCTGCTGCGCGCCACCGAACGTGACATCGCGCTCGCCAGCGAGGCGGCGCAGGTCTTCGGGCGCGATGCCGTTCCGCCTTATACGATGATCCTCGCCTACGGCATCACGGCGATCGTCGTCTTCGTATTGGTCTCGCTGATCTTCGGTCCTATCCCAGGCATCATCGTCGCCATCCCGGTCGCCATCTTCCTGCCCAAGGGCGTGATCCGTTATTTTCTGCAGCGCCGCTGGCTGCAGATCGAATCGCAGCTTCCTTATGCTGTCGACCAGATCGTCTCGGCGGTGCGCACCGGCAAGCCGCTGGCCATCGCCGTCAATGCGGTGGCCGATACCGGCCAGATGCCGGCCTCGCGCGAGTTCGAGCGCATTGCCCGCGAACAGAAGCTCGGCATCGGCCTGGTCGAGGCGCTCGACCGCCACGGCCGCAATGTGCCGAGCCTGCACTTCAAGATGGTTGATGCGGCACTCGGTCTCTTTGCCCGCCAGGGCGGCGACATTTCCGAGCCGCTGACGGAAATGTCGAAATCCTTCAAGGAAATCTGGAAGCTCGATCAGAAGATCACGACCTCGTCGTCGCAGGCGCGCATGAATTTTCGCGTCGTCAATGGCGGCGCGCTGTTCATGATCCTGATGATCTTCTTCGGCCAGCCGGAACTGATCGACAAGGTGTTCGGCAACGCCATCGGCATCGTCATCGCGATCGTCGGCGCCGTTCTCTATGCCACCGGTTTCTTCTGGATGCGCTCGATGATGAAGGTGTCGGTATGATGTCCGGGATACCTCTTGGCCCCATCGCCGTCGTCTTTGCCGGGATCACCGCTGCGCTGTTCGTCTGGTGGATCGGCGACATGCTCGGCAGCATTCAGGTGGTGCGCCGGTCTGCGGGCGGCGATGGTCCGCCGCCCAATATCGTCGACAGCATCGGCATGCGCACGCCTGTCGAATTCGTGCTGACGCATTTCGAGCCGCTGCTGGCCGATTACGGCGCACAGCTGGAGCAGAAGCTGATCTATGGCGGCCGGCCGTTCGGCGGCGTCACGGGGCGGGAATATATCGCGCTTCTGGTCGTTCTGAGCCTCTTCGGCTTCGTCGTGCTCGGCGTGCTGTTCGGCATTGCCAGCGGCAGCGTGATCGGCGGGCTCGTTGCCGGCCTGATCCTCGGCCTGATCCCCGCCATCTATTTCTGGGTCGTCGCCGACGACAAGGCGCAAGACCGCAAGGAACGCATTTCGCGCGAATTTCCCTATTTCCTCGATCTCGTCGTCATGACGCAGCAGGCGCAGGCGACCTTGCCGGAAAGCCTGAGGCTTTATGCCGAGGCGGCACCCGGCACCGTCATGAGCGAGGAGATCGAACAGACGCTGAAGGACGTGGCGCTCGGCACCGGCATGATCGAGGCCCTGCAGCGGCTGGAGCGCCGCATGACCGCCGAGGAGGTCATCCGCGTCATCCGCGCCGTGATTCAGGGCGAAGTCGAGGGCAGCAACCGCGTCGAGCTGTTGCGCGAACATGCGCGCGACCTGCGGTTCCGCCGCTGGGAAAAGGCTGACAGGGCCAGTGAAAAGCTGAAGGCCAAGATCGTCATGCCGGCGATGATGATCGTCGTGTCGATCCTGCTTCTGGTGCTAGCCCCGGCAATTGTCGAGATGATGTCGAGTGGGATGTTCTGATCATGGTCTTTTCCTTCTTCCGCGGAAACAAGCCAAGCCTTCTGCAGACCGGTCCCGGCGGCCAGAGCCGCAGCCACGTGCTCGACCGGCCGGAAATGTCGATCGGCCGGGCTTCCAATGCCGATATTGTCGTCGACGATCCGTTCCTGGCGCCGATTCATGCGCGCATCGAGCGGCAGAGCGACGGCGGCTTCATCATTCGCCGCATGGGGCTGAATCCGATCATGCTGCGCGGCGAAGCACTGTTGCAGACGGCCTCGCTCAAGGCCGGCGACAGCTTTCGTCTCGGCAAGGATGTCGAATTCCAGTTCGTCGTCAAAGCCGCCGCCAAGGAAGCGCCGAAGAAGGAGACTTCCAAGGTGGGTGACGACAAGCCGAAGAAGTCGCTCCTCAAGCAGCCGGCCTTCCTGGCCGGCATGGGTGTCGTTTATCTCGCCATCGTCGGCATCATCGGCTACGTGATCCTGTCCGACAGCGGCAGCGCGGAAAGTGGCCCGACGGCCGAGCGCATCAATGCCGAAGCCGGCCGCATTCCGACATGCATCAAGAATGCCCGGCGCATGCGCCAGGTTTCCGAGCAAAGCTTCAACGGCGCCGTCGGCGGCCGTGTCGGCAGGGATGGCGACGCAACCTATGCTGCGCTTTCGCTGGCAGCCGAACCGTCTGATGACGCCGCGCTGGCAAAAGCCGCCGAGCCGATCGTCGAGGCCTACAAGCGTACGGCACTGGCAGCCCTTGCCTCGGAAACCCGCGGCAACAATACGCTGGCGCAGGGCCTCTACCAGCAGACCTACGATCTCGTTCCCGACATCAACTGCTCGGCTGCGCGCTTCGCTCTGCAGCGCCGCGCCGCCACGAAGCCGCCCGCCCGCCGCTGATCGCAGGCCTGTAGCAAGCAATGCTCGCCGGTGCCGGGGTGATCAGCGGCGCGCGTTGCACAGGGCTGTTCTATGGCTGCCCGAGGGGCTCGGCCTTCTCCGCCTGGCATTCCGGCAGTCGCACAGGTTTGGCGAGTTTCCCCAGCGCCTCGGGCTTGGCGCATGTTGGGAAGCCAGCGAGCGGCATTGTCTCCATGAACCGATTGCGCTCGATTGTGCTTAGGCCGGGTTCACTGATCATGCTCTCGACAGTCACCTCGGGGTGCTGCTTGAGGGTTTCCATAGCTGAAGCATGCGCCTCATCGGTTCGACCCAGTGCCGCAAGCGAGCTGCTACGCACCACCCAAGTCCACCTTTGGTAGTTGTCACGCGTCATGCGCTCCAGCATCGTCACCGCGTCCTCATACCGCCCCGCCATAAAATAGGCAGGTGCGAAGAAGTTGGACGCCCACATCGGATAGTTCGGGTCGAGCCGCATGACCTTGTCGACCATTTGAGCACCGCGTTCTGGTTCACCGAAGCGTGCTGCATAGCCGCTGTAAAAGGTCAGAATTTCGGACGAACCCGGAGCCAGGCGAAGGGCCGTCTCGAATTCGGACTTGCCGCGGCCCATATCGCCCTTATTGGCAAGGCTCATACCAAACACCGCATGGGCTTCAGCGTCGCTCGGATCAAGGCGCACCGCGCGTTCGGCCACATCGGCGGCCACCTTGCGGTTGCCCTCGGGATCGACGCCAAACACGCCCATCAGATCATGAGCATGGTAAAGTTCTACCCAGGCACGGGCCAGCCCCGGGTCCAGCTCGACGGCGTGGTTGAGCAAGGTAATGGCCTCCTCGTCATCGGCTTTGGTGAGCTTTTCAATCTTTTCGGACCCGAGCAGATAGTAGTCATAGGCATTCAGGTTTTCAGGCCGTTTACGTTTGGCGGCAGCCCGCCCGGCCTCTTGAATCAGTCCCACTCCGCCGCCGAGGCGGTTGGCGACCTGCTCTGCGATTTCTGTCTGAACGGCGAACACGTCTTCAGCGGGCCGGTCCCAATTCTCTGACCAAAGATGGTGGCCGGCTTTTGCATCGATCAACTGTGCTGTGATCCGTACCCGATCACTCTGCCGCTGGATCGAGCCTTCCAGTACAAAGCCGACATGGAGCGCAGTTGCGACCTGGCGGGCATCCACGGGCTTGCCTTTAAAAACGTCCGTCGAATTCCGCGCCACCACCTCGAATTCGGGAAATCGCGCGAGGTCGGTGATGATGTCCTCAGTCAGTCCATCGGCCAGACGCCCGCTAGCCTCGTCGCCGCCATAATTGTCGAAGGGCAGCACCGCCACCGACGGCTTGCCGCTCAAAGGTTCGGGCTGCGAGAACCACCAGAACCCGCCGCCTGCCATAGCCAGCGCCACGATCGCCGCTGCAGCCGCCTTGGCCCAGCGCGGCATCATTTTGAGAAGGGGCCGACGTGCCCGTTTGCCGTCGAGCCTCAGCCGATACATCCGTACCGGGCGGCTGATGTTCTTGACCTGCTGTTCGCCGGCGAAATCGAGCGGCCAGTCGAGTTTGCCCTGGAGATGATCGTATGCCGTGCCCGACACCACGACGCCGCCCGGCTCGGCCAAATGCTCCAGCCGCGCGGCGACATTCACCCCATCCCCATAGACATCGCCATCCACCAAGGCCACATCGCCCAGATTGATCCCGACGCGAAATACGATGCGCTCAGGCTCCGGTAGGTCGGCGTTGCGCGCCGCCACGACATTCTGAAACTCCGCGGCGCAGGCAACCGCATCAACCACGCTGTCGAAGGAGACGAGCGCGCCGTCGCCCATCAGCTTGATAATTGTGCCATGGCGCTCGGAGATGGCGGGATTGATTAGTTCGGCGCGGATGGCCTTCAGTCGCTTGATGGTGCCGGCCTCATCGGCCTCCATCGCCTTCGAGTAGCCGACCATATCCGCCGCGAGGATCGCGAGCAGCTTTCGGTCGAGCGCGGGGGTGCCCATCATCGTTGCCTTGCATGAACATGCAATAGTGTCGGCAGTCTACACCCATCGAAGCGCCGCAACTAGCACACCGCCAAAACGGCAGATCTGCTTGTGGTGTCAAAGGGACGCTCCTCAGCACGCTGAGAATATCTGGCATCCGCACGCCGACGCTGCCATAAATGAGCTTTATCGAGGGGAGGCATCATGATGCAGAAGAACGCGCCGGACTTCAGCCTTGAGGGCAAGGTGACTTTGGTGACGGGAGCGAGTCGTGGCATCGGTCGAGCTTGCGCGCTTGCCTGTGCCAGAGCAGGCTCCGATATTGTTTTAGGGGTCCGCGATGTCGCGGCGTCGGCGGGTCTGGTTGCCGAACTCGAGGGGACGGGACGAAAAGTTCTCCCTGTTCAACTGGATATTCCCAACAAGGCTCATATCGCACAAGCCGTCGACGCGGCGCTTACCGTGTTCGGTCGGATCGACGTCCTCGTCAACAACGTCGGCGTGGCTCCAGGCAACCTCGCGGAACTCGTTGAGGAGAAGGACCTTGACGAGATACTCGATGTCAACATCAAGGGCACCTTTCTGATGACGCAGGCCGTAGGGCGTCACATGATCAAGCGCAACGGCGGCCGGATCATCAACATCAGCTCGCAGGCCGGCACCGTGGCACTGCGCGGCGAGGCAATCTATTGCATGAGCAAGGCGGCAATTAATCACCTCACGCGCTGCCTTGCAGCCGAATGGGCACGCTATAATGTCACTGTAAACACCGTATCGCCGACGTTCATCCACACGGATGGTACAGCACCTTTTCTATCCGATGCCGACAATCGCGAAGCGACGCTCGGTCACATTCCACTCGGCCGGATCGGTGAAACCGATGATGTGGTGGGTGCCGTGGTCTTCCTCGCATCGCCGGCTGCGAGCCTAATCACCGGCGCTAACCTGCTGGTGGACGGTGGATGGTCCGTCGCCTGAGGCTAGAGCATTTCCGTTTTTCTCCGAGTCACTGAAAAGATCTATCTCTTTGTTTTCACGCAATTCCCGGCAAAAAGCGTTTCACGCTTTGCCTGGCAAAACCGCTACGCACTTTTGGTGGAATTGCTCTAAGCTGGCTGCGCAGCAGCGCAAGATCATCCGGCGCTTTCGGCCCGAAGCGGACGAGCGTCAAGAAATCACTCACAAAAATTGCGCGCCGGATTGGCGGCATCAGACACCGTCACTGACCACACGTCCGCCCATGGTGCGAAGTTCGTCGCGACGGACCTGTTGCGCAACCTCTTGATGCGCTAATCTTGACCGATGAAACTCAGCCAGACCATACGGTTCTGCGCCTCCGCCGACGGCACGCGGATAGCCGTCGCATCGTGCGGGACGGGACAAGTGATCCTGCGGGCGGCTCACTGGCTTAGTCATGTCGACTATGATGTCGAGAGCCCGGTCTGGCGGCCGTGGCTGCAGGCGCTCTCCGCCGGCAACCGGTTTGTGCGCTACGATCCGCGCGGTTGTGGTCTATCGGACCGGCATGTCGCCGATCTTTCGGTTGAAGCGTGGCATGCGGACCTGGATGCCGTGGCAGCCTCCATTGAGGAGCCGCGTTTCGTCCTCCTCGGTCTTTCGCAAGGCGGCGCCCTCAGTATCGCATTCGCCCTGAGGCATCCCGAGCGGGTGTCACACCTGGTGCTCCTGAATGCCTATAGTCAGGGTGCGCGGGCCCGCGCGCAGACCGAGGCCGAGCGCTTGGAAGCCGAGACGCTCGTCAACCTGATCCGCATCGGCTGGGGCCGCGACAATCCGGCATTCTGTCGGTTCTTTACCAACCTTTTCATTCCGGACGGGACACCCGAACAGCATCGCTGGTGGGGCGATCTGGAGCGTGTGACGGCAACACCCGAAGTTGCCGCGCAGCTGCTCTGGCAGATGCAGGGGCTCGATATGCTTGATCTGGCGACGACACTTCGCGTCCCGACTTTGGTTGCGCATAGCCGCGGCGATATGCGCGTGCCGTTCGACCAAGGCTGCAAGCTTGCGGCCGCGATTCCCGGAGCACGCTTCATACCGCTCGAGAGCAAGAACCATGTGCTCTTGCCCGACGAACCGGCCTGGGCCGTCTTCCATGCCGAACTCGCAACCTTCCTCGGGCAGGATCGACCCGTGCGACCACGCGCCATTCGCGACGCCGGTCTGACACCCGCTGAGGCGGCGCTTTTCGACCTCGTCGCGGAGGGGCTCGACAATCGCGCGATCGCAGCCCGCCTCGGCAAGAGCGTGAAGACCGTGCGCAACCAACTGTCGGTGATTTTCAGCAAGCTCGGCGTGCATAACCGTTCGCAGGCGATCGTCATGGCGCTTTCCAGATAGCGTGCTGCGTTGCCCACGCCTTTGGGACAAACGCCCCTTTGCCGGGCCTGAATCCGGCAGCTGCGCGGGACAATCGTCTCATGCCGTCAGACGCGAGGCGTCTCATCCTTGAACCGCGATCGGCAAGAGGCCGCCCGTAGATCAGGAGGAATCCGACATGACCCAACTCAACGAAACAAGGCTCAATGAGCTCGTTGGCCGCATCCTTGGTGACCTTGGCGGTGCAGTCAGCGTACCGCTGGTGCGGATCGGGGACGCGCTCGACCTCTACAAGACCATCAGGGATATCGGCCCCGCGACGGCCGACGAGCTTGCCGAGGCCGCGGGATGCGCGCCGCGCTATGTGCGCGAATGGCTGGCAGCGCAGGCGGCTTCGGGCTATGTGCATTACGAGAATGGCCGGTTCTCGCTCACGCCCGAACAGGCCTATGTGTTTGCTGAACCCGACAGCCCGGTCAACCTGATCGGCGCGTTCGATACGGCTGCGGCGATGGTCGAAAACCAGCCGAAGGTGCAGTCTGCCTTCAAGACCGGTCGAGGCGTGGCTTGGGGGGATCAGGCCGGCTGTATGTTCTGCGCCGTGGCGAGGTTGTTCCGGCCCGGCTATGTGAATGCCCTCGTGCAGGACTGGCTGCCTGCGCTCGATGGAGTCGTCGACAGGCTAAAGGCGGGCGCGACTGTGGCCGACGTGGGGTGCGGACATGGGCTGTCGACGATCCTCATGGCGCAGGCTTTCCCCAATTCCCGGTTCATCGGCTACGACTTCCATGCGGGTTCGATTGCGGCCGCTACCGCCCACGCCCGGGCAGATGGCCTGACGAACGTGCACTTCGAGGTGGGCCGGGCGCAGGACTTCGATGGAACCGACTTCGATCTGATCACCTGCTTCGACTGCCTGCACGACATGGGCGATCCGAAGACCGCGGCGGCGCATATCAGAAAGGCGCTGAAGGAGGGTGGCACGTGGATGGTGGTCGAGCCCACGGCCGGGGATACGCTCGAGGACAATATCAACCCGGTCGGGCGGCTCTACTACTCCGCCTCGACGATGATCTGCGTTCCCACCTCCCTGGCGCAGGAGACGGGACTCGCGCTTGGCGCTCAGGCGGGAGAGAAGCGATTGACGGAGGTGATCCGGTCAGGCGGGTTCACACATGTCCGCCGAGCAGCCCAGACCCCGCTCAACATGGTGCTCGAAGCAACCTGATGAGAAGTCGTGGCGCGTCCGTGTCCGGCCAGATGGGGCGGGCGCCTCACCTGATGACCGCTCTTGGGGCAAAGCGGGATCTGTGTTCGTCCGCCTCTGGCCACCCCCGGACTTGCATCAGCTCGTATGACGGCTGGTCACAAGGCGAAAGTAACGCAGCCCCCAGGGCTGTAGAGCAAGATCGGAGACCGGCCAGCCGCTCTTTTTCGCCGTGCGATAGGCACCCTCGACGTCAGCGACCTTCAAGACGATCTCTACGCCGAGGCCAGCTCTGGCCGGTATCGATCCGCAGCGGATGATCGGTCGAAAAAGGACGCTGTGCGAATTGATCGCGATCACCGCGTCACCGTTTTTCAAAATCGAGTATTCGGCGCTTGCCGAACCCTGCACTTCAAAGCCCAGGAAACGCTGATAGAAATCGAGCGACGGCAAATAGCTCCAAACTCAGTTGCAACTGGTGCCTCCTTTTCTGCTCGGAGCTGCTTTTCCTGTGGTCGCCCTGACCGAGCGTTGTCAGCCAAACCGGTCCACCAGGAAATCTATCACCGTCCGCAACATCGCTGTCGGCCGACGGTCCGGCGCATAGACGAGGTACATCGGAACAGGCTTGTAGGACCATTCCGGCAGAACCTGCTCAAGCCGTCCTTCGGCGATATCGGCGGCGAGCAGCAGTTCCGGTTGAAGCGCAATTCCCGCGCCGCTGAGTGCGGCCACGCGCAGCGCCGCCCCCTGGTTGGTCGAGAATTTTCCGGAAATCAATACATCGCGCATTTCGCCCCCCGGTCCGACCAGGTGCCAGTGATCCTGCATGCGCCAATAGGAGTGGCCGAGGCAGAGATGGTTCGCAAGAGCCTCCGGCGAAGTCGGCCGGCCATGGCGGGCAAGATAGTCCGGCGAGGCAGCGAGAATCCGCCGGTAGGGCGTGAGCGGGCGGGCGACGAGGCTGCTGTCCGAGAGCGGACCGATGTGGATGCCGAGCTCGAACCCTTCGCCGACGAGGTCATGGACATTGTTGTCGAGCGATAGCTCGATGCTGACGTCGGGATAGGCGTTCTGGTAATCGATCAGCGCCGGCACCAGGACTTGCGTCCCGAAGCTCACGGGTGCCACCAACCGAAGCCGGCCGCGCGGCGCCGATTGCAGCTCGCTCGCCGAAGCCTCGGCCAGCGCCACTTCGGACAGCGCGCGCTTGCAGCGCTCGTAATAGAGCTGGCCAACCTCTGTGAGCTGATGGCGTCGCGTGGTGCGATGGATCAGCTTCGCCCCGAGCCGGGTCTCAATCGTCTTGATATGCTTGGCAACCATGGCAGGCGACACTTGCGCGATCTCCGCGGCGGCGGCGAAGCTGCCATTGTCGATGACCCTGACGAACATCGCCATTCCGGCCAGCTTGTCCACAATTGCCTACCTGTTGGTTTCGAATGACGATACCGGGAGCTTATTTATCAACCAAGGAATTTACAACATGGTCGTCATGCCCGCGCCAAGACGACGGACATCACCAACCTGACCAAGGAGACACCATGCCCATTCTTCACCTGCAGATGCATCCCGGCCGCACCGACGATCAGAAACGCGCCTTCGCGCGCGAAGTGACCAAGGCCGCAGTCGAAACCCTGGCGTGCCCGCCGGAATCGCTGGAAATCCTGATAACGGAGATCGCCAAGGATTCCTGGGCGGTCGGTGGCAAGCTGAAATCCGAGGCCTGAGAGACGACCGGCAGCGGCGAACACTCGAGCTACAGGACGCCGCCGCCATGGTATTGGAGAGGCCGGCAGGCGGCTCCCGTGCTGAACGTGAAGGGTGGCCGGTTGATTTTACTGGCCGCCGCAACTCCACCGCACGCAAGCCTTTGGGCAGCCGAATTCGCAGGGAATTTGCCTTGTGGTGCATCTGAGCGGTGCCGGAGTTCGGCCCTAGGCGAGCTTTTTCGTCATCGAAGGATCAGGCGTAGAGCAGCCCAGCCAAACGGCGGCTTGAATGCGGACAACGCATTGGACTGGCGAGGCGGCATGTTTGCGTCAAAAGCCGATTTTACGTTGAACGTGGCGTCTCCGATACCTGCGCCCGTTTTTCCTGTGTCCAGCGGTCACTCGTTAGCAAGCACTGTCCTTCCAGATGCAAATTGGCGATCATAGAAAATCCGAACCGACAGAACGACGCCGGCGATCAGGACAACAACCCCGGCGACCGCGATCGGAGTTGGCCAGCGCGCATGCACGACAAGTCCGCCGATCACGCCGAAGGCAGTCTCTGAGACGATCAATTGCGCGGCCAAGGCAACCGGCAGGCTGCGTGAGGCAATATTCCAGGCCCAGACCCCGCCCACGGTGGCCAACAGCGCGAGAGTTGTGCCCCAGACATAGAGGTTGCCGGCAGCGCTCCAGCCGAATCCCAATGTAGGAAGCCGGAAGAGGTCCATCGAAGCACCGATGGGAAAGAAGACCAGCATCAAGACCCCGCCGCCAACGAGTATCAGCGCCGACCACACGCTGGATGGCATGTCCGGCCGTGCGGCGAGTGCTGCCTGATTGGAAAGCGCGAACCAGACCCAAAGACCCACGGCGGCAAGCGCCAGCGGCACGCCAATCCACAATGATTGCACAGTGTCCAGTCCTTCGGCCGTGAATGCCGTGCCATTGACGAGGCCAAGGCCGACCAGCACCAGTGCCAGGGGCGCCATGAGGGATCGCCATGGCAATGATGCCTGACGCTGATTGCCGATGACCATCAATACGATTGGTACCAGCCCGAGAAAGGCCGGAGCGATGACTGGGCCGGCAAAGAGGGCCGCTCCCGTCACTGTCAGGAAGTAGCCGACATAGCCGACGAAGGCGAGCCAGATGGCTTGCACGCAGTTTCGAAGCGTGAGGTGGCGCATGACACCCTTTTCGGAAAACAGAATGTAAAGCCCGACGAGTGCCGAGACGACGTGACGGATGAGGGCAAAATCAAACGTGGAATAGTCACCGATGATGAAGGGCACGACGAAGTTGAGCGAAAAGGCAAAGGCCGCAAAGAGTGCGGCCGACACGCCAACATAGAAAAGTCTGTCCATAATGTTCACCCATTTGAAGTTGCGTCACCGAACCCTGGTCTCCGCGACACCGAGTGTGCCGTTTGTCAATCAGGCGAAATGCCTGATCGAATGGGGAAAATTTACCGGCCACGCGCTCTGGTCGGTAGCCGGCGAAATTGAGAACCAGCCTCTCGATACGCATCACCCGGATCGTGAAACGGTGCTGTATCGCGGGGGCCGCGATGCGTGTGCAACGCTTCGAAGCGGTCATCGCAGCAACATCGGGATTGGATTCACGCAGACGGCCTTGCCGCCTGTTCAGCGGAGCCGATTTCCCATCTCCTCGACATCGAGGCTTTCAACCGGCGGGGTGTCATGGATCGGCTTGATGCAATTCGGGTTCTGCCTGCGGTAGTTGACGCCGGCAGCTGAACGCGCCGTTGCCGAGCGTTAGCCGCAAGGTCGTCGATCCGCCGCAACTGCTCAGACCGCTCGAACATCGGCAAGTCGCTTGACGGAGTACTCGTCCTGCCAGCAGACGGCGGCTTCCCATGCGGCTGACGCTTGCGCGGCGATGTCGTGCGCGCCCTCGTCGAGCCCGGCAGCGTTGCCGGGCAGCACCAGGTCAAGGTCGGGGATGTCGACATGTGCCTCGTCCCAATCGATCAACGCGACCCGATCGGCGGTCATGCGGACGTTGGCAGGGCTGTTGGGGTTGCCGTGGACAACGCATGTCGGGCGTCCGATGAGCCGCGCCCACGCTGCCCGGCATCGAACAACGGCCTCGGGCGGCATCGAGGCAAGGTTGATCCTCGTTCCAGTTTCGGCATGCAGAAGGTCGCTCGACGATCGCCAGCCTGGGCGCTGCGGCCAGCCCCGTGTCAACCGATGTAGTTCGCGGAGCGTGTCGGCCACGCGACGCCAGTCGGACTCCATCTCGGGCGGTCCGCCCTCCATGTATTTCATCACCACCAGACCGTCCACGAACAGCCGGCCGTCAGTCGTCGGGATCGGCACTGGAACGGTCATGCCTTCACGGTCGAGGTATTGGAGCAGCGCGGCTTCCCATGCAAGATCAGCGTCGCTCCTGGAGCCGAGACGAGCGACCGCGATCTGCCCATTGATGCGAACGCTCCACACGTCGTTGGCGACTCCACCGGCAAGTGGTTCGATGCGTACCGCACCTTCACCCCATTGCCCCAGTGCTTCCCATCCCATTGACGATATCCCTGGCGGTCGTGATCAAATCGACGGAGAAATAGAAGAAGTTTGCGACGCGACGATCTCCGCTGCTGGGGCGCAAACGTGACGTCGAAAAGCGGGTAGCCCCTTGATATAAGGCCTATGTTCGCATCATCGGGGGAACGTCCTGCCGTCGCTCTCCCATTCCCTGCCGGACGAGCGATAGAGTAGCGATACCCGCCTCATCGGCCGCACGCAGAAGCGCTTCCCGGAATTGTTCCGGGGCAATCTTCCCGCTCAATGCGTCGACGCAGGCTTTCACGGCAGCCACATATTCCTCGCCGTCATCGCAAGGCCAGTCGTTGATCAGGAGACGGGCCGCGTCGCCCAGCGTCCATACGATCTTGCGAGATGCCGGGCCTCGCAAAGCAAACCCAACCGGCGTGAATGCTGATGATGTGTTCCAGCACATTGTCCTCGACCCCTCAAGGCACGGATACTGCAGTCCCCAGCTCAATATACGCGCGTATTCTGAAATTTGGAATTGAAAAGTGTAGAGGTATGCGGCTTGAGCGCGAGCTGCCGAATGAAGAAGAAAGGGCGCTCTGGAACCTTATGTCGGAGCGCCCTGCGATCCGTCGAAGTGGTGCACTGATGGACGCATTCCGGGTTCGCAACCGATTACCCGCCTCGGTGTCAGCGGCGCACGCTTCCCTTTTCGGTCTCCACGCTTCGGATCCCTCACCGCAATTCGGCCGTGACGCGGAAGATGCCCCCGGCGGAGGCGTCGGAGCAGACGACGAAGGTCGAGCCCTCCTGCGCCATGAAGGCGACGTTGCCGCCGGCTTCGCAGGGGGTGGCGCTCCATTGCAGGATGATATCGCCGCTATCGGGCAGTTTTTCCGGCGTGATCTTCGCCGCACTTGCCATCCATTCCGTCGCCGACGGCAGGTGGACGGGGGCGTTCAGCTGTTTCGACAGCCAGGCCGTATAGTTCTGCGCCACGGCAAGCGGCACGTCGTCGGCCGGCTGCTGCGGATTGTCGGCATAGGCCTGGGCTGCGGCGGGATCGGAGTTGGCGGTGTAATATTCAGCCATCTCGGCGCGGGTGACGGCCTTCGTCTGCATGCAGAAGGACTTGTCGATCTTCACGGCGCCATTGGCAACGCCAAGCATGCCGCCGAGTTCCTTCATCGACGAGGTCATCAGCCGGACATTCTCCAGCGAATAACTTCCCGCCGGCACGGTCTCGAAGGCAAGGGTCTGCGAAACAGGGCAGAAGCCGCGCGCCGACAGCGCCTCGAGATCGGCCAGGATCGGCTGGTAGGCAACGACGGCAAGCTTATAGGCTTCCGCGGTGTAGCGGCCGTCGGCTTCGCCGATCTTGGGGGCGAGGGCTGCAAGCGTCGGTTCGGCAGCACCTGCACGTGTCGCGATCGAGGCGCTGAGATCAGTGACTTTCTGCTTCAGCGCCGTCGCCTCGTCCTTTGCCGCCATGACATCGGCGATAACAGCGTCGAACAGTTTGGCGGCATCGCCATAGCCTGTGGTCGCCGCCGGCATCTGCCATTGCTCGGCCTTGGTCTTGGCGTCCGCCATCAGCCCGCTCGCCTTTTTGACGTCGGGGCTATCGCCGGCGCCGATGCGATCGACGGTTTCGCGTTTGGCCGCCGCGTCCTTTTCGGCTGCAGTCAGCGCGGTGAGCGCCTTGGCGAGATCGTCAAACGTCGTTTTCGATGCGTCGTAGGCGTCGACCGCAGCATGCATCTGCTTTGCGGTGGCCGCGTCGGCGGCAGTCTTCATCTTGGCGTCGGCCTCGGCAAAGCCTGGCGCCTTGTCGCCGCCTGCGGCCGACGCGGCAGCTTTCGCCTTTTCGGCATTCTCCTTCGAGATGCCGATCAGCGCATTGCCGAGATTGATGGCCGCCGTCTGGAAGCCCGGAAGCGCCTTTTCATAATCTTCGTCCTTTAGCAGGGCATCGGCCGAGGTCAGCGCCGCGGCACCGGTGTCATAAGAAAGCTTTGCCTGGTCACTGGAAGGGCGCTCCGGCGCCTTGGCGGCGATCGCCTTCTGCTTGCGGCTTTCGGCCTCCTTCTTCCAGACGCCGACATCGGCGACGAGTTTCGGATCCGGGCGCAGCAGCTTCGGGATGGTGACGACGCCGACGCCGATGCAGATCAGCAGCAGCGCCCCGATCATGGACAGCTTGGCAAGCGTCCATTTTTTTGGTTTCGGCGCCTCCTGCAGCTGTTGCATGCCGCCGCGCGGATCCCACGACATCGGCTGGATGCCCGTCGTCACCCGGGCGAATTCGCCCAGCGCATCGGCGCCCATGCGCGGACGCTGAGCAGGGTCGCGGCTCAGCATCCTTTCCACAAGGCTTGCAAGACCCTCGGGAAAACCGGGTATCAGCACGTCCAAGCGGGGAAAGACGTTGGAAGGGTCGAGATGGATGTTCTTCCAGCTCTGCTCGCGCTGGTGCTCGTCTTCCCAGACCATGACGCTGTCAAAGACGCTGGCATAGGTCTGCCGCGGCAGGAAGAGCTTGTAGGCGATCATGCCCATTGCGTAGATATCGAGTGCCGATGAGGCGGAGAAGGTGCCGCTGGCATAAATCTCCGGCGCGCCGAATTCCGGCACATAGGGCGGGATGATGTGCTCGCCGATCTTCGAGATCAGGTGCAGGTTGCCGATCCGGACCGAGAGGCCGGAATAATCTTCGGAGACGTAAATGCACTGGTCGGTCAGCGCATTGTGGGCGTAACCGGCGCCGTGCAGCGTCGCCAGCCCCTCGAGGATGTGGCGGCCGATCTCGACGGCGCGCTCGTAAGCCACCATTTCGGTTTCGTCGAGATATTGGTGCAGCGTTTTCGATGGCCGCTTCTCGACGATATAGAAATTGTCGTCTTCCGGCGACGGCGGGATGAGGTCCTCGATTTCGACGAAACGCCGGGCCGTCAGCGACTTGGCCTCGTTGATGGAGGTCCAGACCCGCTCGAAACGGGCCTTGTCGAGTTTCAGCGCCACATCTGGTGTGACGATGAAGACCGCATGGTCCATCCGCTTGTCCTGGGCGGGATAGACGATGAACTCGTTTTCATAGATCGGCTCGCCGATCGTGTAGCGGGCGATCAGATCACTTCTCATGCACGTGTCCCCCTGCATTCATTGCATTCATGAAACCGAATTCTATTCGCCTGCCAGTAATGGATCCCCGATAAGGCCTGCGGCGAGCAGCAGGCCGGTCTTGGTATCGCGAAGCGCGAAAGCAAAACGGGCATCGGCCACGACGCGAACAAGCTTCGGATCGATGCTGCGTTCCGTGATGACAGCCGTGGCTGCCGCCGCCTCCGTGCCGTTTTCGTCAACCTTGATCATCGTCTTCTGAAGGACGCGCGACAAGCGGATGTTTTCCTTGGTGAAACCCGGGAAACCCGCATCCTTGGCCTTCTCGGGCGCCACGCCCATCGCATTGAGTACCGGCATCAAATCACGCCCGTCGCTCAGGGAAAAGCGGGGCAGGAAGATTTCGCCCTTGGCCGCTTCGAATTTTTCCCCCTGAAGCCAGGAAGCGAGTGTCTTCAGGTCCGCGCCGCCCACACCCTTGCCGGAGCGCGCCGCCACCACGACCATGCTGTAGCCCTCGCCGGCATAGGCAAGGTCGACAGCTGAGAATTTCTCGTCGGAGCGGAACCTCTGCCCATCGCCGGCAAGATGCATCATCGGCACCGAAATCGTCGAGCCATCCGGCCGCTGAAAGGGGCTTGCCGGGCTTTCCCTATCGAAGGAGGTTTTCCAGTGGGCCTTGAAGGAGAGCGCACCGAGGCTGACGAAGCCGCCGCCGGGTGGCGCATCCAGGATTGATGGAATGGCGCCCCGCGTGGCTTGCTTGACCCAGCCGTTGATGTGCTCGACCGATTTCGGGCCGTCGAGGTCCTCGATCGAAGGCTTGATGTGGTGGGTGGCGAGCATGGATAGCGCATCGGGGACGAGCACCAGCTTGTCGTCGAAGACGATCGCGACCGCCGTCGCCAAAGGCGCATCCGCCGCTGCCGGCTTTTCCGGAGACATCGCGTCAAGCACCGTCTCCGGTCCCTTCACCTCGCCGCCGAAGCCGAGGCCTTTGGCGATCGATGCCTTGCCCTCTTCGGAGGCGCCAAGGCTTGCAAGGCCGAGGGCGGCGGCAAGGCTTGCCGGCGACACCATGATATTGGCCGCCCCTTCCTTTGCCAGGGTGCGGTCGATGAGTTCGGCGGCAAGCCCAGCCTGCGCGGCGAGCATCGCCTTGCTGTCACCGGAGTTGCCGGCATAGGCGGGCGTAAGCGCCATCAGGGAAGCGGCAAGACCCGCCAGCAGAGTGGATTTCGGCATGGTTCGCTCCTGTTCAGCGGATGCGATAGAATTTGGAATCGAACGACCATTTGCCTTGGGCGCCGGTCTCGTCGTCGCCGACGATCCTGAGGCTTCGGGCAAGATCGTATACATAGTTGAAGGCGGCGCGCTGGCCGACGAGCGGCGTCGGCACATCCGGCAGGTCGAGCACTTCGATCGGCTTGTCGCTGAGGATGGCAACGACCATGCCGACGCCTGCCGGTCCCTCCACCACATATTCGAAGCCGGTATAGGGATTGCGCGCATCGGGCACGACGACCGGCCGGGCCGGATCGAGCCGGTTGTCGCCGCTTTTGGCCGTTGGTTTCAGCCCCATGGAGCGCTTGTTCGGGTAAAGCTGCGTCAGCTTGCCGGAGGCGTCGATATCGACCAGGATCAGGTAACCGGACTTTTTGGTGGAGACACGCATCGCCACCTTGTCGCCGACGCTGACAGCTGTACCGGGCAGCACGTCGACGGCAACGCCCGCCTCATTGTCGCTCTTCAGCGTGTTCTCGACGGCGGCGACCGGCGTCTTCGCCTCCTCGCCGGTGATCACATCCCGGCCGAGCGCATCCGGCTGGCCATAAAATTGCGGGACCGGGGTGAAGCGGCAATCCTCGGCATGCGTCCGGCAATATTCGTCGGATTTGCGCCGGACATAATCGAGCAAAGCGGCATTGCTGACATTCGGCTTGTCAGATGCGCGCGCCACGCCGTCCTGCACGCCTTCGATGAAGTGGCGGGTGAAAACCCCCAGCGCCGGCTTGGCCTCGCGGTCGACGAGCGCCCACTGCCCTGCGTTGACGGCCGACCAGACCATGGCGTTTTCGCCGCCGAAGGAGAATTTTGCTTCCTTGCCTGACTTGTTCGGCGGTTCGAGCGCTGCCAGCGCCGGGCCGAGGCAACGCACGGTGCCGGAGGGCGCCGCCACCGCGCTGCGGCTGCCAGGGCCGACATGGCAGGCATCGATCAGCAGGGTGACGCGGCGGTCCTTGAGGCTGTTCAGCCGCGCGGCGATCTCTGTTTCGCGGATCTGGTTGGTGACCGTCACCTTGCCGCCTTCGCGCACCAGCTTGGCGTCGACTGCCACCAGCGTCGGGCTCGTCGTTTCCTCGGCGCCCATTTCCTCCGAGCCCTGGCCACTGAAATAGAGGAAGACCCGGCTTCCCGGCGTCGACTGACGCACCAGCCAGTCGTCGATCTCGGCAAGGATCGCCTCGCGGGTCGCCTTGCGGTTGGTCAGTGTGTGGATCTGTTCCGGGCGGTAGGCGAGCGTTTTGGCGAGGAAGACCTGCATCGCCTTCACATCGGTGGCCGAACCGGTCAGTTTCGCCTCGCGCATCTCGTAATCATCGATGCCGATCAGCAGCGCGCGGTCGCCGGGCGAGCTTTCGATCACCGGCGTCTGGACGACCGGCGGCTGAACGGCGGGTTCGTCGGCGACAGGCTTGTCAGCCGGCGGAGTATCGCCGGCGGGCGCACCGGGCGTTTCGGTCGTGGCGGCCGGCGCCGTATCGCCGGCGGGCGGGGTGGTGATGGCGAGATTGGCCTCTTCCTGTCCGGACTTCGTCTGCTTCGTGCCGCCACCGGTCGTGGTGGACGCCACCTGATCGCCGGCAGCAGGCCCTTCAACATTCGGCACGTCGCCGTCGGTCTTTGCGGCGATCCAGTCGCGGAAGGCGGCAACACGGGTATAGACGCCGTAGTGCTCGGCCTCGGCGCAGCCGGCGCCCCAGCTGACGATGCCGAGCTGGATCCAGCGCTTGTCGGGACGCTGGGCGACGAGCGGTCCGCCGCTGTCGCCCTGGCAGGCATCCTTGCCGCCTTCGGCATAACCGGCGCAGACATTGCGCTCGTCGATCGGGTTCATCCGCATCGAGCTGTCGCGATAGGCGGCGCGGCAGTCCTCACGCGGCACGATCGGCAGTTCCACTTCCTGCAGCTCGGTCGGCAGATATTTGTCGTCCCAGCCGTGGTCGGCCTTGGTGTAACCCCAGCCGGTGACGACGGCCGGGTGGCCGGCGGCCTCCACCTCGTCATCCGAGGCCGAGGCGAGGATCGCCGGCTTCGATTTGGCGGGCTCGCCAAGCTTGATGAGGGCGATGTCGTTGGCGAAGACCTTGCGGTCGAAATCCTCGTGAATGATCACGTCTTCGACGGCAAGGCCCGGCTTGTCTGGCCCGTCGACCGCGATCACCTTGTCGATCTTCGACTTGCCCTCGACGATCAGCAGGTCGCGGGCAAAGAGATCCTGCTTGCCGGAGCGGCCGCTGGTGACGCAATGGGCTGCCGTCAATATCCAGCGCGGTGCGATCAGCGAGCCGCCGCAATGACCGCCGAAGCGGCCGCGCTGTTCGGGGTCGGGCGCCAGGATTTTCACCTGCCAGGGCCATTCGCCCTTCTTCGCCGCCTGGCCGCCGATGACCCGCCCGCCATCCTCGCCGGCAAAATTGGTATCCTGCTGCGCCAGCGCAGGCGTGGCCAGAAGCAGCATGACAGACGCAATATTGAGGATCCTGCTGATCGACGTGCTCATAGCTTGGCTCCGGCGGAGGTATAGAGGACCGTAAATCCGACGCGTGCGCCCTCGGGCAGGAATTCGCCGAGGCGCTTGGCGATGTTGCCGGCGGTGCGGCGCCTGTCGTTCTGCTTCAGGAACTCCATAAGTTCAGGCATCGGGGTTTCAGAGGTGACGGCGACGAGCAGGTCGGTCCCGAAGGGGGCGACGACGGAAAGATCGAGATCGAAGGTCTGAGACATCTCGGCATCGACCTCCTTGTCGTTGGGATAGAGGAACTGCACGGTTCCATCGCCGGTGACGTCGAAGAGCACGAGCTTGCGGCCTGATAGATCCGAAACCGTGATGCCGACGCGCTCACCTTCGCGATGGACGGTGTCGGAAGGCGTCACGCGCACGGTCTGCGGATTGGCCTCCGACAGCCGCTTGAGCGTGTCGAGAGCGGCCATCCGGTCGACGACGAAAGGCATGTCGCCGGCGCCGATGGCGGAGGCGACGACATCGCCGCCGGCAATCGCCTCGCGTTTTTCGGGATCGAAGACGAGTTCGACATCAGCACCCTCCGTCAGCTTGAACGGGGTGACGGCAGGGTCGATCCCCTGCAGTACCGGATCCGAGCCAAGGGCGGCAACGCTGATCGGCGCGGGCTCGGCGGGCAGCGGAGCGTTTGATTTCTCCGCCGCCGCCTGGGTCCCCGCCCCTTCGTAATTATAGACGACGGCACGATCGAGATCGGTTCCGGGCGGGCTTTCGGTAAAGATGTTCTGCCGTTGGTCGGTGAACTGGTAGACCGCCTGGCGCACATATTCGAACAGTTCGCGGCGGCTGACGGCGCCGTCGCCGTTGCGGTCGGCCGCCCCCTCGAAAGCGCGGGCGGTGGCATAACTCAGCGCGCCGCGTTTCTGCGGGATGCCGGGAATTGATATCTCGGGCGACTTGGTGTTCTCGTCGACGGCGGCGAGAAAGGTCAGCCGCTTGAAATCAAAGCCGGTGGACAGCGCATCCGCCGTCGTCGAGATCGGCGCGAGGTCGTCCTCCTCGATCGTATAGGAAGGCGCCTGACGCCAGGTGATCTCCGCACCGCGCGGATCGACGTCGCGGGTCATGCCGCCGGCATGGCAGGTATCGGCGATGAAGACGACATCGGCGCCCTTGGTCTCAAGATTGCGGATCAGCGCCTTGAACTCGTCGCCGAATATGCGCTCGCGCGACCCGGGCAGCCTGGTGTCGAAGCCGGCGAGCACATAGACCTCGTCGCGGCCGCTCGGTTTCGAGCCCTTGACGCGTTCCGGCTCGCTCGACCCGTGACCGGCAATGCCGAGCACGACGAGGTCGCCAGGCCCGGCCCGTTCCGTCACGGCCTTGATCGCGTGGAAGATGCCCTCGCGGTCGGCATCACCATTCTTCAAGAGCGTCATGTCCTCGACGCCGACCGAGCGCAGCGAAAGCGAAAGGTCCTCGGCATCGGCGACGGCGCCGTGCAGCGGCGGAACGTTGCGGTAGAGATCGATGCCGATCAGCACGGCCCGGACCGCGCCGCGCTCAGGCGCTTCGATCACCCTTGCCAGGCTGTCGGTGACCGCCAAGGTGAGGAGGGCAAATGCGGCGGCCATGGAAACGGATGCGGACATGGCCAGACTCCCCTTGCCCCAGCTATTCGCGGCGCCATTCGACGCGCCGGTTCAGCGCATCGACATCGTCTTCAGTGAGGTTTGCGGTTGCGGTCACGTCGACCGGCTCGGATGCGCCGCGGCCTTCGGCGTCGATCGTCGCGTCGATGCCGTGGCTCTTCAGGAAATCGGCAACGGCCTGAGCGCGGCGTTCGGACAGCTTCTGATTATAGTCGTCAGCGCCGCGCCGGTCGGTATGGCCGACGAGGATGACGCGGCCGGGCTTCTGCTCCTTCAGCGCTTCCAGCAATTCCTCAGCGGCCTCGGTGCCGATCGAGGTGAAGCTCGACTTGTCGAAATCGAAGGTGATCGGAACCGGAATGGAGACCGGCACGATGCCGCGCACATTCTCGGAATAGATGCCGCCGAGCACGCCGCTGCGGTGATCCTTCTCAGCCGGCACGAAGCTGCCTTGAGGATTGTCGGTCGTCGGGTTGGCGGCAAGGATACGGGCCTGGGCGGCGCGCTGGATGAGATCGGAGATCGTTTCGGCCGGCGGCGCCTTCGGCGTGCGGGTCTCGTTCTTGATGATCTCGATCGCCTGCTGGTAATCGGCAGCGGCATCGGCGAAACGGCGAGCGGAGAAATAGATCTCGCCGAGCGTGGCGGAGGCCTGCCAGAGCACCTGCGGACTGTCGGCGGCGATCAGCAGCGGCTCGTAATCGGCGACCGGCTGGTTGGCGGCCATCATCTCCTGAGCAGCGGAGAGCCTGAGGGCTGCGACGCGGCGCTGGGCATTCACCTGGAACTGGCCGCAATCGGCGCTGACGGCGATCGTATCGGCTTCAGCCGCCGCAGCGGTGATATCCTTGGCGGCAACGGCCGTGTTCAGCTTGTCGAGAAGGGCGGTGCAAACAGGCGTATCGGCATTTGCCACCTCGATCTCCTCGCCTGCTTGGCCAGGTTCGGCCGAGCGGCCGAGATTTAGCTGCGGCATCTTGATGCTAAAGCCGCCGGGAAGCTTGAATTGCGGCATCTTGATCTGCGGCATCGGCAGTTTGGGCATCTTCGTTTGGGAAGTCTGGGCCGGCTGCTTGTACTGCGTCGGCTGCTTATATTGGGTCGGCCGGGTGGATGAGGTGGTGTCGGCCGGGCCGATCAATTCCAATTCGTCGGCGGCAAGTTCCTGGCCGGGCGCCAGATTGGTGACGATCTTGTATTTCTTCGGCGGCTGTGTCGTGGCCTGCTCGACGGGTTTCGGCGTCACCTTTTTCGGGGTAACGGGCTTCGGTTTTTCCACCACCGTTTCCGGCTTCTTGGCGACTTCCTGTTTCGTCACCGGCTTCGGCTTCGGCTTCGGCGCAACGGGCGGCTTGGCAGCCTGTTCGACCGGTGCGGGTTTTGCTGCAGGGGCGGCTGCGACAGGCGGAGCGACAGAGGGCGGCAGGGCCGCCGGGCTGTCGACCGTCGTCAGCATCAGCGTCTTGCTGCTGATCTTCGTGCCGAGGCTGCGGGCTTCGTCGAGGCTACGGGAAACGGCCTCCATGCCGCCGTCGATCGAGCGGAACATGCCGCCGCCGCTGCTGCCGAGATCGGCGAAGATGGTGAGCGGCTTGGAGGAATAGAAGACCTTGATCTGCTCCTGGCCGACCGGGCCGGACACCTGCAGCCGGGCGCCACTTGCCGGATCCGGCACCTGCACGCGCTTGCCGGCGCCGACAAGGGCATCGGTCTGGTACTTGTTCGGGAAAAGCTTCACGACCGCGCCGTTCGGCGAAACGTTCAGCACCGTGACATAGCTGTTTTCGGTCGATTGGATGAAGAGGCCGACAACTTCGCCGATGGCGTATTTGGCCTCGGCGCGATCGAAGGTGATGCTGACAGGCCCGGTCTGCGCCGGCGCCTCGGTCAGTGTGCGTTCGTTCTGCGCTTCGACGGCGGGAACCATCGAAAAAAGCGAAAGAAAGGTCGCTGCTGCTAGGATGGCTTTGCGGTTCGGCATTGGAAAACCTCCTCTTCGAACAATCTCACACTGTGTTGAAGATGAGAATAGCACTGACCGGCGAAATTGGGATGGCTTCGCCTGACTTGCTTGAGGGAGGGTTACAAATTATTTGGAGCCTGGAAGATTTTGCGAGGCAAAGACGTGAGCAAGACTCACGCCCGGCAATAACCGGCGCCTTTTATAGTCCCGTTCGACTGCAGACAGGCGGTTAGTTCTTCGGTTTCTGCCCGGCTGATTTCAAAATCGAGATCAGGTCGCTCATTCCCTCGGGCGAGGAATTGTAGAGCCAGAGAATATCGGGATTGTCGACGGTGAATTCCTTGCCGGGGCCGGAGCCCATGTCGCGGCCGGGTGAGGTCGCGTCGGGCAGCTTGTCTTCGCCGGGTGCAAGCCCCTTGGCGCGTTCGTGTTCAGCGATGATCGCCGTCGCCGCAGCAAAGGCCTTTTCGTCATGGTGGCGCAACGCCGCCAGCGAGGGGTTTCGCGCCGCTAGCGCGTCCTCAGCCGGGCCGGAATAGGCAAGCCGGGGGATCTGCAGCGCCAGCAGAAGGCCGATCGACAAGGTTATGAGCCAGGATTTCGTCATCGTCGTCAAATCCGTTATCAACCTGATGCGCGCCGCAAGAGGGCAAGCAGCACGACAATAGGGAGAGGCCGGAAGGAAGGCAACGGCGCTCCGTGCCAATCGATTGGGAGGGTTGAAATCGACTGGCCACGGAGGTCAGAGGATCTTCAATTGCTGCAGGCTAAGGCGCAGGTCGCGCAGCATCTCGCCGAAGATCTCCTCGATCATTCCGGTCGACCAGACGACCATGGTGCCGTAAGGCGAGCGCTTGCGCTGCATGAAGCCCGCCGTCTCGAAATCGATCAATGTCTTGCGGCAGGTCTCGCTCGACATCACCGCGACGAGGAAACGGGCGAGATTGGACTGGTCGATCGCGCCTGATTTTTCTGCCCAGTTCTGGATCAGCCGCGGCTTGGTGTCGGCGGTGAACATCGAGGCGAGCGCCCGATCCTGCGACAGTCCCAGGCGCTGCAGCTTGGCCGGATCGCGGGTGAGCGAAACCACGTAGTCGTTGTGCAGATCGGCGAAGCGTTCGATATCCGCAGCGGTGCTGATGCCGAAGACCTTCATCGAATAGAGGAACTCGGCCATCAGATAGGTCGGCTCGGAACGCAGCTGCGCCAGATGCTTGTCATCCTTGCTGGCAGACGCCGCGCAGACGCGATCGGAGAAGCCTATCCGCGCGGCGCGAACCTGCTCCAGCAGGCTTATATCGAGCGCCAGTTCGTCACCGTTCCATTCCAGCATAAGCATTCCCTGCCAGCAAATCTTCGAGACGATGATCTTGTACTATTCCAGGCGCAGATCTCCAAATCGTTTGGAAAGCAACGGCTTGCTGAGGGGGCATATCTAGCCTACCATTTTAAAGACTTGGTCACAGAGCATGATGCCGGGGGTCGAGGCAATGCGTAGTTCAGGGTCGCATTTTTTGTTTGCCGCGGCACTTGCGGTCGCCTCGCCGGTTTTTGCCAAAGACACTGTGATGATCGAGCTTCGCGGCGGCGGCGGCGCGCGTTCGGTCGGCATCATCTCGTCCAACGAGGAAGTGGAGGCATCCGGTCCGGCGGCGATCACCGTCGGCGACGACGGCACGATCTACATCCTCGACCAGAATAACGGCCGCGTGCTCGCCATCGACGCCGAACGTTCGCAAGCCGATCCCGAAATCCTGCCGCTGCCTGATAATGCCGCGCCGGAAGATCTCGCCGTCGTCCACAACGAACTCTACCTCTGGTCGGACGGCGTCGTGCCGCTCGAGCGCTCCACCGATGCCGACGGCCGGTCGCAGATGCTGCGCGCCGTCGACGGTGGCGATGCCGACGACTACACCCGCTCGGTCTTCGCCTCGATGGGCTCGGTATCGCCCGGTCCGCTGAACAGCATCATCGACGAGATCGGCCGCAGCACCAGCCGGCCCGAGGCCCGCCCGCCGGTCATTCAATACGTGCCGAGCCGCGGGCTCGGCGATATCGTCGCCGAGGTCTCGGCCGCCGCAAATGACAAGGCGGAGATCCTGCTGCGGCGCAGCAGCTCGGAGGAGAATTTCCTCTCGCTGCAGCTGACCTCGGAAGGGCGGATCGGCACCGTCGAACTGCTCGACATCGACACGACAGGCAGGCCCTATGCGCTGGTCGAGCTGGTGCCGGCCGACCGGCCCGAGCGCACCGGCATGCTGGTGGTGCGTTTCACGCCGAACGGGGCGATGGACAAGGTCTACGACCTGCCGATCGACCCCGGCACGGTATTCTCCAGGCGTTTCGTGGCGATCGGCCCGCGCGGCGATGTGCTCTATCTGCGTTCGCAAGAAAGCCGGGCACAGGTGCTGCGGCTTGACGGCCGTGAGCCCGGCCGCAAGCTTGCCGTCGCCCGTCCGGCCAAGCAGCCGAATGCCGGCAATCCCGGCAAGACGCCGAAGGTGGCGCTTGTGCCGAAATCGCGCAACGACGTCATCGAGCGGGCAATCGGCTTCGAGACGCTAAACTGGCTAGTGACATCAACCGCCTATGGCAAGGATCCAGGCCCAGGCTGCATCAACATGAACAGGCTGCGCCGCCCGATCTACCTGATCGGCAAGCGCGGCCAGACGGTCAAGGGTGTTCCCTACTGCTGGGGCTGCAAGACGCCGCTCGAGAATTTCGTCGGCGGCGTCGAAAAGGGCCAGACTGCCGGCAATGTCTGCACCAAGAGCGCGCCGCAATCCAATATCCTCGGCGTCGACTGCTCCGGCTTYGTCAGCGACGCCTGGGGTCTGAAGATGCATGTCTCGACGCGCGCCATCCCCGGGATCACCAAGCGCCTCTCCGACCCCTGGTCGATGCGGCCGGGCGACGCGCTGAACAAGCCGGGCTCGCATGTGCTGTTGTTCATGCGCTTCACCGACGACCGCAAGGTGGAAGTGATGGAAGCCTCGCCAAATGCCTGCAAGGGCCGTGTCTGCCGCAATACCTATTCGCTCGGCAGCCTGTTGATGCGCGGCTACCAGCCGGTGCGCTTCAAGGGGCTGGATGGTTGAATGAAAGGCAGCGTCAGGCTGCCGGCTTTGACATCAACCGTCGCTTTGCCATCGCCCAAAGCCCGTGGCTGGTGACGCTCTCGGCATAGTCCCGATAGGCGGGATCGCGGCTCAGCATGCGCTCTTCGGCGCGGGCGCGCATGACATAGATCAGACTGACGATCGCCAGCATGCCGGCCCGGGCAAGCCCTTCCGCAAGGCCGCTGGCAATGAAGCTGGGAGCAGCAAACAGCCACCAGGCGATGTTCTTCGAGACGTAGGCGGGATGCTTGATGAAGCGATAGGGGCCCGATGTGATGATGCCGCGATGGGTGAGATTGGAAAATCGCGGTCCGAAGGCGACAGTCGCCCAAACATAGATGAGGGTGCAGAACAGCGTCGCGACGCTCCAGAGAATGAAGACGGGCGAACCCTCCTCGATCACCGTCTCCCAGCCCGGCCCCTCGCCATAAGGCACGAAGGCATGCGAGATCGCAGGGAAGAACGGTTCGTAACAGATGAGGCAGACGAGCCAGCCGAGCGCCGTCGTCTCCGTCGCCCTGACATGCCAGCCGAAGAGTTTGAAGGTGGCGATATAGCCGCCGGCGGCAAGCACGACGTCGAGAAGAAAGGCAAGCCGCAACAGGCCTTCGAACCAGGCGGCCGAGAGCGGCGGAAACGCCCATGCCGGCTTATCGGCAAGATCGGAAAAGGCCGCCATGCCGCCTGAGAACATCAGCACGAGAAAGAAGCACTTGATCGCGAGCAGGCGCAATGCGAACAGCACGTCCTCTTCGCGAAAATCCTGCATCAACACCGCGCGCCCGACCTGATTGAGATAATCGTCGGGCTCTCCGGCGACCAGATCAGTGGCTACGATGTAGAGGATGGTGGCAACAGCAAGTGCGATAGAAATGACGATGGTCGTGTGGCCGGCCTCGATGAACCATCGGACCGCTGACGACTGCGTGAAAAACGGAAAGACCGAACAGACAATGACGACCACGCCAAGAAGCGCAGCGAGGCCGACAAGCTTCGTTCCGATGCGCCGCCAGAAAGCGGCGGGAGCCTCGTCCCGCCTCTCTCGCGATGCCCAGGCCCGACGAGCAGCCAGTGTGCCGTCGACGACGATCCACACCAGGAGAAGGCAGAACAGGGCAAGCGCCATCGCCTTGCCGGGCTCAAGCTGCAGATAGGCCGAGAGTGCAATGCCGAGGAGAACTCCGACAAGCGTCGCAGCCTGACTGACGAGAGGGCTCCCGGTAACGGTATCCCAGTCCTGCGGTATCGGCACGCTTTCGGCTTCCTCGATTACATTGCCGCTTGAACGAAAGGTTGCCGAACGGAGACCGGAGAGGGTATCCGCGCCGCCTGCGACGCAAGCGCCATGGTTACTTCATCCGCCAGCCGAGGCGCATCCTCCGGCAGCGAGATCATGGCAATGTCGAGTTTGTCATAGTCGACCATATAGTAACCCGATCTGGTGGCGATGACCGCCTCAGGCCTGATCGCTAACAGATCCTGGGCCATTGTACCGACGAACACCGGGCCGCCCCAGATGTAGCGGAAGGCATAGACCGGTACGCCCTGAGCCGAGGTGCCGAGCCGACGGATATCGGTCTTTAGGCGGCGATCGGACCATGAGCCGCCGGTAGAGCTCGATGAACTGCTCGAACTGGACGAACTGCTCGAACTGGATGAGCTGCTAGAGCCGCTCGAACCAGAAGAACCGCTGGAGCCAGAAGAACCACTGGAGCCGGAAGAGCCGCCGGAACCAGAAGAACCGCTGGAGCCGGAAGAGCCGCCCATGCCAGAGCCGGAATGCCCACTGGAACTGTTCTCAGAGCGGGCGAAAGCCGGTTGATTGCTTGTTGCGGACACTCTTCTAACGGTGGAAGTTGGTTTGCTGGCAGGCGTGGCGTTCCTGGCCGGCTCTTCACTGGCGAACAGTGTCCTCGCGCCAGGGTCGAAAATGCAGCTCTGCAGGATCGCGCCTGAGCCGGCAATGAAGGTCGAGCACAAGAGAATACGGATGATGAGCTTGCTGTTCATGTAGGGCGCCCCCAGACCGCCATTTAGAAGAGATCGTACCTCGGATTTCGCTTTACCCAGGTCGCCTTGGCGAGTTGAACAAGGCTGTCGTCGAGCGACTTGGTCTTCGGAAGGGCCTTCTGTTCCTGAGCGGTCAACTCGGCAATGAAGGCCTTTTCTGCTTTCTTCTTTGAAGCAATAGGCAAGGCCTTAAGTTCCGCCTTTGCCTGGTTCTTCGGGTCGCCGCTGCCCGGCATGTTGATGGCGGTCGCCAGCGCGAAATAGCGCGCCGCCGTTGCAAGGCTGTCAGCGCCCGCGCCGTCTTCCTTCGCCAGTACCGCGCGGTCGAATGCCCCCCAATAGTCGCCGCGCTCCGCGCCCATCTCCAGCCACTTCACTGCTTCCGCCTTGTCCGCGGCAACGCCGATGCCGTCGCGATACATGCGTCCGAGATTGGTCGGGGCATAGGGCTGACCACGCTCTGCCGCCCGCGTGAAAAGGTCGAGCGCCTTTGGAAGATCCTCAGGAGCGCCTTTTCCGAAACGGTAGACGAGCGCAAGATTGTTCAGCGAATAGATGTCGTTGCGCTGGACGCCGGCCTCGTAGAAGCGGATGCCGCGTTCCGGATCGGCCGGAACGTTGACGCCGTTCAGGAAGATGTATCCGAGCTCGTTCATCGCATAGGTATGGCCGAGATCGGCGGCCTGCAGCATCAGGCGCAACCCCAGCTGCTGATCGGCCTTTGTGCCACGGCCGTAATAGAGGGCCTTGCCGTAGCTGTGCAGGGCAAAAGGATCACCTTTGGCTGCACCACCCTTGGCGATCTCGCTTGCCTTGGCTGCGTCACGCGGAACGGAGGCGCCGAACTCGTAAAGGCTCGACAGTTCATAGATCGCCCGGACATGCCCGGCATCCATCGCCTTTGTGATCGTCGCAAAGGCCGTCTTGGTGTCGCGGTTGGCAAGCTGGGCGCGGCCGAGCTGATAAACGAAGCGCTCGACCTCAGGATAGGCCTTTATCGCGTCCGTGCAGGCGGGCAGCGCGATGTCCGGATCGATCTCGTTCGGCAGTTTGCCCGATGTCACGCCCTGCAGGTCAAGGGGGGCGGCGGCTGATGTGTCGCAGGCGTCGAGCGCCGGCTTGAAGGTGACGGTGGCGGGCGGCAGATCGTCGTTGGCGGCCTGTAGCGTCAGGGCGAAAGGCTGGTTTTCGGTGCCGATCTGCGGCTCGTAAGAGAGCAATGGAATATCCGCGGACTCCAGCACGTGACCGAGCCCGATCACGCGGTCTCCGGCGCGCAGCGTGCCCTTGTCGGGCAGGGCCGCGACCTTGAAGGTCATCTCCGTGGCCGATGCCGGCACAACTGGCAAACCGGCCTCGACGGGGCCGACGCCGATTGTCGTGTCCACATCGCGCGGCAGCGTCTTCAGATAGGCATCGGCATCGGCCAGCCGCACCTGTTTTTCCTGTTCGAGCTGGGCGAGCTTGGCGCCGGCATCCGCCGAGACGGTGATCGCCACCACGCCCTGCGTCGCCTGGCCATAGGGGTCGCTGACAGTATAGCCGATCAGGCCGACGGTTCCGGCGGCAACACCTGATGAATCATAGGTCAGCGCCGTCAGGGCCGCGGCAGGTATCTTTGCGCCCTGGTCGACCGGCTTGCCGTCGAAGCTGAGCTTTCCCGTCTTCGGAAGTTGGTTGAGGGTAACGAGCAGTGCCGAGCCGGTCTCGTCATGCGGCGGGGCGATCGGCAATTTGGTCGCGGCCGCACCCTCTGGCACGCTGACCTGCTGCATCGGTTCGACACTTGGCGGCGGCGGTGCCGGAATGAAATAGAAGCTGTCGGTCAGCGAGGAGTTTTCCCAGGGGACCTGCTTGCCGCCGGTCATGGCGATCACATCGCGGCGCACGTCGGTCAGGACCTGGCGGATTTCCTTGTTGGGTTCGCTGGCGCGTTTGATGAAGGATTCGGAATAGGGGCTGAGCGCCCCGCTGCCATCGAGCGCCACCTGGCCGGGTTCAGTGGAAAAGGCGATCAGGCTGCCGAGATCGCTGTCGATACGTGCAAGTCCACGTGTGGCGCCGACCGGTTCCAGTTTTTCCGCCATCCAGAATTTCTGGGCATTGAAGGGATTGTTGCGGCAGGCGTCGAGGAAGATCAGTTGCACCCGCGAATTCTGCTTGAGATGGTTGAGGATGAGGTCGAGCGGCATGGTCTGCGTCTCGACGTCATAGGGCGTCTCCAGTGTCGCATCGACCGGCACGATGAAATTCTGGCCGCCCACCTGGATGCCGTGGCCCGAATAATAGATGAGGCCGGCCTCGGCATTGCTGGTCGAACGCAGGAAGCGGCGCACCGTATCTTCGAGCCCGATGCGGTCAACATTGACGCCGATCGTCACGTCGAAACCGGCAGCCCGCAGTGTACTAGCGACCTCTTCGACATCATTGGCGGGATTTGGAAGCGAGGGCAGCGTCTTGTAGACCGAGTTGCCGATGACGAGAGCGACGCGGCGTCCGCTCTCTTCAGTAATGGCGGCAGATGCGGTGCCGACCGACAGCAGCATTGCAGCGACGATCAGCAGATAAGCGCACAGTCTCTTGACGTGGTGAAACTTGGGCATGGCTCGATCGCAAACATTCTATTGTTTAAGTTCAATAAAATTTGCTGGCCTGCTGGTGCTGGGCCCCCTCCGCATTCACACTACGAAAATATTCCTCGGCGCTTTAAAAAGCAAGCTTCGCCGCCTCCAAGTCAATTGGAGCAGTCCCGTCAGATTGGAAGCCCATCGTCGACAAGAAAGACTGTCGAAATCAAGAATTCAACATGCGGCCGGCGAAGTTTCCTTAGCCTCGAAACGTATAGTTGCTGATCGAGGCCGATTTCATCTCGATCGAGAAACCCGGCAGGGTGGGCGGCATGTAGGCGGCGTTCTCAATCCGGCAGGGGTCGAGGAAGTGTTCGTGCAGATGATCGACATATTCGATGACGCGGCCTTTCTTGGTGCCCGACACCGCGACATAATCGATCATCGACAGATGCTGCACATATTCGCACAGGCCGACGCCGCCGGCATGCGGCCAGACCGGCAGGTCGAACTTGGCGGCGATCAGCAGTACGGCCAGCACCTCGTTCAGCCCACCCATGCGGCAGGAATCGATCTGCACGATGTCGATCGCGCCCTCGGCGATGAACTGCTTGAACATGATGCGGTTCTGGCACATCTCGCCGGTCGCAACCTTCACCGGAGCGATCGCCTGGCGGATCTTGCGGTGGCCGGCGACATCATCGGGGCTTGTCGGTTCTTCGATGAAGAAGGGCTTGGCGAAGGAGAGCGCCTTGACCCAGTCGATCGCCTGACCGACATCCCACACCTGGTTGGCGTCGATCATCAGGTAACGATCGGGTCCGATCACCTCGCGGGCAATCCTAAGGCGGCGGATATCGTCTTCCAGGTCGCGGCCGACCTTCATCTTGATATGGTTGAAGCCGGCATCGATCGCCTCCTGGCAGAGGCGGCGCAGCTTTTCGTCGCCGTAGCCGAGCCAGCCGGCCGAGGTTGTGTAGCAGGCGTAGCCCTCCTTTTCGAGGATGGCGATGCGTTCCGCCTTGCCCGCCTCGGCGCGCTTCAGGATCTCGACCGCCTCGGCACGCGTCAGCACATCGGTGAGGTAGCGGTAATCGACGATATCGGCGATCTCCTCCGCCGACATCTCGGCGACGAGCCGCCAGACAGGCTTGCCGGCCTGTTTGGCCAGCAGATCCCAGACGGCATTGACGACCGCACCGGTCGCCAGATGAATGGCGCCCTTTTCCGGGCCGATCCAGCGCAACTGGCTGTCGCTGGTCAGGTGCCGCCAGAAGGTGCCGGGATGGGCGAGAACCTCGGTGAGGTCGGCGCCGACGACGAGGTGGCGCATCGCTTCGATCGCCATGCAGCAAATGTCGTTACCGCGGCCGATGGTGAAGGTCAGGCCGTGGCCGGCAAGATCAGGCGCATCCGTATCGAGAATGACGTAGGCCGCCGAATAATCCGGATCGGGATTCATCGCATCGGATCCATCAAGGCTTTGCGACGTGGGGAAGCGGAGATCGAAGACACGAAGGTCGGTGATGCGGGTCATGGTTGTTCCTCCCGTTTATATGCGCCGATTATATAGAGCCGATTGCAGTGGCCGGGCCGGCCGGCAAGACTGCCGGGCGGGCCGCATCAGCTGAAATCAGATCGTCCAGCCGCCGTCGATGGCGATCGCCTGGCCCGACGTGTAGGTCGCGCCGGCGAGATAGACGGCGAGATCGGCGATCTCTTCCGGCGAGCCGAGCCGGCCCATCGGCTGGCGGGCGATGAAAGCGGCGCGCGCGGCGTCGTAATCGCCCTGCGCGCGCATGCGGTCCTGCAGCGACGGGCTTTCCACCGTGCCGGGGCAGATGGCGTTGCAGCGGATGCCCTGACCGACATAATCGGCGGCAACGGCTTTGGTGAGCCCGATCACGGCCGCCTTGGTGACGCCGTAGGCGAAGCGGTTCGGCACGCCCTTGATGCTGGAGGCGACGGAGGCCATGTTGATGATCGCTCCGTCCTTGCGCTCGATCATGCCGGGCAGCACGGCGCGGATGGTGCGGATCATCGCCTTGACGTTGAGGTCGAAGGCGAATTCGAGATCGGAATCCTTCATCTCGAGGATCGAGCCGGCATGGACGAAGCCGGCGCAGTTGAACAGCACGTCAACAGCCCCGATCTCGGCGACAAGGGCCTTGACCGCATCCTCTTCGAGCACGTTCAACTGATGGGTGAAAACGCCGGTTTCGGCGGCAAGCGTCGCCAACGCCTCGGTGTTGATATCCGTCGCGTGAACCCTGGCGCCGATCGCGGCAAAGGCTGCCGCCGTCGCCCGGCCGATGCCCTGACCGGCGGCGGTGATGAGAACGGTCTTGCCGGAAAGTCTGTTTGTCATGTCACGGGCCTTTTCTGGAATTGTCTACGCTGGACGATGGAGTGCGGTTGATGTCGGCGAAGCTCGGCGTGATGCAGCGCGCCGGTCTGCTTCCAGAGATGCGTGGCTCTCTGCGTTAAATGGAGGAGTTGGCGCTGTTGCACAGGCAGATCGGCGGGGGATTCAGTCGATTGGCTGCTTTTTCGGCGATCTCCGCCGGCGGCGGGTCCGATGACCATTCCCATGCGCTGCACGGTCTTCCTCCCTGTCCCCGGCTTGCTTATGATCCTGCCGCTCGGGCGCCTTCTGTAGCTCAGTCGTTCGCTTCCGATCGACCTTTTTCAGTGATGATTTGTCTGTTTATAGACAAACAGACGATTGGCCAAGGGTCAAGTGCGAAGTTTTCCTTTTCCGGCTGCGGTTCTGCGTATATGCAGAGTGATATTCACAGGAGGAAGGAATGGAGACCGACGAGTCCGACCGCTACCGCGCTCCTGCCCTCGACAAGGGCCTCGATATCCTGGAATTGCTCGCCGGCGTCGACAGTGGCCTCACTCAGGCCGAAATCGCCAAACGGCTCGACCGCAGCCCCAACGAATTCTACCGCATGCTCGACCGGCTGGTGCGCCGCGGTTACGTCACCCGGCTGGATGGCGACCGCTATTCGCTGACGCTGAAGCTCTTCGGTCTTGCGCAACTGCACGCGCCGGTGCGCCGGCTTGCCTCCTATGCCACGCCGCTGATGCGCGATCTCGCCCAGCGCACGCGCCAGGCCAATCATCTTGCCGTCTTCGATCGAGGCGCGGCTGTTGTCATCGCCCAGCAGGAGGCGCCGGACTATTGGGGATTCTCGATCCGCATCGGCGCCCATATCAGCCTCTTCGACACCGGCTCGGGACATGTGCTGCTTGCCTTCCGCAGCGAGGAGGAGCGGGAGATGATGATCTCGGAACATGTGCGCAGCCGCTCGGACATCGAACTCGGCCCCGAATTCTACGATCGCCTCCACCAGATCCGCGAGCGCGGCTACGAGATGATGGCGAGCGCCCAGACATCAGGCGTCTACAATCTCTCCGCTCCGGTTCTTGGGCCGGACCGCCGCTGCATCGCCGCCCTCACCTGCCCCTTTATCGCGCTCGTCAATGCGCCGTCCGCTCCCGATATCACGCAGGCGATCATGCTGGTGCAGAAAACCGCCGCCCAGCTTTCGCTGCTTGCCGGCGCCGATGTCGTTAACCCCGCCTGAGGCCTAAGAATTTCTATTTGAACAATCCATTCACCAGGAATAGGTTTGCCGCCAAACCACTCTGGGAGGAGAAGAGCGTGTTCATCGACACCCATCTGCACATCATCGATCGATCGGCCCTGCCCTATCCCTGGCTCTCCGGCGCGCCCGCTCTCGATCATGATTTCCTCTACGAGACCTATGCGACTGAAGCGCGGCGCTGCGGCATTACCGCGGCGCTGCATATGGAGGTCGACGTGGATCCCGCCGCGATGCAGGCCGAGACCGATCACGTCGCCGGCATCGCCAAAAAGGAAGGCAGTCTGATTGCCGGCGCCATCGTCTCCTGCCGGCCGGAAGAGGAAGGCTTTGCCGCCTATCTCGAGCGGCAAAAGGCCGATCCCTTCGTCAAGGGGTTCCGCCGCGTGCTGCATGTGGTGCCAGATGATGTTTCCGAAGGCGCCCTGTTTCGCGAAAACATCAGGCGCATGAGCGGCAGCGGCCTGACTTTCGACCTCTGCACATTGCCGCATCAGGCGAGCCGTGTAACCGCCCTCGTCGATCTTGCGCCTGATGTGCAGTTCGTTCTCGACCATTGCGGCGTGCCGGATATCCGCTCGGACGCCTTCCAGCCATGGAGGGCCGGCATATCAGAGATTGCTCGGCGGCCGAACGTGGTCTGCAAGGTCTCCGGCGTTGTCGCCTATGCTGATGCGAAGACATGGACGGCAGAAATGCTGCAGCCCTATCTCGAACATGTGATCGCAAGCTTCGGCTGGGACCGCGTCGTCTGGGGCAGCGATTGGCCGGTCTGCACGCTCGGTGGCGGCCTCTCTACCTGGGTTGCGGCGACCCATGCGATGCTCTCAGGTAGTAGCGAGGCAGAGCGCTCGAAGTTGCTTTTCGCCAATGCGCAGCGCCTCTGGTCGCTCTGACGTCACAAAATAAAGCGACCGGTCTCCTGGGCGTGCCATTTCGGCATGTTTTTTGTACCATTCCGGGACAAAAAACGCCCGATTTTCGGGCTTAACGCTATCTACATGCAAGCAATTGCTAGCCTTATTTATCTCGGCTAAAAGTTGTTGACACGGATATGGCGAATGACCCCTGTCCGCTGCCTTCAGAAGGGAAAATGAAATGAAAGAAGAACCGCATTCCGTCGATGTTCACGTCGGAAAGACGATCCGTATCCAGCGTCTGTTGAGGAAAGTTTCTCAGACGGAACTGGGCGATCGTGTTGGCGTAACGTTCCAGCAGATCCAGAAGTACGAAAAGGGTTCCAACCGCGTTTCCGCCAGCATGCTGGTCGAAATCGCCGGTGCGCTGAAGGTCGATGTCAGGACGTTTTTTGACGACCTGTCGACCCCTGACACGGCCAACGACAATACCGCTCCGAGCGAAGAATTCGTTATTTCGCGCGAAGGTGTGCTTCTCAATGCGGCGTTCTTTTCGATCAAGAACGAAGCGCTTCGCAAGAAGATCCTGAAGCTCGTCCAGGCGATTGCCAAAACCGGGGAGTTGGACACCGAAGCGGCCGAATAGACCGGTTGCCTTCACGCGCTCCGAACGGACCGCATGAGGATCAATCGCGATCGATCGGGATCAATAGCAATCGATCGGGCTCAATGGCGATCGATCAGGATTAGATTCTCGCTGGCATCCTTCATTGCGATCTTGGCTTTGCTGCCGAGCAGCTTCTCGAGATTGACGTCAAGCTCCCTGTCGGGATCTATGCCGTCCCAATCGATGACGACCTGCAGCAGCGCCATGTTCGTCAGGTGCGTCAGATTGCGCAGCTGGAGCTTTTCAGCCTCATCCTTGGCTGCCGACAGCAGCCGGAAGATCCTTGCGTATTCGCTGCCGGTACCCTCTTTGTATTGATCAAGCATCGTTCCCGCCTCTTGGTCGTGGAACCCTACGATTCCATCAGTGCTGCATCATCTCGCCGCGACCGTTATTCAAGCGTTACAGGAACCGCATTGCGCGTGACTTCGGCGTGCAAGAGCTCCCAATGTGAGGTCGCGGCAAAGCGCCAGTCACGGTTGACGGGAAGGAATTTATCCCGGCTCAGCCATTCCAGCACCAGTCGCGCGTCGTCGCGCTTGCGCTCGACGCGGCTGCCGCGGACGGCGGCGAGGATATGGTCGCGGCGCGGCTTGCGGAAATGGCACTCGTCGGCCACCTTCGCATAGGTGCGCTCGGAGAAATGCAGAAACCGGCCGGCCAGCAATAGCTTCTTGCGCTCGCCGGGCGAAATCTCGCCTTTTGCGTGAAGCGCGTCGATCGTCGGCTCGAAATCGACCCAGGGTACGGAAAGCGGCAGCCAGCCGAACTCGGTTGGCGCATGCACCAGCGCGACGGCCTCATCGTCGAGCAGCCGTCCGGACTCATAATCTTCGAAGATCGAGCCGAGCCCAACCATGCCGAAGGGGGCACATTCGGCTGCCCGCAACGCCCCCATGCTGGCGCCGCCGGCAACGGCGACATCATGTTCGAGTGCGTAGAGTATTTCCTTGTGCCAGACCGAAGGCAGATCGCCGAAATAGCCGTCGACAAGGCCGATCGCAGTGGCGCCGTCCCGAACCGCCTTCAAGATATCGCCGGCGGCGGCAGGTGGCCGGAAGTCGATGCAAGGAGATATGGCTCTTGCCGCGGCAAGATCACTGCCAAGGCTCGGGCCGACAAACAGCACCTTCATGATTCGGCTCCTCTTATCGTGTTGACCGCGCGCATGCCGAGCTGAATGTATTGGCCCGAAATATCGACCTCCAGTCCCGGCACGATCACTCTGACGACCGAGATCGGCAGGGATCGATGCGGAAAGGGCACGACGATGATCTGCTCGATGCCGGTCGCCGCCAGTCGCTCGGCAATATGGGCGATGGTTTCCTGGATCGTCGCCGGGCGGCGATGGCGGTCGTGGAACGCGCGCATCCGACCGTCGCCCTCGCAAAGTTCGACCACCTGCTGCATCGCCGCGCTCCGGTCGAGCCGCTGATAGATGCGCGGCGAGAAATCGTCGCGGCTGCCGGCGATCGCGGTCAGCCGGCTCTGCGCCGCTTCCGTGATGGCGCGCAGCGCGGCGCGCACGGGATCGGGGTGGCATCCGCAGCCACCGCAGACATGCGACCAGCGCGCGTCGACACGGTCGGAAAGATTGCCCGGCATGATGACTGCCAGAAAAGCGGGAACGCCGATATCCGTCGTCATGTCGAGCAGCAGCAGTTTCATGCCGGCGCGTGTGATCCGGTCGGTCATGACGTCGATAACCGCATCGCCGAAGGAGGCAGGGTCGACGCGGCTCTCCTTCAGGCGCTCCGGCGATTTCAGCTGGGTCAAGGCCCAGGCGTCGCGCTCCACCAGCTCGCAAAGCCCATGCAGGACAGCTTCGGAGGGCGTGTTGCCGGAGGCAAGCCCGTCGCTCGACTGCTCGAAGCCCGGCGGCCTCTCGCCGCGATGATCGAGACCGACGAGCCACCAGGGCACGAAGACGCTGCTGCCGGAAAGGATGTCGAGCCCCGTGCACCAGGGAATAGGCTTGCTGGCGATCTCGTCGGGCGCGCAGCGTGCGACATTGTCGAGATCGATCATCGTGGCCCGCTCCGCCCGCATGCTCTCGACCGTCGCCTGCGTCAGATCGGCGGGGGCAAGTTCGGCGATCCGCGTCTCGACTGCTTCCATCGCCGCCGAGGTCATGGCGGCATCATTGTCGATACCCTTGCCCTGAAAGACCGAAAGCGTATGGCTGTTCGGCCTCGTTGCGAAAGCGACGGGGATGTTCAAGACATCGAGTGCCGTCAAGAGACCGACGCGCGTGATGCCGAATTCGCGCAAATGCGGCCTGATGGCTGCGAGGGTCTGAGCCGGCGTGACCGCGCGGTCATGATAATCGCTGACACCGGCCGATGATCGTTTAAGGTCACCGGCTAGTGTTTCAAGGTCGGTGAAAGCGGACATACCGATCTGTTCCTTAGCGGAACCTCAGCGCATGCGTCAGGCTCTCAAGCGCATTTGCGGAAACGTTGAGTTCGTCCTGCTTCAGGGCTGCCCTGGCGGCGGCAGAAAAGCGCAGAGACTGTGTCTGAGCTGCAGTGGTTTCAGCATTCGTCTTCATGTTCCATCTCCGATTGGTGGGGCAGCGCCTTGCTGCCGTTAGCCATCGGAGGGAAACATTGCCTGCGTCATTTAAGCGTTACAGGCTTCGTTAAAAGGCGATGCAATCAGGGAAGACCGGCAAGATGCAGGCCCTTTATCAACGGTTCCGTATAGGCGGGATCGCGATCGGGGACGAAATGACGGATGTCCTCGCTGCGGAAATCCGGGAAGTTTTCCAACACCACCCTGGCGTAATTCCTGGCCTTGCTCGTATCGCCGGCCATGGCATGCGAGGCGGCGAGCAGACGGGCCGTTGCCTGCTTCGCCTTCACGGGTTCCAGCGCCTCGATCGCCATTTCATATTCTTCGCGCATGAAGTGGATGCCGCCGAGGTTCCAGTAATAATAGTCCGGCGGCAGCGGATTGAGTTTGAAGGCCGCGCGGCTGAGCTCCAGCGCTCGATCGAAATCGCCATCATGAGAAAGCGCATCGGCGAAATCGGCGAGGATGTCGGCGTCGTTGGGATTGAGATCCTGGGCCTGCTGGAAATATTCCAGGCTTTCGTCAAAGCGGCGGCGATAAAGCGCCACGAAGCCGAGCTCGCGGTAGGCCCGGCCGCTGTTCGGGTCGGACTGCTGCGCCTGCCGGGCAGCACCGTTCGCCTCGTCGAGCAGTTCCTTGTCGCGCATGCCGCGGATCAGCCATTCCATGCCGAGCGCGCGCGACATGCCGGCATGGGCGGCAGAGAAATGTTCATAACGATTGAGCGAGGATTTGAACCATTTGCGCGCCTGGCGCAGATGCTGCAGATCGGTCTGGGCGATCAGCCGCTTGCCTTCCAGGTAGAGACGGTAGGCGGACGGCGGCGCCTCGCCGATCGGTATCGCCAGTTCGTGGCGCTCGACCGTGTCGGCGAGCGAGGAGACGATCCGCCGCGTCAGATGCGCGAAGGATTCGCTGATCTTCTGCATGACCAGCGGCAGTTCGATGGCCCAAATCACTTCCGAGGTCGTCGTCCGCGTCAGGCGGCAGGTCGCAAAGACATCCTCGTCGCGGCCCTGGATGGTGACGTAGACCGCATAGTCGAAGCTGAGGTCGAGCGGACCGGGCACTGCACGCGACGGATCGATCGAACGGCTGAGGATCTCCAGGCTCGTATGCGCCGCGATCACCTTGAAGCCGCGCTGCTGGCTGAGACCGATGGTGACGTCTTCGAGAAGGGCCCTGCCGACGCGCTCCATCAGCGGATCGGTGAAGATACTTTCCGGCGGCAGAATGATGATGCGCGGCTGGCCGACCGGATTGGCGGAAAGGTTATGCGTCGACTGAGGATGTCCCGACGTCGCCTGTGCTGCCGGCACCAGGTTGAGTTCGCGGGCAAGCGCGGTGGTGCTTTCTTCCGGCTCGGTGTCGAAATCGTCCTTCAACTGGCTCTTGCACTTCAGATAGGCCTGACGCGCCGCTGCCGGATCGTTCATCCTGACATAGGTGCGCATCAAGGCGCGATAGGCCGTCTCGCTGGCAGGGTCGAGTTCCAGCAGGCGCCTGGCGAGCGTGACCTGCTCTTCATCAGATCTGTCTTCTGATGTCTCGACCAGCCGGGTGAGATGGGCGGAGCGCAGTTCGTCGACGCGCTGGCGCTCAAAGGTCAGCCAGTCCTCGGCGCCCTGCGTCGGCGATTTGACGCCTTCGAGCAATTCGCCGTTCAGCAGGCCGCTGTCTTCGGGTGCGAGTGGCCCTTTCTGTTTCAGGATATGAACATCGACCTCCCAGCCATCGGCAAGACCGATATGGGTTCGGGTCGCGGCAAGCAACTGTGGAAGGCCGGCGGGAACGCTCTGCTCGATGCGCGCCAGGAGCTGGCGCAGGCTGCCGGCCCGTTTTTCCGGCAGTTCCGATTGCCAGAGCTGTCGCCTGACGGTTTCGCGGTCGAGTTCGAAATTGGGTTCGGCGGAGAGCATGGCGAGGAGAAAATAAGACTTCTCCGGCAAGGGGAGTTCCGTCCCCGCCGCCAGCAATCGCGGTCTTCCGAGCAGGCATAGCCTGTTCGTCAGCATCTGCCGGATGTCCATCGCATCTCGGTTCTCACCCCTGAAAGCCAAGGCGCACAAACGCACCGGCCAATCCAAAGCATGTTAGAGCCATAAGAGGCCGACGCATAGCGGTTTTGCTTTAAAAAGAAGAATTTTCATCGAATATTTGCATATTCTCGCGCCACACGGGGAGGAGATGCTTGCCAACACTGTCGTGAGGATGCCGTTTGCGTGTCGTGGCGGCAGGTTATTTCCACTGCCGATGGTCCTTATCACCCGCTATTCCCAACTCGCGGCCGCGTTAAAGGCTGAGCGCCTTGATATGCTCGATCGCACGCCGGGCGAAGCGGCGCCAGTCGGCCGGATTGTCATGCTCGGTGACGATATGCTCAGCCTTTGTCTCGCGGAAGAGTGGTACGAATTTTTCCCAGTCGATGATGCCGTCGCCGGTCACAGCCCAATCGTCTTCCGTCGTGGTGCCCTTCGGGCGAATTCGACGGTGGCCACGGGCGCTATGCCTATTGCGACACGGTGCCCGATCTCGGCGTCATGATCGAACTGCTGGAATTCGACAGCGACAAAGAAGTCCAGCCGAAGCAGGCCTGAGGGGTCACAGCACCTGTGCAATCCGTTTCGGGCTAACCTCCGTCGCGGCCGCGGCTTCGACGAAATCGAGCCCGATATCCAGCACCGGGGCGCTGTGTGTCAGCCAGCCGACCGAAATGAGGTCGACACCGGAAGCAGCGATTGCGGCGGCCGTTGTCGGCGTGACCCGGCCGGATGCTTCGGTGATGGCTCGGCCGGCGACGATGGCGACGGCTTCGCGCAGCTGATCGGGCGTCATGTTGTCGAGCAGAACGGCGTCGACGCCGATGTCCATCGCTTCTTGCAGCTGATCGAGGGTGTCCACTTCGACCTCGATCTTCACCATATGGCCGACGCCTGCCCGCGCCCGGCGGATCGCTTCAGCGACCCCACCGGCGATGGCGACGTGATTGTCCTTGATCAGCACTGCGTCATAAAGCGCGAAACGGTGATTCATGCCGCCACCGGCTCGCACCGCATATTTCTCCAGCGCCCTGAGGCCCGGCGTCGTCTTGCGCGTGCAGGCGACGGAAGCCTTGGTGCCCATGATGGCGGCGGCGATCCCTGCCGTCACTGTGGCGATGCCAGAGAGGTGACCGAGGAAATTCAGCGCGGTGCGCTCGGCGCTCAGCAGGCCACGCGAGGGGCCTTCGATGGTGGCGATCACGTCGCCGGGTTTTACCGCGTCGCCATCCTGGAGATGGCGGCGCATGACGATCTCGGGATCGACGAGGGCGAAGGCGAGGTCGGCCGCCTCGAGACCGGCGATCACGCCCGGCTGGCGGGCCGCCATCACCACCGTCGAGCGATGATCGCGAGGGATAACCGAGGCCGAGGTGATGTCACCGGCAAGACCCAGATCTTCGAGAAGGGCGGCCCGCACCAAGGGTTCGACGATCAGGCGCGGAAGGGGAACGAGGCTCATCTCAGGCACTCCTTGCAAGGGCATAGGGCGGCGTCGCGCGGGCGATCTCCAGCGCTTGGGAAAGGTGCATCTGGCGCCGGTTGGCATTGGCGAGCTTCAGCGGAAAATCGGTGCGGGCATGGGCGCCGCGCGATTCCATCCGCAGGCTGGCAAAGACGGCGATCAGCAGCGCGACGATGGCCGGATCGGCCGCAGCGCCGTTCCCTTCGGCAAGCGGCAGCAGGGAGGCGATCGCGCCGTGAATGGCGCCGGCATTGCGCAGCACGCCGAGATGGCGCGAGACGATCGGCCGCACGAATGACGCATCGGTCGGCGCCGGGAGACTCCCAGCGGAGATAGTGCCGGTATCACTTGCCGGCATGCCTGAAATGTCGCGTGCCGCCCGCATGCCCATGACAGCTGCCTCCAGCAGCGAATTGCTGGCAAGCCGGTTTGCGCCGTGCAGGCCGGTCGAGGCCGCCTCTCCGGCGACCCAGAGACCGGGAACCGAACTGCGGCCATTTGCATCCGTGGCCACGCCGCCCATGTGATAGTGAACGGCCGGGCGCACAGGAATGAGGTCTCTCGCCGGATCGATGCCGGCCTCGCCGCAAAGGCTCGAGATGACAGGAAAGCGAGCGGCAAAGCGGCTGCCGAGAGCATCGCGGGCATCGAGAAAGACTCGTCCGCCGCGGGCGATTTCGGCGCTGATCGCCCGCGCCACCACGTCACGCGGTGCAAGCTCGGCCCCTGGAATGCGGGCCATGAACCGTTCGCCGCGTTCGTTGACGAGCAAAGCCCCCTCCCCGCGCACTGCCTCGCTGATGAGCGCCAGCGGCCTGCGGCGTGAATCGAGTGCGGTTGGATGGAACTGAACGAATTCCATATCGGCGAGCGCGGCACCGGCCCTTGCTGCGAGCGCGATCCCCTGGCCAAAATTGCCCATCGGATTGGTGGTCGCGTCGTAAAGCCCGCCGATGCCGCCGGTCGCGAGCACCACCCGTGAAGTCGGCAGAATGGCGGCGCCATTCGCGGTCGCGCAGAGCAGGCCGGCGACCTGCTCGCCGTCCATCAGAATCCGCCGCGCCTCGAAACCTTCGAGGACAGTGATGGCAGGCGTTGTCATCACCGCCTTGATCAGCGCGGCGATGATCGCCGCACCCGAGCCATCGCCTTCGGCATGGACAATACGGCGGCGATTGTGCGCAGCCTCCAGCCCGAGCGAGAGGTCTCCTGCGGCATTCCGGTCGAACCGCACGCCAGCTTGCTGCAGCGCGGCGATCGCTGCCGGTGCCTCGGCGATGATGTCGGCGGCAATGGCCGGATCGCAGAGCCCGTCGCCGGCGGCAAGCGTATCGGCAAGATGCAGCGCCGCACTGTCGTCGGCGCCGACGCTGGCGGCGATGCCGCCCTGCGCCCAGGCGCTCGATGTTTCCGCGCCAAGGGCCGCGCGGGTGACGATCACGGAAGGTTCGGGCGCCAGCGTCAGCGCGGTCATCAACCCCGCAAGCCCGCTGCCGACGATTACCGTGCGTCCAGCAAGATGCTCGAGAATCTCGGTCATATCGCCAGCATCCTTTCGACGGCGCGGCGCGCGGCGACAGCAATTGCCGGATCGACCGTCACCTCGTGGCGGTTTTCCTCGAGTGCCGTCCGGATATTGGCAAGGGTGATGCGCTTCATATGCGGGCAGAGATTGCAGGGGCGAATAAATTCGACATCGGGATGGTGCACGGCGACATTGTCGCTCATCGAGCATTCGGTGAGCAGCACGACGCGCGCCGGTTTCTGCCTGCCGACATAATCCGACATGACAGCGGTGGAGCCAGCGAAATCAGCTTCGGCCACCACATCGGGCGGGCATTCGGGATGGGCGAGCACGGTTACGCCGGGATGGTTTTCGCGCAGCTGGCGCACGTCCTCGGCGGTGAAGAGTTCATGCACTTCGCAATGGCCGTGCCAGGCGATGATCTCGACATCAGTCTCGCGGGCGACGTTGCGCGCCAGATATTCGTCCGGGATCATCAGCACCTTCGGCACACCGAGCGATTCCACCACCTGTTTGGCATTGCCCGAGGTGCAGCAGATATCGGAGGCAGCCTTCACTGCGGCCGAGGTATTGACATAGGTGACGATGGGCACGCCCGGATGGGCCTGGCGCAGCAGGGCGATATCCTCGGGCGTGATCGAATCCGCCAGCGAACAGCCGGCGGCGAGATCCGGAATCAGTACGGTTTTCTCGGGGTTCAGCAGCTTGGCGGTCTCGGCCATGAAATGCACGCCGGCAAGCACGATAACATCGGCATCGACCTCGATTGCCTTGCGGGCGAGCGCCAGGCTGTCGCCGACGATATCGGCCACGCCGTGGAAGATCTCCGGTGTCTGATAGTTATGCGCGAGAATGACGGCGTTGCGGCGGCGCTTGAGCTCGAGGATCGCGTCGACGTCATTTTCGAACGTCATCCATTCGGCTTTGGGAATGACGCGGCTGACGCGCTCGTAGAGCGAGGATGCGGAAACAGGATAATTCATGACCGGCTCCTAATTATGCTCCAAGTGAGCATATCATAGGCACAGAGATATTCTCACGGTGAGCATATGTCAATTGCGGGAGAGCGGTAATTTCGTTCCTGCCAGCGCCCGTTCTTCGAGCACGGTGTGGCGAAAGCGGAAAAGCTTGGCCGGCCGGCCGCCGGTTTCGCTTTCCGTGCCGCCGGTTTCCTCGACCAGTTCCTGCTGTTCGATGAGGCGGCGGAAGTTCTGCTTGTGCAGCGTCAGCCCCGCCAACGCCTCGATGGTGCGCTGAAGCCTCAGCAGCGTGAAGCTCTCCGGCATCAGCTCGAAGACGACGGGGCGGTATTTGATCTTGGCGCGCAGTCGGGCGATTCCGGTTGCGAGAATACGGCGGTGATCGGCAAACATTGCCAGGCCGAGATTGGCCTCCGCGCCGCATCCGGCTTCCGAGACGAGCCCCGCCTCGTAAAGCAGTTCATAGCGCTGCAGGGCCAAATCCTCGTTCCAGCCGCCGCCATCGAGGCCGAAGGTGAAATCCGCGCGGCGATGGCGATGGTCGCGCCTTGCCAGATCGGCATCGGCCCAGCTCCTCAGGCGCGCCATGATCTCGTCAAGCACGGCTGGCCGGCCTTGCCGGTGGTCTTCCCAGGGGAAATATTCGTACCAGCCGTGCCATCCCGGCCGGCCGGCGCCCGACTGCTCGTTGACGAGGCCGAGATAGCTGATCGAGATCGTCCGCCCGCCTGGGATGTCGTTGTTCCGGTCGCGGTCGGCGAAGGTATAGAGCTGTTCGAGATAGCCGACGGGGTGTTCCGTCTGCTCCTGCACCCATTCGCGCAGGCCCGATTGCAGGGTGCGATGACCCATTTCGAAAGGCCCCGACGGCAGCGCATTGCCGGAATGGATGGTCAATACGCGCGGCTCGTCCCCCGTCACCGCGACGAGCACCGCAATCAATTCCGCATGCGCAAAGCCGATCGTCACAGGGGACTGAATACTCCGTTCCGAATGAATCGAACGGATAATTCCTGACACAGGCCGGGACGGAAGCCAATGGAGCGGAAGCGCCTTTGCGGCGCTTCCCACATCATCGACGCAATAGAGCGCGTTTGCCCTCAGCTATTGCCCGTCTCGCTTTTCAGCCGCTGCAGGAAGATTTCCAGTTCCGCGTTGTCGATACCGACGAGATGGCGCTTTTCCGGATAGGCGCCGGTCCTGACATCCTCGGCAAATTCGGTGAAGGCGGCGATGCGCTCGCGCTGCAGCCGGTCGTGCTCGGCGGTAAAGTCGCGATAGATCTTGGCGTGGCGCGGATAGTGGTCGCGATTGGCGCCGAGCACGTCGTCGGCGAAGAGATATTGGGCGTCGCAGCCGCTGCCTGCGCCCATGGAGATCATCAGCATCGAGGTGTTCCTGCTGATGGCGGCGGCGACATCCCCTGGCACGACTTCGATTTCGGCGGCGAAGGCGCCGGCCTCTTCCAGCGCCTTGGTCTGCCGCCAGATCTCGGCGGCACTCGCCGCCGTCTTGCCGACGGCGCGGAAGCCGCCTGTCCAGGTCGCCTTCGAAGGGATCAGTCCGAGATGACCGCAGACTGGGATACCCTCGTCCCGCATGCGCCGGATCGTCTGCAGGCTTGCGGCGCAATAGACCGCGTCGCCGCCTGCCTTCAGCGCCGCAAAGGCCGCACGCAGATAGTCCTCGGCCGAGACATGGTCGCCATATTCGAGCCCCGGAATGGCAAAGGGAGTGGGGGCGATCTCGCGAAAGACCGGGCCGAGCAGCGAGGGCGGTACGGAGACGATGTCGATCCCGGCCTTTTCGGCGGCTTCCGCCTCCTCCAGCGAGGTGACGCGCAGCATGGTGAGCTGGCGCTTGCCTTTTTGCGAAAGCAGATCGGCGACGGTTGCGCGTCTATGTTTTTTCATCATCAATTCCTTTGAAAAAATCGGGTGAAAATATCGGGCAGCTCAGGCGGCCAGCAGGGATTTCAGCTTGATGTCGCTGGCTGCAAGTGCTGCCGGGTTCGGATGGGCGCGCGCTGCGATCAGCATTTCGGCGAGCCTGATATCGCGTGCCACCGCATTGCCCGGCCCGATGCCGCTTGCAGCGATCAATCGTCCGCCGGCGTCGAGATGGAAGAGAATGAAGGCGCCTGCGCCGAGCTCGCGGCGCTGATGCGTGGCGGCCCCTTCGGCAAGACCTGATATCTGCAGCGTCATGTCGTATTGATCCGACCAGAACCACGGCACCGCCGATACGGCCTCGTTAAGGCCGAGCATGTTGGCCGCGGCCAATGTGCCCTGCTCCTGGGCATTGCGCCAGGATTCGAGCCGTACCCGCCGGTCGCCATAGATCGACAGCGGAAAGGAGCAGCAGTCACCGGCTGCGAAGACATCAGGAGCAGAGGTCTGGAGATAGGTGTCGACCGCAATGCCGTTGTCGATTGCCAGCCCGGCCCTTTCGGCGATCTCGACATTCGGGCGTGCACCGATGCCGACGAGGACGAGATCGGCTTCGATCACCTCGCCGGTCGACAATCGGATCAGGGCTTTTCCTGTTTCCTCAGTCAGCGCTCCGATGGAGACGCCGCAGCGGATATCGACGCCTTCAGCGCGATGGCGCTCAGTGAGCAGATGAGCGATCTCCTCCGGCACGCCACGCTTCAGCACGCGTTCCAGCCCCTCGATGACGGTGACCTCGGCGCCAAGCAGCCGCGCCGTGGCCGCAAGTTCCAGTCCGATGAAGCCGCCACCGATGATGGCGATATGCCGTCCCGGCTTCATCGCATCGCGCAGTGCCGCCGCATCGTGATGCGTCCGCAGCGAACGAATATGTCGGCTGCCTTCCTGTGCGCCGGGGAATGACCGCGCGGCGGCACCCGTCGCAAGCAGAAGCTTGTCGTAGGAAAGCACGCTACCGTCCGAAAGCGTGACGGTCCTGGATGCGGGATCGAAATCCCTTGCCTCCACGCCGGTCAGCAGCCGAATGCCGTTTTCGACATATTTTTCCGCCGCGGCGATGAATTTTGGATCGCTTGCATCGGTGGAGCCGGCCTTCGAAAGCGGCGGCCGTTCATAGGGCGGAAGCGGCTCGGCGCCGACTAGCGTTATCTCGCCGGCAAAGCCCTTTTCCCGCAAGGCGAAGGCGGCGCGTGCACCGCATTCGCCCGCGCCCAGGATGACGTAATGAGCCATGCCGGCCTCCCTCAGAGCGAGATGAAGACGGCGCCGTCTTCGATCTTGACAGGATAGGTCTTGAGATTGACGCAGACCGGCGCACCCTTGGCTTCGCCCGTCTTGTAGTTGAAGCGGCCATTATGTTTCGGACATTCGATGATCTCATCCATGACAAGCCCGTCGGCGAGGTGGATATGTTCATGCGTGCAGAGCCCGTCGGTCGCGAAGAATTCGTCGTCCGGGCTGCGATAGACCGCGAAGGTGCGCCCACCGTGATCGAAGCGGATGACATCCTCCTCGTCGATCTCGTCCTTGTCGCAGACCTGGATCCAATTTCCGCTCATCTTGTCCTCCCTTGATTGTCGTTATTGCGCGGCCGGGGCCAGCTCGTTGTGAAATTCCTCGCGATAGGGCCGCGCGGTGGCCGGCAGTTCGCGCTTCAGGAAATAATCCTCGTTGCGCAGCTGGCGCAGGAAGGCAGGGATCATCTCGCGATAGCCGGACAAGATCGACGGGTTCGGTGCCGGCAGGTCGTGCTTGATCATCGCGTGCAGCTGGGGCAGCGCATGGTAGGGCACCATCGGAAACATGTGATGTTCGACGTGGTAGTTCATGTTCCAGTAAATGAAGCGGCTGATGGGGTTCATATAGACCGTGCGGCTGTTCAGCCGATGGTCGGTCACATTGTCGGCAAGGCCGCCATGCTGCAGCAGTCCGGTCAGCACGTGGTGCCAGGCGCCATAGAGGCGCGGCAGGCCGATCAGCATCAGCGGCAGGATCGAACCCATGGCGATCGCGGCCGCGATCGTCGCGATATAGATCGCCAGCCAGATGCGGGCGATGCGGATGGCCTTTGGCTGCTCCATCTCGGGAATGAAGGTCTTTTCCGCCGCGCTGACGCCGCCGAAGGCATTGCGCAGCATGTCGACGATCGCATGCCAGGCGTCGAGGATGCCGAAGAAATTAAGCACCAGCCGGAAAAGATCGGGCGGCCGCATGACGGCGATCTCGGGATCGCGGCCGACGATCACTGTGTCGGTGTGATGGCGCGCATGGCTCCAGCGCCAGGTCACCGGATTGCGCATGATCATGAAGCAGGCAATCTGGTAGACGACATCGTTCATCCAGCGCGTCTTGAAGGCGGTGCCATGGCCGCATTCGTGCCAGCGGCTGTCGGAGGCCGAGCCGTAGAGCACGCCATAGGCGAGGAAGAAGGGCAGCGCGACCCACGAGCCCCAGAAATAAATGCCGAGCCCGGCAAGCACGACCATGCTGCCGAGCCAGAGAGCCGTGTCGCGGATCGCCGGCGCATCGGAGCGCTGCATCAGCGCCTTCATCTCCTTGCGGGGAATGTCGGTGTGATACCATTCGGCTGCCGCCAGCCCCGTCTCGACGGCGGTGCGGCCGCTTTCGCCGAGAAGGTCGTAGTCGCGCTTCTTTGTCTGGGTCGCCATTATCCGCCTCCCGTTGCCCTTGCCTGGGAGAATAGGTTGACTTTGGAAAGCGCTCAATGCAGGCTTGATATAATCTATCAAAAACAATCACGAATGACTTGCATTCATGATCGAATCCATCAGGAACGCCGATGCGCCGTCCCACCATATCCGATCTCGCTCGCGCCTCCGGCGTTAGCGTCGCCACCGTCGACCGTGTTCTCAACGCCCGCCATAGGGTGCGTGAGGAAACGGCGCGACGGGTCTATGATGCGGCGCAGTCGATCGGCTATCACGCCGTCGGCCTGATCAAGCAGCGAGTCTTCGAGGATCTGCCGCAATACAGGCTGGCCTTCCTGCTGCAGAAGCCGATGCAGCCCTTCTATCAGAGCTTCGTGCGTGAGATCGAAGCCGCAGCGCGCGCGGTCACGAACGCGCGCATCCAGACGCAGATCGACTTTCCGTCAGCCGCGACACCGGCTGCGATCGTCGAAAAGATCAAGACGCTTGGCGCTCGCAACCAGGCCGTTGCTCTCGTTGGCCCGGATTATCCGGCGGTGACAACGGCGGTCGAAGAGCTGAAAGAGCGCGGTATTCCGGTGTTTTCGCTGCTTTCCGACCTCGCCACGGGTGTGCGCGACGCCTATGTCGGCGTCAACAATCGCAAGGTCGGCCGCACTGCCGCCTGGACGATTGCGCGCACGGCACACAAGCCCGGCAAGGTCGCCTGTTTCGTCGGCAGCCACCGCTTTCATGGCCATGAGCTCAGAGAAATCGGCTTTCGCTCCTATTTTCGCGAGAATGCGCCTGAGTTCGATGTCGTCGACACGCTGATCAATCTCGAGACTGCCGAGATCACTCATGAGGCGACGTTGACGCTGCTGCAGAAACATCCCGATCTCGTTGGCCTCTATGTCTGCGGCGGCGGCATGGAGGGGGCAATTTCGGCATTCCGCGAAGAAGGCGTCGGCGGCAAGATCGTCCTCGTGGTCAACGAGCTGACGCCCGACAGCAAAGCCGGCCTTGCCGACGATATCGTCGCCATGGCGATCGGCACCCCCCTGCCCGCACTCTGTAAGGAGTTGATGGTCCTGATGACCGGCGCCATCGAAAACGGCGAAACGGCTGTTCCCGGACAGCTCTTCCTGCCTTTCGATATTCATATTTCCGAGAACATCTGAGGCGTGATGGAATTCCATCATTCCGTTCGAAATTCTCTCAGCAATGAAAGCCGGGCACCGGCGATGACGGATGGATTGCGACGCGAATTCCGATAGAGATTCGCTGACCCATTCACGAGGACCGCTCCGCCCTGACGCGGAGATCAGGAGGAAATACCTATCATGACTTCGATCCGTTTTGCGCTCAACCATATGGCCGCGCCGTTGCTTGCCATCGACGATTTTTTTGCTCTGGCCCGATCGCTCGGCATCGATGCCGTCGAGATCCGCAACGACCTTTCCGGCAATGCCATCCTCGACGGCACCAAAGCTGAAACGATAAAGGAGGCTGCTGCCCGCCATGGCGTGACGATCATCTCGATCAACGCCCTGCAGCGCTTCAACGAGTGGAATGCGACCCGGGCCGCCGAAGCGCAGGAACTGATCGATTATGCCGGCGCGTCGGGCGCCAAGGCGCTCGTCCTCGTTCCGAAGAACGACGGCACCGGCTGCGCCGATGGCGAACGGCAGGCCAATCTGCGCCAGTCTCTGGTTGCGCTGAAGCCGATGCTGGAGGAAGCCGGCATTATCGGTCTCGTCGAGCCGCTCGGTTTCGAGATCTGCTCGCTGCGCTCGAAGACCGAGGCGGCCGAGGCCATCAAGGAACTTGGCGCGGAATCGACCTTCAGGCTTGTCCACGACACCTTCCACCATCACCTTGCCGGCGAAGCGGCGACCTTCCCTGAGCTGGCCGGCCTCGTTCACATTTCCGGGGTCAGCAATCCCTCCGTATCCGTTGCCGATATGCGCGATTCCCATCGCGTGCTCGTGGACGGCGACGACCGGCTCGACAATGCCGGACAGGTCAGGGCGCTGCTGCAGGCCGGCTATAAGGGGCCGTACTCCTTTGAACCCTTTGCCGCGGAAGTTCATGCGCTAAAAGACCCGGTCGGCGCGCTGCGCGCCAGCATGGAGTATCTCAGCGCGCGGGTCTAAAAGCCGCGCGGTCGCTTGACGCTACTCTCTACCTCTGAACCGGCGCTGATAGGCCGGATCGTAGAGCGAGCTTTCGCGGAAATCTTCCGCCGCCAACGAGGGGCCGACGAAGATGATCGCCGTGCGTTCGATCGGTTCGGCCCCAACCTTTGCCTCGATATCGGCGAGCGTGCCGCGCAGGATACGCTCGTCCGGCCAGGAGGCCTTGACGACGATCGCGACCGGGCAGTCGACGCCGTAAAGCGGCGTCAACTCTTCGACCACTTGCTTCAGCGCATGGATTGCCAGATGGATTGCCAGCGTGGCACCCGTCGCGCCGAATTTCGCCAGTGTCTCGTCGTTCGGCATTGGTGACGCGCGGCCGGAAACGCGGGTCAGCACCAGGCTTTGCGCCACGGCCGGGATCGTCAGCTCTCGGCCGAGGGCTGAGGCTGCGGCGGCAAAGGCCGGAACGCCTGGCGTCATCGTATAGTCGATGCCGTGTTTTTGAAGCCGGCGCACCTGTTCGGCGACCGCACTCCAGACCGAGAGATCGCCGGAATGCAGCCGGGCGACATCCTGGCCCGCCGCGGCAGCGCGAAGATATTCTGCCTCGATCTCGTCGAGCGACATCGGCGCCGTATCGACGATGCGCGCGCCCGCCGGACAATATTGCAGCAGTTCGGCCGAGACGATCGAGCCGGCATAAAGGCAGACCGGGCACCGGGCGATGAGATCGCGGCCACGCACCGTGATCAGATCCGCAGCACCTGGTCCCGCGCCGATGAAATGCACCGTCATCTCGTCATCCTTTCGTCCAGCGCCACTGCGTTACCGGCATGGACGGCCGCCAGCCGGTCATGCCGCCGACGGGCTGAGCGCGCGATATTTCGATCCGCGTGAGGAAGCCGCCGCGTTTGGCATGTTCACTGAGCAGCACCGCTTCCATCTCCAGCGTCACGGCATTGGCAACAAGCCGCCCTCCCCGCTTCAGCGCGGCAATTGCAGTATCGACAACACCCGGCTCGCTGCCGCCGCCGCCGAGGAAGATCACATCCGGTTCCGGCAGGCCCTTCAGCGCGTCGGGCGCCGTACCTTCAATGACGGCGAGATGCGATACGCCGAAGGCGGCTGCATTGCGGGCGACCCGTGCGGCCCGTTCCGGCGATTGTTCGACGGCGATTGCCTTCAGGCTGGGATCGGCCAGCATCCATTCGATGCCGATCGAGCCCGAGCCTGCGCCGATATCCCAGAGCAGTTCGCCGTGACGCGGCGCGAGTGCGGAAAGCGTCATCGCCCGGATTTCACGCTTGGTGATCTGTCCGTCATGCTCGAACTGCTCGTCTTCGAGCCCGGCGGCAAAAGGCAGGATGCGAGCCCCCTCCCCTGCCGCAACATCGACGGCGCAGACATTCAGGGGATCGATGTCCAGGAGATCGAAATCCGCAGCCACCGAACTTCTCTGGCGTTCCCGAGCGCCGCCAAGCGCCTCGAGCACCGTAAGTCGCGACTGACCGAAGCCAGCGGCAGTCATGAGGGCAGCCAGTTCGCCGGGCCCATTCTCGTCTGAGGTCAGCGCGATGATGCGCCGCCCGGGGTGCAGATGCGGCCGGATCAGGTCGATCGGCCGTCCATGCAGCGAGATCGTCGCGACGTCCTGCAGTGGCCAGCCAAGGCGGGAGGCAGCAAGGCTGAAGGCCGAGGGTCCGGGAATGGCGCGCATCTCGTCTGCGGCCACGTAGCGGGAGAGCGTTGCGCCGACGCCATAGAGAAAGGGATCGCCAGAGGCGAGCACGACAACAGGCGTGCCGCGCCTTTCAAGGATGGCCTCGACCGAGCGCTCGAACGGGCTCTGCCAGGAAAGCCTTTCGCCTGTGATCAGCGAGGCAGCGAGTGCGTGGTGTCGCGCACCGCCGAAGACGGCGGGTGCGGTCGCGATCAGCCTCTTCGCCGCCTCGCCCAACCCTTCTGGACCATCTTCGCCGATGCCGATAATAGTCAGCCAGCGCTGGCCGGACGGAGGAGCGACATCAGACATGGGACGACCCCGCATCTTGATCCTCGGCGGCACCAGCGAGGCGCGGCTGCTGGCCGAGGCGCTCGCGGCGCGGGATGATTGCGATGTTTTGTTGTCGCTTGCCGGACGCACCGAAAAACCGGCCACGCAGCCTGTTCCGGTGCGCATCGGCGGTTTCGGCGGCGCTGCCGCACTTGCCGATTTCCTGAAGGCCGGCGGATATGACTTTTTGATCGACGCCACGCACCCTTTCGCCGAGCGCATTTCGGCCAATGCCGCTTTCGCAGCTGGGACCACCGGCATTGCTGCCATCGCTCTGCGCCGTCTCGAATGGCAACGCCGGCCGGGCGATCGCTGGCGGGACGTGCAGAGCATTCCGGCTGCCATCGAAGCGCTTGGCCCCTCCCCCCGCCATGTCTTCCTGGCGACGGGCCGGCAGGGTGCCCATCATGCGGAAGCCGCACCGCAACATCACTATCTCATTCGCAGCGTCGATCCCGTCGAACCGCCGCTTGCGCTTGCGAATGTCGACTACATCCTCGATCGGGGTCCGTTCACGCTGGAAGGCGAACGCGATCTTCTGAGACAGCACGATATCGACGTCATCGTCGCCAAGAACAGCGGCGGTGCGGCCACCTATGCGAAGATCGAGGCAGCCCGCCTGCTCGGTATCGAGGTGATGATGGTGGCGCGCGCTCCGGCCTCGATCGTCAAAGCGGTCGAAACTGTCGAGGCGGCGCTGGTGGCGATCGATCACCTGTTTCCTCCCGCCATGAAACGCGGCGTATAGACGAGGTCCAGTCTGCCTGGCCGCGTGACGATGCGTGTCTCGGCCGAGCCGATGATGATGCAGGTCGCCATATCCGCAATCGACGCATCCGCCTGCGACAGCGGCTGGACCGCGATGCTCTCGTCCGGCCGCCCGGCCGCGCGCCCGAAAATAACCGGCGTTGCTGCAGGCAGATGGTTGCGCAACAGCTTGAAGGCGTCGCCGAGCTGCCATGGCCGCGCTCGGCTGATCGGATTATAGAGCGCGATGACGAAACCCGCTTTTGCCGCCAGTTCAAGGCGGGTTTCTATTATATTCCAAGGCTTTAGATTGTCAGACAGCGAAATGGCGCAGAAATCGTGGCCAAGCGGGGCACCGGCTCTTGCCGCCACGGCCAGCATCGCGGTGATGCCGGGCAGAATGGTGAGATCGACCGAGCGCCAGGCGGCCGGCCCGTTCTCGATTGCCTCGCAGACCGCGGCAGCCATGGCGAAGACGCCGGGGTCGCCGCCGGAGACGACGCAGACTTTCGCGCCGTCAGCCGCCATGGCGAGGGCTGCCCCTGCCCTGTCGAGCTCCTCGCGATTGTCCGAGGCATGGCGCAACTGATCGTCGCGGAGCTGCAGCCTGTCGAGATAGGGTCCGTAGCCGAAGAAATCCGTTGCCTGGTCGATGACGGTCAAAGCCTCCGGCGTCATCTGCTCGGGATTGCCGGGACCGGTGCCGATCACGAAAAGCCTGCCGCTCATCGGTTGCCCTCCCAGCCCGGGACCAGCACCAGCGAAAAATACGGCGCGTCGCCATCGGTCCTGTCGGCGAGCTTTTCCATCGCCGCATTCGCCATGGTGCCGCGCTCGACATAGACGGCTTCAGCAAGCCGGCCGGCCGCTGCCAGCGCCCGGCGGATCTTCGGCAGATTACGGCCGACCTTCATGATGACGGCGGCTTGCGTATCGGCGAGGCGGCGCGTCAGCTCGGTCTCAGCCATCGTACCGGGCAGTACGGTAAGCACGTCGTCGCCCTGGACGATCGGCATGCCGGCAAGCGACCAGCAGCCTGACATGGCGCTGATGCCGGGGATCACTTCCGTCGGGTAGCGCTGGGAAAGCCTGACATGCAGGTGCATATAGGAGCCGTAGAAGAGCGGATCGCCTTCACTGAGAACGGCGACGGTCAGCCCGGCATCGAGATGCCCGGCGACCGCTTTGGCAGACAGATCGTAGAATTGGGTGATCAGGCTCTGGTAGCGTTCGTCGTTCTTGTCGATCTCGGTCGTCACAGGATAATAGAGCGGCAGCAGCGTCACCGTGGATTTCAGCAGCGGCTCGACGATCGCCTTGCCGTTGCCGCCCCTGCCCTGCTTGGCGAAATAGGCAATCACATCAGCACCTTCGATGGCGCGCACGGCTTTGAGGGTGAGGAGCTCCGGGTCGCCAGGACCCGTGCCAACGCCGATGAGACGGCCGCTTGTCGTCATAGGCCTGGCCTCGCCAATGCATTGATGGCGGCTGCCGTCATGGCGCTGCCGCCAAGCCGGCCGCGGACGATGGCAAAGGGTACGCCGTAGGAATTTTCCGCCAATGCATCCTTCGATTCCGCCGCGCCGACGAAGCCCACAGGCATGCCGAGGATCGCCGCGGGTTTTGGTGCGCCGTCGCGCAGGAGTTCAAGCAGATGGAAGAGGGCGGTCGGCGCATTGCCGATCGCGACAACGCTGCCGCCGAGCCGATCGAGCCAGAGATGCATGGCGGCGGCCGAACGGGTATTGCCGGTCTCGCGCGCAAGCTCCGGTGTCGCGGGATCGCGCAGCGTGCAGATCACCTCGTTCAGCGCCGGCAGCCGCGCCCGGGTGACGCCCTGGGACACCATTTCCGCGTCGCAGAAGATTGGCGCGCCACCCTTCAGCGCATCGCGCGCAGCGCTGACGAAATCGGCGGCAAACAGGAAATGTTCCGCTGCCTCGACCAGCCCGCAGGCATGGATCATGCGCACGGCGATTTCGGCTTGATCGTCGGTGAAGCGCGAAAGATCGGCCTCGGCACGGATAATGGCAAAGGAACGCTCGTAGATCGCATCGCCGCTGCGGATATAATCGTAGTCTGGCATTCCTATTCCTGTCGCAGCGCCTTCGAAACACCGGTTGCGCCGAGCCGTGTAAGGCAGGCGGCGGTCGATTCGCCAGCGTCTTTGTTGTCTTCGATGGACCGGGCGAGCCTCTCTATAGCGAAATCGATCCGACCGCCAGCGATCCGTTCGTCCGGCTGATCCGCCGCAAGCCCATTGAGGATGAGCCCATAACCTTCCGCTGAGCCCGTCAGGGTCAGCGCCGGCCGGGCATGAGCGCAGCCCTTGGCGCAGCCGGATAGATGCAGCGTCAGCGAACCGTCGAAAAGGGCAGGTGCTGCGGCAATGAGACGGCGCGCAAGGGTCCGCGTCTCGTAGAAAGCGGAACCGCAGGCGCCGGCGCCGGCACAGGCGGCGATATGCTCGGTATTCTCGCCAGGCTGGCTGCTGAAGCCATGTCTGGCTGCGGCGATCTGCATAGCCAGCACTGCATCGTCGGAAAGCCCGATGAGGAAGAAACCGCGACCGGGCGCAAGCCGGATGGCTGTTGCGCCACGGGCCTTTGCCAGATCGAGCAAAGCGACCAGATCGGGCGCTCTCATCTGCCCGAATTCCGGCCTGACGCCGAGTATGATTTTGCCGTCGTCAAGCCTGTGCGAGCCGGCAAGCGGCATGACTGCCGCGCGAGACGAAATGAATTGAATGCCATCCATCGCGGGAAAACGCGCCCGCAGAAGCGTCGCGTCGATATCCTTTGCTCGCCTGCCCTGCCCGAGGGTCGCCAACAAGCTCAGAATTTCGCCAACGGCTGATATCGCCGCCTCCGCAGGACCGATCGCGACTGGGATTGCAGTTTCACCGTCGCCATTGATCGCGACAAGCCAATCCGCGCCGAATTGCGCGACGACACGAATGTCGGCGGACAGTGCTGACAATCCGAAGGAACCGCCGCCGTCGACGATAAGCGAGAGCTTCGGCGCGAGCCGCGGCGAGGCAAGCAGATCGTGGAGCGTAGCACGCAAGGCCATTTCCATCACGGCCGGATCGCTTATCTCTTCCGGGTCGATGCCGTGCAGCGGCGATGTCTCGATTGCCGGCCCTTTCGGCACGGTGATACCGGCGGCATCGATATCGGTCGCGAGCTGTCCGACGGTCTCGGCCCGAAGGCCTCGGATCTGCAGATTGCCGCGGGCGGTGATTTCGAGAATGCCGTTTCCATGTGCTGCGGCGGAGCGGGCAAGGCTTGCGAACTGCGACAGCGTCAACGTGCCGCCGGTCGGCCGCAGCCGTACCAGCAAACCGTCGCCGGTCGGCATCGGCGCGGCAAGGGCGGGGCAGGCGCCGCGTCTACCCATCTTTGCCGCCGGGCGACCGTGCAGATCCGCCTCGCCTGTCCTGTCGCTTGCCTTTGCGGCCTTAATGCTCATTCTCGATCCTCTGGCCACTTCTTACATGATCGCAGCCGGGCCGGCAAAGCATGCTGGAAAGGCTTCGCACTGGCTAATCGTCGAAATCCCGTCCCTTGCGCAGAAGATAGATGTCCATGATCCAGCCGTGCCGCTGCCTGGCCTCGGCCCTGAGCGTCAGAATGTCGGTGGCGATGTCGCCAAGTCGTCCTGATCTGACGATCTCGTCCTTGGTGCCGAGATAGGCGCCCCAGAAGATCTCGGCATCGGGATCGTCGATCTTCGCAAAAGCCTGTTCGCCGTCAAGCATGACGACGGTGGTGTCGGTTAGAAGTCCATCCTGTGCCAGCCTGCGCCCTGTGGTGATCTCGATCGGTTTGCCGACGAGGTTGACGGGGATTCTGTGGCTGGCCGCCAGCGCCTGGATGCTGGTGATGCCGGGGATGACGCTGTAATCGAAATCCAGGCTGCTTTCCTGCCGCACGCGTTCGATGATGCGGATCGTGCTGTCGTAGAGACTGGGATCGCCCCAGACGAGAAAGGCGCCGCTGCCATCATCAGGGAGACCGGAGATCAGTTCTGCATAGATGCCGGCGATCTCACCGTGCCAGGCGTCGACGCTCCGCACATAGGTCTTGTCTGCCGTCTGCCTTTGCGGCACCGCGAACTCTGAAATCCTGCCGGCCGGCCGTGTGAAATAGCGGTCGCAGATATCCCGCCGGATTTCGGCGAGCTCTTCCTTGCCGACGCCCTTGACCGGCAGGAAGACCACGTCGGCTGCGTTCATAGCGTTGATGGCCTGTATGGTCAGGTGCTCCGGGTTGCCCGTGCCGATGCCGATGATATGGATATGCTTCAAGCGGATGCTCCCCGTTGAGTCCTGGCGGTCATGCCGAAAAAGCTTGGACGTCGCAAGGGCTGAACGATGAGTTGGCCGCGGCCAACCGGGCCTGTGGATAGTGGCTTAGCCCTATTGTTGCTGCGAATCCCGAATCGTGTCACTTTTGATACGCTTTTTGACGCTATGTTGACAGAAAAGCGCATCGAAAAGGATTGGGTGTTTTGGACAACATTAGCGTATCGACGACAGATGTACGGATCGAGCGGCATGCGAACCAGCTTTCGCGGCAACTGAAGCTCCTCCGCGACAAGCTGTTTCCGCCGCTCTCGCAAAAGACGCTACGAACATTCTCCTCCGGCGAGGCTGCCCAGATGATCGGCGTCTCCGACGGCTATCTTCGCCAGCTTTCACTGGATGGCAAGGGACCGCAGCCGGATCTTGCCCAGAATGGCCGGCGTTCCTACACGCTCGGCCAGATCAACGAATTGCGCCAGTATATGGCGAAGCTCAAGCCGAAAGACGCGCTTTCCTATCAGCCGTGGCGCAGTCCTGGCGAAAAGCTGCAGACGGTTGCCGTGACCAATTTCAAGGGCGGCTCGGCCAAAACAACAACGACGCTCTATCTGGCGCAGTATCTGGCGCTGGCGGGTTACCGGGTGCTTGCGATCGATCTCGATCCGCAGGCTTCGCTTTCCTCAATGCTCGGAGTTCAGCCCGAATTCGATCTTTCCGAGGGCGATACGCTCTATGGCGCAATTCGTTACGATGAGGGCCGCAAGCCGCTGAAGGAGATCGTCCGCAAGACCTATTTCGACGGACTGGATCTGGTGCCGGGCAATCTCGAGCTGATGGAGTTCGAGCACGAGACGCCACGGGCACTGAACGATCGGCAGCGGGCGGGTGAGCTGTTCTTCCGTCGCGTTGGCGTTGCCATTGCCGAGGTAGAGGCCGATTACGATATCGTGGTGATCGACTGCCCTCCGCAGCTCGGTTACCTCACGCTTGGCGCCGTTTGCGCCGCCACATCGCTGCTCATCACCATCCATCCGCAGATGGTCGACGTCGCTTCCATGTCGCAGTTCCTGCTGATGACTTCGGATCTGCTTTCCGTCGTACGCAAGGCCGGCGGCGACCTGCAGCATGACTTCATCAAATATGTCGTCACTCGTCACGAACCCTTCGATGCGCCGCAGTCGCAGATCGTTGCGCTGCTGCGCAGTCTCTTTAGTGATGACGTGTTGACGGCGACCATTCTCAAATCGACGGCAATCGCCGATGTCGGTCTGACCAAGCAGACGCTCTACGAGATCGAGAAAGGGCAGGTGCGCCGCTCGACCTATGACCGGGCGTTGGAATCGGTCAATGCCGCCAACAGCGAGGTTCTCGCCGGTATTCACAAAGCCTGGGGCCGCACATGAGCAGACGCGATCGCCTGAAAGGTCTTTTCGACGATACGGCGCAGGAGTTGGCCGCGGCCAACTACGAGGAGCCATCTTCGCGCGGATCGGCCGGGCCGGTTCGGACGATGGCGCTGACTCTTGGCCGCATGGAGGAAGAGAGCAGGGCGATGCAGGAGGCCTTGCTCTCCGGTGAACGCATCGTCGAACTCGATCCTGATCTGATCGATTCCTCTTTCGTCCGCGACCGCCTTGCCGACCAGCCGCTCGATACGGAAGACGAGCTGGTGCAGTCGATTGCTGAGAACGGCCAGAAAGTGCCGATCCTCGTTCGCCGCCATCCCAATGATGAGGACCGCTACCAGATCGCCTACGGCCATCGCCGCCTGCAGGCGGTCAAGCTGCTCGGGCTCAAGGTTCAAGCGATCGTCCGTAAGCTTGACGATACCGATGTCGTCATCGCGCAGGGCATTGAGAATTCGGCGCGTCGGAACCTTTCTTATATCGAGCGCGCGGTCTTTGCCCTCAATCTCGAGCTCAAGGGTTTTGAGCGTCCCGTTATCATGAAAGCGCTGTCGACGGATAAGACGGAGCTGTCGAAGCTGATATCCGTCGCAAAAGCCATCCCCGCCGAAATCGTCAGGTCGGTCGGAGCCGCGCCTGGCATCGGGCGACGCAGGTGGATGGCGCTTGCCCAGGACTGGAACGGGATGACGGCCGCCCGGCTTGCCAAGCTCATTGCTTCGGGAAGTTTCCTGGGGGAAGAGAGCGATCGCCGATTCGAGCTTTTGGTTGCCGAGCTCGCCAAGAAAGAGGCGAAGCCCGAAACCACGGAATATGACTGGAAGCCGAAAAGCGGCGGCAAGATTGCCGGCCGAATCAAGAGCGCCGGCAATTCCTTCACGATCGCGTTGAAGACCGGCGATGCGCCGGATTTCGGCGCTTACATTTCACGCCGTCTCGATGAGCTTTACGAAGCCTATCGGGCCGGCAAATTGCAAGCAGGAGAATAGGCCGCAAAAGAAAAAAGCCTCCGAACGTTGCCGTCGCGGAAGCCTTTCTCATATCTGGACAATCTGAGAATCGCACTTCCTCGAATCACTGTCAAGCATCTTCGGCATCCTTTTGGGTGGTAGCTTTCTTTTGCCTTGAGAAAAGGTGAGGGACATGGAGCCTCAATATGTATCGACGCCCTTTGGGCGGCGATCGATGACGCTTGGCATGCTGGCAAGCCAGGAAAGCGCCAGCAAGGTCGATCCGGACGCATCGGTCGACAAGTGGAAGATCTTTCGTGCGCTCTGCGAAGCAAAGGACATGGTCGGCGTATCGGACCGTGCCCTGGCTGTTCTCAATGCGTTGTTGACCTTCTATCCGAAAAACGAGATTGCCGAGGCCAACGGCTTCGTCGTCTTTCCGTCGAACGAGCAGCTGTCGCTGCGCACGCACGGCATGGCTGGCACGACGTTGCGGCGGAATCTGGCGATTCTGGTCGAAGCGGGCCTGATCATCCGGCGGGATAGTCCGAACGGGAAACGTTTTGCCCGCCGCAACGGCGAAGGCGGGCTTGGTGAGGCCTTTGGCTTCAGCCTGGCGCCACTCCTGGTGCGCGCTCGCGAGATCGAGGCGCAGGCGGCTCAGGTGATGGCCGCCAAACTCGAATGGAAGCGACTGAGGGAGCGCCTGACACTTTGCCGGCGTGACATCACCAAGCTCATCGAAATCGCGCTGGAAGAGGAAATTGCCGGCGAATGGATCGAGATGCAGAAGCATTTCAATCTGCTTTCCGCAAGCCTGCCGCGCCGCCCGTCGGCTGCCGAGATGGAAAGCCTACTGGCTGATCTCGAAGCTTTCCGGGAATTGATCGTCAAGACGCTGGAATCGAAGTCGAAAACAGAAAAAACAGACGCCAATGATAACCAAAACGGTCGGCACATACATAATTCAAACCCACACGCTATATCTGAACTTGAACCAAGCTTCGAACCGAAGCAGGGCGCAAAGTCGGAGGAAGAACCGCAGGCGTGGCGGGAGCCGCCGAAATCCTTCCCCCTTGCCATGGTGCTGCAGGCTTGCCCGGAGATCATCGCTTACGGACCGGGCGGCGGCATTGGCAGCTGGCGCGATCTGATGGCCGCGGCCGTCATCGTCCGTTCCACTCTTGGCGTCAGCCCCAGCGCCTATCAGCTGGCCTGCGATGTCATGGGGCCGGAAAACGCCGCCACGGTGATCGCCTGCATTCTGGAAAGGGGCGGACATATCAACTCGGCCGGCGGCTACCTGCGTGACCTGACGCGGCGGGCGGAGCGTGGCGAATTTTCGCTCGGACCTATGCTGATGGCGCTGATGCGGGCAAATGGTCCGACGGCGAGGAAAACCGGATGAACGGCTATAAAAAAGCTTCGCGCCAGCTGCGACGGCTAGAAGGATGTGCCGCCGGTCGATCTGCCATCTCAACGGCCTCCTTCCCCCGACTTTTGTTGAAATACACCATTAACCATGTCATACATGGCGGAAGGAAACACCCATTTGGCTTCCATTTGTGAAAAACCGTAAAGCTTAACAATGCGCTACGATCTCGACGGTGCAATGCTTCAAACCTTGCTTCCCTCCATTGCCGCGGCGGAGGATGCGGTGGCGCGGCTGGACGAGCGGGTGTTGCGCTCGGTGGTCGGCGAGGGATTTGCCGAACGCAGCCATTTCTTCGACGCCGCCGGCGCGCTCTGGGTGGCCGGCGAACTCGTGCATGTCGAGGATCTCGTTTTACATGATGCCCATATGGATAGCCGCGCTCCCACCCACGAACTGACGATCGCTCATTCCGTGCTGCGGGCACGTCGGCGCATCTGGACCGGCGACCCCTCCTGGGCACTCGGCGTCTCGGGCCTTGCGACGCTGACTGCGACTGGCGGGGAAGGGGAGGGGAAAGCACAGGAAGCAAAAAGCCTGGGAGTTCCACTCGAGACCGACGGAGAGGGCGAGGATGAGGACGGGCCGCTCGCTGCCGAGATGGCGGAGATCGATGCGCTTCTTGCCCGCTCGCAGAAGCTGCTCGATGTCCATGCTGGGAAAACGCCGGCAAGCGAGACGGTGGCCCTTGCTCCAGCAAAACGCAACGAAGATCCTCTCGGCTTGCTCGGTGACGACGAGTGGGACGAGGAACAGCGGCTTACCGAATGGCGAATCGTCCAGCCATTGGCCGATAGCTTGCCGCCGGTTCTCGGCGCCATCATCCTCTTCGAAGCCTGGGAAAGGATCGAGCCGCTGCGGCGTCAGCACTGGCTCGGCGGGCTTCTGGTCGCAAGCCATCTACGCGCCCGCGGCAAGGTCGCCTCGCATCTGTTTTCTTTTTACGGCGGCCTGAAGCTGGTGCGCCATGAGCGTCGTCGGGCGCGCGATCGGGCCACGCGGTTGCAAGCCTTTCTGGAGGCGGTGCATCTGGGTGCCGTGGCCGGCCTCAAGGAAATCGATCGCCTGTCGCTGGCGCGCACGCAGATGGAGCTGCGCTTTCGCGGCCGCCGTTCAAACAGCAGCCTGCCGGAACTTGCCGATTTCATCCTGTCGCGGCCAATGGTCTCGGCGGCGATGATCGCCCGTCATCTGCGCATCACGCCGCGCGGGGCGCTGAACCTAGTCAACGAGATCGGCATTCGTGAAATTACAGGCCGAGGCCGCTATCGCGCCTGGGGTATCATCTAATGCATGTCGCCCCAAAGTGTGCATGCGGCTTTGGGACAGCGACATGCATAAAGCAAAGACCTAAAGCGCGTCCCATGATTCCGATTTGACGCGATGCGCTTTAAACGAAAACGGCCGGGCGTTGGCCCGGCCGTTTTCGTTTAGGCGAGCACCCAGTCCGCCATCCTGTCACAGACTGCAGACCAGGCGCTCTTGCGCTTCCTTTGCCCCCAGAAGCGCAGTCCTATTCCCGCTCGCCGGTGAAGTTGAGCAGAAGCTGGAAGATGTTGACGAAGTTCAGGTAGAGCGAGAGCGCACCGAAGACGGCGAGCTTCTGGTTCGATTCCTGATCAAAGTTTTCCGAATACTGTTCCTTGATGTTCTGCGTGTCGTAAGCGGTGAGACCGACGAAGACGACGATGCCGATCACCGAGATCGCAAACTGCAGCGCGCTCGAACCCAGGAAGATGTTGACGACCGAGGCGATGATGACGCCGAAGAGGCCCATCATCAGGAACGAGCCCATGCGCGAGAGATCGCGCTTCGTCGCATAGCCGTAGAGGCTGGTGGCGCCGAACATCGTGGCGGTGATGAAGAAGGTCCGCGCGATGCTCATCCCGGTGAAGACTAGGAAGACGGAAGCGAGCGACAGGCCCATCACGGCGCAGAACGCCCAGAAGGTGATCTGAGCGGTGCTGGCCGACATCGTCTGGATCTTGAACGAGAAGAAGAAGACGAAGGCGAGCGGGGCAAGCATCACCACCCACTTCAGCGGCGAGCCGAAGATCGGGACGTAGAGTGCCGGCGTCGAGCCGACGACAAAGGCGACGAGGCCTGTTATGACGAGGCCGAGAGCCATATAGTTGTAGACGCGCAGCATATGCTGGCGCAGGCCTTCGTCGAAGAGGGCCTGGGAGCCGGCGACGGCACCGTAGCGGGGATTGATCGGGTTCATGCTGATCTCCTCGGTTTGATTAATAGAGCGAGCGGGCGAGCCGTTCGGCCGCCTGGTCGAGATTGAGACCGCTATCGTCAGCGATCAGCGCATAAGCGACCTCGCCGATCTGCCAATAGGCGGCTTCTGCTTTTTCCAGCGTGAGATGACTGACCGGCTTGACCTCGAAGGCGCCCGGACGGACGGCAAAAAGCGACAGTCGCTTTCCATCTGCTTGTTCGATCGCCATCTCGACGCTGGGGCCGAATTCGGACGGGAAGATCTGCACGTCGGCGACCTTCCAATCCCTAGGCAGTTCGGGCATCACGATCGCGGTGGCGGCGCGAATATCGTCAGCGCTATAGCTGGCCGGCGTCTGCGGAGGCATCGATTGGCGCAGAGCCGCGGTCTGATAGGCGCGGACGGCATCCTCGACATAGGCGGGTGCCGGAACCGATGCCACCACCTCAGTCGCCGAGAAGGCGCCGAAGGAATTGTGCGCCACCCAGCCGGCGGCGATCAGAATGCCGACGGCGGCAACGCGCTGCATGGAATGGAAGATGCGGCCATAGGAAAGGCCACGTTCCAGCCGCCGGGCGGCATCGCGGGTCTCGGGGCGGCCAAAGGCACTTTCGCCGGCAAGCGCCAGACGCAGTTCGCCCCTCACGCTGAGGTCGGCCATGACCTTGGCGGCAATCGCCGGATTCTCGGAAAGATAGGATTCCACCTGGATGCGACGGGCGACATCGAGCTCGCCATCCACATAGGCGTTAAGATCGGCATCGAGGATCGGATCAATTGCTTTCATTGCCGTTCCCTCCGATTATTCTCAGATGCGAAACCCGCGGCGTCTTCTCCTCGAATTCGCGAAGCTGAGCGCGCGCGCGGGAGATGCGCGACATCAGCGTCCCCACGGGAATGCCGAGCGCCTGGGCGGCTTCCTGGTAGGAAAGGTCTTCGATCGCGACGAGATGCAGCGCCTCGCGCTGTTCCTCCGGGAGGTCGAAGAAGGCGTCGCGCACCTGCTGCAGGCGCACGGCGTGTTCCTGGCCGGCCGGAAGCGACTGCTCGGCTTCGACAGCCGCCTCATCGTGGCGGCGCGTCAGCGATCGGTTCCGGCGAAGACGATCGATATGGGCATTGTGCAGGATGGAGAGCAGCCAGGTGCGCAGGTTGCCGCCGCTGCGGAAGCTCTTTCGCTTCTCGAAGGCGCGCACCAGCGCATCATGCACCAGATCCTCCGCCTCGTCCGAATTGCGCACCAGCGAGCGAGCGTAGCGCCTCAGCGCTGCAAGCTGTCCGATGACGTCGAAGGGGCGTTCTTTGCGTTCCATGATTGAGTATACGCAAGTGCGGCGGGTTTTATTCCCGCGGCCGTAAAAAAATCAAGCGGACCGAGACCGTCGCTGGATTCATCAAATATCCTTCCCCAGCGGAGGGCGCCTCAAATCCGCGATTGTTTATGACAATTACATGACAGATCATGACGCCGCCGATTTGCGGGGGAAAATAAAGAATGAAGGAAAAGAAGCGGGTCTACGAAGCTCTCGTGGACGGCGCCATGGAAGGGCTGACGGATGAGGCGCTCTATGATTTCGTCAAGGCGCGTTGTCCGAAGGCCACCAGCAAGAAGATCGTCCGGGCCTCGCTTCTCGCCCTGATGGATCCTCATCTCAGAGACCGCAATATTCTCGACGTGATTTATGCACTGGCGATCAAGCATCGGCTGGATGACGGCGTGCTGGACGACGGCGAAGACGAGGAGCCCGACGAGCGGGCTCAACCCTCGCCGGCAGCCAACCAGAACATGCCGCAGCTTTCCTGATGCAGGTCGCCTGAAATGGTCAGCCGCCGTCCGAAAGCTCTTCGAGGATCGGACAGTCCGGCCTGTCGTTGCCGTGGCAGGCATGCACGAGGTGCTCAAGCGTCCGGCGCAGCTCCGTCAGCTCGCGGATCTTGCGATCGATCTCGGCAAGCTTTGTCTGAGCGATATCCTTGACGTCGGCACTCGCCCGGTCCTTGTCCTCATAGAGTGCCAGCAATTGCCGGCATTCTTCGACGGAAAAGCCGAGGCCGCGCGAGCGCTGCAGGAAGCGCAGCTTGTGAACGTCGGTTGCGGCATAGTCGCGATAGCCGTTTCCGCCCCTTTCGGGGCGGATGAGGCCAATATCCTCGTAGTAGCGGATCGTCTTCGAAGGCAGGCCGGACCGTTCCGATGCTTCGCCGATATTCATCGCCATCTCCTATAATTTTGCAAAGCGCAGTCTCAGCGCATTTGATATGACCGAAACGGACGAGAGGCTCATTGCTGCTGCGGCGATCATCGGCGAAAGCAGCAGCCCGAAGATCGGATAGAGCAGGCCGGCCGCGATCGGCACGCCGAGCGCATTATAGCCGAAGGCGAAGCCGAGATTCTGGCGGATGTTTTGCATCGTCGCCTCCGCCAGCCGCCGTGCCCTGACGATGCCGTTCAGGTCGCCCTTCACCAATGTGATGCCGGCGCTTTCCATCGCGACGTCGGCGCCGGTCCCCATGGCGATGCCAACATCGGCGGCGGCGAGCGCCGGGGCGTCGTTGACGCCGTCGCCGGCCATGGCGATGATGGCGCCCTTGCTACGCAATTCGTCGATCAGCGCCTTCTTGCCTTCCGGAAGCACATCGGCGCGAACCTCGTCGATGCCGAGGCTTTTTGCCACCGCACGCGCCGTGCGCTCGTTGTCGCCGGTCGCCATGATGATCTTCAACCCGCTGTCGTGCAGTGCCTTGATGGCGGCTGTTGTCGTCGGCTTGATGCGGTCGGCAACGGCGACGAGACCGGCAAGCGCGCCATCGAACACCACGAACATCACCGTCTTGCCGTCGCCGCGCAGGGCCTCGGTCTTCTCGGCAAGTACCGCCGGATCAATGCCGAGATCGGTAAGCATCGCGGCATTGCCGAGCGCCACCGTCGTGCCGCCGGCACGGCCCTGAACGCCCTTGCCGGTCTTTGCCTCGAAACCGGTGACCTCCACGAAGGGGACGCCGCGCTCCTCGGCGCCGGAAACGATCGCTTCGGCCAGCGGATGTTCGGAGCCGCGCTCCAGGCTTGCCGCCAGCGACAGCAGCCGGTCTTCGCCGACCCCACCGAAGGCGATGACATCGGTAAGCTTCGGCTTGCCTTCAGTCAGCGTGCCGGTCTTGTCGACGATCAGCGTGTCGACCTTGGAAAAGCGCTCAAGCGCTTCGGCATCCTTGATCAGCACGCCTTCCTGCGCGCCGCGCCCGGTGGCGATCATGATCGACATTGGCGTTGCCAGGCCGAGCGCACAAGGGCAGGCGATGATCAGAACGGCGACGGCGGCTAGCAGTGCATTCGCCATGCGCGGCTCGGGCCCGATCGCGGCCCAGACAAGGAAGGCAAGGATGGCAGCAGCGACCACCGCCGGCACGAAGACGGCCGACACCCGGTCGACGGCGCCCTGGATCGGCGCCCGCGAGCGTTGCGCCTTGGCGACCATGTCGACGATGCGCGACAGCACCATATCTGCGCCGACCTTTTCGGCGGCCATGACGAAGGTGCCGTTCTTGTTGATCGTGCCACCGGTCAGCGGGTCGCCTTTCGACTTCTCCAGAGGCAGGGGCTCGCCTGATATCATCGATTCGTCGACGGTCGACTGGCCTTCGAGGACGGAGCCATCCACCGGCACCCGCTCGCCAGGGCGAACGCGCAGCTGGTCACCGGTCTGGATATCGCCAACAGGCACGTCGCGCTCGCTGCCGTCGGCATCGATGCGCCGCGCCGTCTTCGGCGCAAGGTCGAGCAAAGCGCGGATTGCCGAGCCGGTACGTTCGCGCGCTTTCAATTCCAGCACCTGGCCGACGAAGACGAGCGCGACGATGACGGCTGCTGCCTCGAAATAGACGGGCACGGCCGCGCCGTGGCCATGGAAGCTCATCGGGAAGATGCCGGGTACAAGCGTGGCGACGACGCTGTAGACATAGGCGGTGCCGACGCCGAGACCGATTAGCGTCCACATATTCGGGCTGCTGTTGACGAGAGACGCCCATGCGCGGCGGAAGAAGGGCAGGGCTGCCCAGAGCACCACCGGCGTTGCTAGCAGCAGTTCGATGTAGGTGGCCTGCGGCTCGCCGATCGTTTCGCGAAGCGGCAGGCCGAACATCGGCCCCATGCTCAGCGCCAGCAGCGGCACGGCAAGGATGGCGCTGACCCAGAGCCGCCTGACGAAATCGACGAGTTCCGGGTTCGGACCTTCGTCAGCAGGCGGAATGCCCATCGGCTCCAGCGCCATGCCGCATTTCGGGCAGTCGCCGGGACGGTCGCTGATGACTTCGGGATGCATCGGGCAAGTGTAGAGCGTGCCCGTCGGCGCCGGCTTTGCCGGCGGGTGCTTGCCGTCGCGATAGGCTGAGGGGTCGGCTTCGAATTTCGCATGGCAGGCGGCCGAGCAGAAATAGAACTTTTCACCGTCGACTTTCAGAAAGTGTTTCGCCGTCGAGCGATCGACGGTCATGCCGCAGACGGCGTCCTTCGCGGCCAGATAATCCGCAGGTGCCGCCGCAAACTTCGTCCGGCAGCCCTCGGAGCAGAAATGATAGGTGCGGCCGTCATGCTCAAGCGATGGCTTGCCGGCTTGCGGATCGACGGTCATGCCGCAGACAGGATCACGGATCACGGCATCGGCAGCCTTCTCCTGATCATGGCCGCAATGGCAATGATCATCGCCATCGTCGTGGCTGTGGTGGTGGTCGTGCTGGTGCTTGATATCCATGACTATCTCCTGTGCCCCGGAGGGCCGTTGGATAGGCTTATCCACCTTCCAGCGACTGGAAGGTCAAGCACTATTTTCATGGACTCGATTTTAGCGACGGCTGGTCCTCAGATCGGGGTGATCAGCCCGACCGGCTGGCTCCCGAGCAGGGCGGCGACCGAGATGCTGCCCCCGGGCTCGATCGTCTTTCCGGTCAGCAGGTCCGCCTTTAGACCGTGAAGCGGGGAGGGGACGGCGATCGCCGTATCCTCCCAGAATTCCGGGCCGGCAAAGAGCACGCCGGGGTCGAGCCAGCCGAACATCAGCCGTGGCGCTGCGATGATGGCGAAATCATCCTTGTGCACCCGGGCATAAGCGAGGATGTGGTCTCGCCGGGCGCCCGTCACCTTCAGCGGCAGATAGTCGCCTCTGGAAAAGAGGTCCGCGTGCCGCTGGCGCAGCTGCAGGCCGATCCCGACAATGCGCTGCTTCAACGCCGCCGCCTGCAGCTTGGCGATCGGCCCGGCTTCATCAAGCCATGCTTTCAGCCGCTCATGATCGACTGGTCGGCGGTTGTCTGGATCGACGAGGCTGAAGTCGAAGCTTTCGGCACCCTGGTAGATATCGGGAATGCCGGGGGCCGTCAGCTTGAGCAGTGTCTGCGACAGGCTGTTGAGGTAACCCGCCGCGATGAAGGGCTGCAGCACCCTTTCGAAATCCTCGAGAAAGACGCCATTATCAGGCGAAACCAGGGCCGCGGCATAGGTCGTGGCCGTTTCCTCGTAAGCGGCATCCTGTTCCGTCCAGTCGCTGCGCAGTTTCGCCTCGCGCACGGCCTTGACGGCGTAATCGGTGAAGCGTTCGCGGAGTTCTTCCGTCTGTCCTCTATCGAAATCTTCCGGCCAGATGCCGGCCAGAGCCTGATAGAGCATCCATTCGACATTTGGCTCCGGCGCTGCGCCATCCGGCAGATCCTTCAGCCACGGCCGGTTCATGTCTCGCCACCGCTCGACCGCCTGTGCAAAAACATCCGCGCCCTCGCTCAGCGCATAAAGCCTTGCACGCGCATCCTCGCCGCGCTTGGTGTCGTGGGTCGCGCTTGTCGAAAGCCCATGCGGCTGCAGCCGCGCCCGCTCTGCCATGCGGCGGTGGAATTCCTCCGGGCCGCCAGGCGCTTTGCCCGGTTCACCGCCCACTTCGTTTGCGGCAAGCAGCCTGTTATAGCGGTAAAAAAGCGTATCCTCGGTCGCCTTCGCCATCACCGGCCCGCTCAATTGCTGGAAGCGGATGCGGAACTCGTGGGCCGCGTCACCCTCGACCTTGCCTTCGAGAAGCTTCAGAACCTGGTCGAGGGCACGTTGATCGTCGAGCAGCGCCATCGCTTGCGAAGCGGTCGCCGCCAGCACCGCTGAATCCTGCCAGGAAAGCGGGCCACCGTCGCCATAGGTGCGGTAGACGGGAAAGGTGATCAGCAGTTCGCTAAGCGCGGTGGCGATCTCGTCTCTTTTTGCCTCGGGAAAGATGCCTGCCGCGATCGACACCAGCCTATTGGTCTCGCCGGCGAAATTACGTTCGACCATCAGTCGCTTGGCAATTCGCCGGCCCGCCTCGAGATCACCCGTGTCGGCGGCGATCCTGCGATAGGCATCATCCAATATGCGCAGACCTCCGGCGTCGATGAACAGCTCGCTCAGCGCGGCGATGAATTCATATCCCGTGGTTCCGGCAACCCGCCAGCTCTCCGGCAGGACCTCGCTAGCCCCGAGGATCTTTTCGACGACGATATAGGTGTCCGGTCCCACCGCCTCCCGCAACCTGTCGAGATAGGCCTTGGGCTCGGCGAGCCCGTCGACATGGTCGATGCGCAGGCCCTGCACTTTGCCATGGCGCACCAGCTCGATCACCAGCCGGTGCATGTCCTCGAACACCGGGGGATCTTCGACGCGGGTGCCGACCAGTCCGGTCACCTCGAAAAAACGGCGATAGCTCAGATGTCGCGCCGCCGTCTTCCAGTGCGTCAGCCGCCAATGCTGTCCCTCATGCAGGCTTCTCATGAAATCGCGATCGGCCGAGACGTCATTGAGCTTCTGCTGGAGGGCGGCTCGATCGCCGCCTTCGAAGAGGATATCGCGCATCGCGCGGTTGAAGTTCTCGCCGGAGGTGACGGCCGCAGCCTCCGCCATTCTGGTGGCAACCGGATCGTCGAGCCGATCTGCGATCGCTCCGTAACTCGCCGGGTTCAGCGGCAACAGCGTCTCAAAATAACCGAACGCGAAGTTACCGTGCGTTTCGTCGAGCGCGATGCGAAGCTCGCCACCGGCGAGTGCTCCCTCGAAGTCCTGACCGAGCTGCGGCAGGGTCAGCGGCTCGCTCCAGTCGATGTCGAAGTGGCTGAAATAGGCGCTTTGTCTGCCAGATATCAGCACGTCGCGCCACCAGCCGTTTTCCGGCGAGGCCGCCATGTGGTTCGGCACGATGTCGAGAATCAGCCCCATGCCTGCGGACGCAAGGCTTTCCGTCAGCCGCTCGAATCCGGCCCGGCCGCCGAGCACCGGGTCGATTTCGTTGGCGTCTGTCACGTCATAGCCGTGGGTCGAACCGCTGACGGCGGTGAAGATCGGCGAGGCGTAGAGGTGGCTGATGCCGAGCGTCTTGAGATAGGGGACGAGGTCGCAGGCGCGATCGAAGGTCATGCCGTTGCGGAATTGTATCCGGTAGGTCGCTGTCGGGAGTGTCATGAGGCCGCTGATGTTGGAAAGAGACCCTCCGGAACGGTTGCAGCCGGGTTTTTGTTCCTTGCAGCACCGCGCGTCTTTTGACACGCCTAAGGGACGCTGCAACATTTTGAATCGGTGGATCGTGCGTTCGGATGTTCTAGTCGATGAAAACGCCGACGCTTGCGGCGCGTCCGGCCGAGTCGATGACGGTTAGTTTCGAGTAGCCGCCGCCATCAGGCAGCCATTGCTGGATACGCCGGCGGGACAGATCAGGCAGCGGCTTGCCATTGGCAAGCCAACGGAAGGGGGCTCGGCCACCCTGGAGCTTCAGCATCAGCGGTGACAAGTTCCCTTGACCAGCGCCGAGATCGACATGCGCGCCCTCGGGCGGATAGATGATCTCAGGCGGGGCCTCGCGGCCGGAGGCGAGCAGGCCGCTGGCATTGAGGGCGAAGCGCCGCTGGCTGATGGGCAGCTCCGACTGGGCGATGCGCACGGCGCCCGCAGGCGGGCGGGGAAGCGGCGTCGTCGCGATGCCTGACTTGGCGAACCCTTCGAAGAGGACGGGCGCGGCGGTGCCATAACCGGTCAATCCCGGCACGGCGCTGTTGTCAGGCCGTCCGACCCAGACGCCTAGCACATAACGCCCATCATAGCCGACCGACCAGGCATCACGGTAGCCGTAGCTCGTGCCGGTCTTGTAGGCGATGCCGCGCTGCGGTGCGCCTGAGGGAGGAATGACGCCGGAGAGAATATCGGCGACGTTCCAGACCGCGACCGGTTCCAGCAACGGTTCGCCGTCGAGCTTGCCCGGTGCGCCGCTGACGCCGTCGCCGAGCCTTGCCGGCTGGCCGCGATTGGCGAGGGCCGTATAGAGTTGCACCAGATCCTTCAAAGTGATGCCGACGCCGCCGAGACCGATCGCCAGTCCCGGCGTCTCATTCGGCGGCAGGACCGGGCGTACCTCGGCGCGGCGGAAGCGCACCATCAGCCGCGACGGCCCGACGGCATCGAGCAGCTTGACGGCCGGCACGTTCAGCGAAAGCTGCAGCGCCTCGCGCACGGTGACGTCGCCCTGGTAGCTCATGTCGAAATTGCGCGGCCGGTAGCCGAAGAAGTCAGCGGGCCGGTCCTCGATGATCGTTTCCTGGGACACCAGGCCCTGTTCGAAAGCCAGCCCATAAATGAAGGGCTTCAGCGTTGAGCCCGGCGAGCGGTTGACGCGCGTCATGTCGATCCAGCCAGAGCGGCTGGCATCGAAATAATCGGCTGAGCCAACCTCGCCGACAATCGCACCGGTTTGCGCATCCGCCATCACCATGGCAAGCGAAAGCTTCGGCCCGAGCTTGAACGCCGCTGCCCGCGCAACCGCTTCCAGCCCCTGCTGCACCTGTTTCTTCAAAGTCGTCTGATGCTTGAGGACATCAGGCTCCTTGCGCAGTGCGGCTTCGGCGACATGGGCGGCAAGTGCCGGCAATTGCATGCGCCGCGACGGGACCGCGACGCCTTCAGCCCGCTCCGCTTCGCCGTCACCAACGGCTCTAGCGACCGCTACGCGGTCAAGCACACGCTTGCGCGCGGCCTCGGCTGCCTTGAGATTGCGGTCCGGCCGGCGCCGTTCCGGCAATTGCGGCAGGGCGACGAGCAAAGCCGCCTCGGCGACCGTCAGGCGTCGCGGTTCCTTGCCGAAATAGGCAAGGCTTGCGGCGCGCACGCCTTCCAGATTGCCGCCATAGGGCGCGTGCGTCAGATAGAGGTCGAGAATCTCTTCCTTCGACAGCCGCCGCTCGATCTGCACGGCGCGCACCAACTGCAGCAGTTTTGCCGAAAGCGAGCGTCCTTCGCGCGGCTCGATCAGCCTGGCCACCTGCATCGAAAGCGTCGAGGCGCCGGAGACGATGCGGCCATTGCTGACCAGTTGCACGGCAGCGCGCCCGAGCGCCCAGGGATCGACGCCGCCGTGGTCGTAGAAACGCTGGTCCTCATAGGCGACCAGCATGCGCAAGAATTGCGGATCGACGTCGGAGACCGCCGTCTTCAGCCGCCAGCGGCCTTGCGACGTCGCAAACGCACGCAACAATTGCCCATCGGCATCCAGCACCTCGGCAGACACGGCATTTGCCCTGTCCAGCGGCGGCGGAAAGGCCTTGTCGGCGGCATCGAGCGCAAAGAGAGCCGCGCCGGCAAGAATGATGCCGGCTGCGGACCCGATCGCAAACTTGTGCCACCGCCTCATTATTGCGCCGTCACGACCTCCATCTTGCCGGTTGCCGTGCGGGCCGAAAGCTCCGGCCGGTACATGTCCTCGACGTTTGCGGCCGGATGGTCGTAGGTGCCGGGGGTGACGGCACGAACGACATAGGCGACGTTGAATTCGCGCTCATCGCCTGCTGCGCGGTTGAAGGCGGCGACGAAGCGGTCGTAGCGGAATTCGGTATGGGCAGCGGAGATCTCGCCGATCCAGTCGAAATTCGTCATCTGGGCGCTGTCGACGAGATTCGGATTGTCGATCTCGAAGCCGGCCGGCAGAAGGTCGGTGATGACGATGCGCGACGGCCAGTCGTTGGTTTCGCGCACATGGATGACGACGACGTAGCGTTCGTTCTGCTTCGCCTCGCTGACATTCGCTTCTTCGCCGTCGAGCGTGTAATAGGTCCGCTCGATGACGAAGCCGTCGCCGCCGGCCGGCAGCGGCACTGTGGGAGCGGCAACGGTGGTGACCACAGCCGAAACCGTGTCGTTTGTCTGGTTGGTCAGCGTCAGCGGATGGTCAGCCAGGGCATCGCCGGTCATGCGTGCCATGTAGGCACCGGTGTGCGCGGCCCCATTGACATCGACCTTCAGGCCGTCGTCACCGCCCTGGATGGCGCGCGCGGCAAGCAGCATCCAGGTTTCTTCCTGCGTGCTCTTATATTTGCTGCGCTCCCATTCCTTGCCGACCGCCTTGGCGAGTTCCGGGATGACCGGCGGTACCGGCCGGCTTTCGGCGGCGAGCGCCAGGATCGCCGCGCCGTCGCGCAGGATCGTGCCATAGTCGGTACGCGACAGGTTCACGCGTGACACCATCGACTGCTCCGACATCTGCAGCGCGTCGAGGAAGATATTCTTCGAGCGCTGCGCATCACCGTAGAGCGCCAATGCGGCGGCGATATGCGCCTTGGCGAGCGGCGTCGGGAAGTCATTGATCATCGTATCGGCATAATAGCGCAGATCGCTGATCGCAGCCTTCTTGTTGCGAGCAAGGACGTAGATGGCATAGGCGATCTGATCGCCCTGGCCCTTGATGTCGGTGGTGTAGGACAAGGTGTTCTGCAGGTTTTCGAGCGCCTGCACGAAAGCCCTTTCCGGCACGTCGTATTTCATTTCGCGGGCCCGCGTCAGGAAATCGGTGACATAAGAATCGAGCCAGACATCGCCCGAATCCGGTCCCCAGAGGCCAAAACTGCCGGCAGAGGCCTGATAGGAAAGCACGCGGTAGATCGCGTCCTGTACGCGCTTATGCACGTCGTCGTCGTTTTCCATACCCGCCTGCTTTGCGACTTCGGCGAGATAGAGCAGCGGCAGCGCTCGGCTGGTGGTCTGCTCGGCGCAGCCAAAGGGATAGCGGTCGAGCGTCATCAGCAGGGCGGGAATATCGAAGGCGGCCGAACGGGTGACATTGACGCTGATCGAGGCACCCGGCAGCACGCTGTCGGCCAGCAGGTTCTTGTCGACGGTGAGCTTTGCCCCCGGCTTCAGCGCCAGCACCCTGCGTTCGGTGATCGGCAAGGAAGCCGGGCGCACCGGCACATCGACCGTCTGGTCGAGTGAAAGGCCGGAAGCGTCGGAGAGGTTGATCGAGACGCTGCCGGCGCCCGGCTGTTTGCCGATGAGCGAAAGCGTCAGTTCGGATTTCGCGCCGGCCTCGAGGCGGATCGTCTGCGAGGCAGAAGCTTCCTCGATGCCGACCGCATCATTACCGGTCAGTTGCAGCTTGTAGTCGCCGGCCGGCGCATCGGTATTGGCAATGTCGAGGCGCAGATTGGCCTTGTCGCCGGGGGAGAGGAACTTCGGCAGACTTGCGGTCACCACGACGGGATCGCGGATGATGACATCCTTGACGCCGTGGCCGACGCCCGATTTCGACCAGGCGACGGCCATGACACGCGCCGTGCCGTTGAACTGCGGAATGTCGAAGGAGACATTGGCCTTGCCTTCGGCGTCGAGCTTCACCGGCCCGGAGAAGAAGGCGACGAGCTTCTGCGTCGGCGGGCTTGCCTGTAGCGCAACGGCACCGCCATCACCGCCGGTCCTGAGCTTGCCGGTGGCACCCAGCGAGCCGTCGATCAGACGGCCATAAAGGTCGCGGATTTCAAGACCGAGCTGGCGCTGGCCGAAATACCAGTCCTCCGGGTTCGGCGGCTCGTAGCGCGTCAGGTTGAGAATGCCGACATCGACGGCAGCAACCGTCACATAGGCATCCTCGTTGGCGCCGGCGCCAGCCACCTGCAAGCCGATATTCAACGGTCCGCGCGGCAGCATCTTTTCGGGTGTTGCAAGCGTCACCTGCAGCGCGCGCTGTTCAGGATCGACTTTCAGCCATTTGATGCCGATCGAGCGCATCGGCATGTGATTGTCCTGGGCGTCGCCGGGGCGGAAGAGCGTGGCGGTCACATAAGCACCGGCACCCCAGTCTGATGTAACCGGGATATCGACCTCGCCGCCGGTCTCGCCGATCGTGGCGTTCTGTACGGCAACCAGCTTTTCGGTTCCGGCCGTCACCATCAGCTCGCCGCCATAGCGCGAGGTGACTTTCAGCTTGGCGGTGTCGCCGATCTTGTAGCTGTCCTTGTCGAGGGCGATCTCAAGCCCGTCGGGCGTTTCCGTCGAGGTCGATGTCACGAACCAGCCGGCGTCGAATTCGACGCTGGAGGTCGGGCCGTCGGCATCGGGGCTTTCCACTTCGAGGCGATAGCGGCCCCAGGTCACCGGAACGGAGATCTTGCCGCCGTCCATCGTCGCGTCGACGCTGCCGTTGGAGACCTGCTCGGCGGTGTAGACCGGCTCGTATTTCCAGGCGGTTCCCTCGCGATACCACTGATATTCGCGGTTGAGGCTATAGAATTTCCAGCGCAGGCCCTTCGTCTCCTGCTTCTGTCCGTCGGCCTTGACGCTGATCACCGTAAAGTTGGCGATCGAATTCTCCGGCAGATCGTCGGAAAATTCCGGCTTAACGCCGATCGAAGCGCCCTGGTTCTTCACCGGAATGTTCAAGGAGCGCTCGATGGCGCGGCCGCCCGCCTCCTGCATGCGCATATAGACAGTAGCGTTGAGCAACTGCGTCGTGGCCGGCAGGTCGCTGATGGTCAGGTCGGTCGAGGCTTCGCCGTTCTCGTCGAGTTCCGGCAGGCCGTCGATCGGCAGGCGCGAATCCTCGCTTGCCTCTTCGTCGGCGAGGCCGAAGTGGAAGCCCTTGTAGGCCGCACTCTCGCGCGTCGGCTTGACGACGACGTCGCCTTCGAGCGTCAGGCCGGCGGCTGGGGCGCCGTAGAGATATTTGCCCGAAACGGTGATCGTCGCCGGCGTGTCCGGACCGACTTCCTTGGCCTCGGTCTTGATCTCCATGTCGGTGCGATCGGGGACGAAATCGTCGACGAGGAAACTCTTGGTGGCGATCGCGCTGCCCTTGGGATCGGTATAGATGTTCATCGTCCAGGTGCCGCGCATGGCGTTTTCCTGGGTCGGGAAATCGATGGAGTAGCCGCCGAGATTGCTGGTCTGGCTGACGATCCGCCGGTCTTCGACACCGTCGGGGCGGCTGAAGATGAAAGTGAGCGGCAGGTTCTCGATGGCGTTGCCATCGGTGTCGCGGGCGAGCGCCTGCGCATGCACCGTCTCGCCGGCGCGGTAGATGCCGCGTTCGGTGAAGGTCAGTACGTCGATCGCGCCGGGTGCTGCGCGGCCCGTCACGCCACGGTCGGAGAGGTCGAAGCCGGCGCGCGTCATGTCGAGGAAGACGTAGTCCGACGTGCCGTTTTTGGCGGTAATGACGGCTGGCGTCAGCGCCGCCGTGCCGCGGATCAGGCCGGCAGTGAAGGTGGCGCGGCCGTTTTCGTCGGTCGTGGCAGTGCCGAGCACTTCATTGTTCTTGGCGAGCAGCTGCAGCTCTACGCCTGCGATCGGCTTGGCCGAGGCGAGCGAGCGGGCGAAGACGTTGAGCCCGTCCGTACCGGCATAGGTGGTGACGCCGATATCGGAGACCAGGAACCATTGCGTCGCCTGCGAATCCCACTCCTGCGCGGGGCCGTTTGCCGCCGTTGCGGTCATCACATATATGCCGGGCTTGCGCTCGGGCAGCGCCTCGTCGACCGGGAAGCTGGTGACGATGTCCTTGTTGAGTTCGTTGGCGATGTCGATCGAGCCCTGCCAGACGAGTTCGCCGCTCTGGTCCTGGATGTTCTGGGCGCTGTAGCCGTCGAGTTGGGACAGGAACTGCGAATTGGTCAGCAGCGGCGCGATGGCGCGATCGCCGATGCGGTAGAGTTTCAAGTTGGCCGAGGTCATATTGACCGAGACGATCGGGATGCCGCGGCGCGCCGTCGAGGGCAGCACGAAGCTGTCGCCGGTGAAACGCACGATCTGGCTACGGTCCTTGATGTAGACGTCGACGCTGACAGGTGCTTCCAGCACCTCGTCGACGGCCGACGGCAGGCCGGTGCGGAAGGCGATCTTGTAGGTTTGACCATGCGTCAGCCCCTCGACGCAGATCTGCTTGTCCTTGGCCTCGAGCGCCTTTGGTGCTTCGCCGTTCAGCGTCACGAAGGGCGTGTAGTCGGTGGTTTTGACCAGCGCCTCGGAAAAGGTGACGCAGGCACGCGGCGTGGCGCTGTCGGCATCGACCGTGTGTTCCGTGACGCGGAAGCCCTGCGTTGATTTCAGCTGCAGGTAGGCCGCCTGCACATCTTTGGCGCCGACAAGCGCCAGGCTCGCCTTGTAGGCGTCGAGCGCCGGGCGGTAGTTGGCATTCCGCTCCAGTGCAGTGGCGAGCACGGCCAGCGCCTCGGCGCGTTTGGCGGTGGTGCGCGTCAGCTCGTAGCCGTTCAGCGCGTCGAGCACGGCTTGGCCGGTCGTGTTGCTCTCGGCGCTGCCGAGCGAGGCTGCGGCGCGGGCGGTTTCGAGCCAGAGATCGGCGTCGTCAGGTGTGATCGACAGCGCGCCATGGAAGGACTTCAGCGCGTCGGCCAGATTGTTGGCAGTGAGGTCAATGCGGGCATTGGCCGTCAGGCTGTCGGCGCCCTGGCCCTGCTGGTCGTCGGCCAGGGTCAGATTATCCTTGAAGTCGTGGGCCTGCTGGATGAGATCGTTCGTCAGGAAGGTCAGCCGCGGCGCGGCGCCAATATCCCGCTCCTGCTGGCCGGCCGTTTCGACGATCTTGCCGGCGATGGCGCCGGGGAAAGCGTTCATCGTTTTGAAATCGGATTTCAGGAAACACCATTTCACCTTGGGATTGTAGGTGAAGGCCTTGCAGCTCTTGTCGCCGATGCAGGATGTCTTGCACTGATCGAGCGAGACGTTCTGCTCGGTGCGAAGATCGAAGCCGAAGAAATCGGCGTCCTTAATCGTCTGGATGTCGCGCTTGGTGTCCGCAGCGGCGGCGGAAAAGCTGATGGCGATCGTGGAAAATGCGATTGTCGCGAAAGCGAAGAACGAGCGCACGGACATAGGTTCCCCCCGGAAATGCTGGCTCTGACCGGCGGGCACTCTCCTCACTCCTCGCGAGATTGTCAACTGAAGTTGAGCGCTGTTTCATCTTCGCACAGGCGCTTTCGTCCAGCTGTCACATCGGCGTGAGTGACCGCCTTGTGATTTGCGGCTTTTGCTAGGATGAGCAAGGATTTGGGCGATCGCAGGAGGTAGCGCCATGTCCACGTCTTCCCACCGCAGGAGCATTACCGCGCTCCTTGCTGCCACTCTATTCTCGTTCGGCGTGTGTGCTGCGGGTGCGGCCGAGGATGCCGTCGTCATCCCGCCGCCGGCCATTGACGAGGTGGCCGGGCCAGGCACCGAGACCGCCATTTTCGCCGGAGGTTGTTTCTGGGGCGTCCAGGGCGTCTTCCAGCACGTGAAGGGCGTTGAGAGCGCCGTCTCCGGTTATGCCGGAGGCAACGCCAAAACGGCGCAGTATGAAACCGTCAGCACCGGCTCGACGGGTCACGCCGAATCCGTCCAGGTGAAGTTCGATCCGAAACAGGTGAGCTACGGCAAGTTGCTACAGATCTTCTTCTCTGTGGCGCACAACCCGACGCAGCTGAATTTCCAGGGTCCGGACCAGGGAACGCAATATCGTTCGGCGCTGTTCGTTTCCGATCCGCAACAGCGCAAGGTCGCCCTGAGCTATATCAGCCAGCTCGACAAGGCGCATGTCTTTCCGCAGCCGATCGTCACCAAGGTGTCCGACGCCGCCGGCTTCTATCCCGCCGAGGCCTATCATCAGGATTTCCTGACGCTTAATCCGACCTATCCTTATATCGTCTACAACGACCTTCCGAAAATCGAGAACTTGAAGTCGCTGTTTCCGGCCGACTACCGCAGCCAACCGGTACTGGTGAAGGCCAAGGGCTGATCGACACGACCGCTTACAGCGGCCGCATATCTCCGACTCATTGGCAGCCCCGCGACTCAGAGAGAATCGCCGCCGTCTCGTGCGGCAATGGATGCGAATGGTTGGTTGATCAAAGGGAAACTGCAGGGTTCAGCGCCGTTATGGCCGCTCTGGCGCCGACGGCATAAGGAACCATCGTCCCCGCCTTGCGACCAATAACGTGCTCAAGATCGGCGGGCTGCCAAGTCGGCATCTGCAATTCCGTGAGGACATTGAGCAGGAAATCAGGTCGCTTTCCAGCGAACTCCCGGCCGTCGCGGTGCCTCGTCGGGGCCCCCAATCGCCCTGGAGACAGTCATCGAACCCGTATGATACAGTAACATACTCCACAACCACGCCATCGTCTCCCTACATCAGAGAAGCAAACGTGTCCGTGTCGTCGCCTTGGGAGTGAAATATGGACGAAGGCGTGGCCGCTGCTACGCGCCAGTTTCCGGCACAATGGACTTTGCAGAAGCAAAACCCGAGCTCGCCAGGTGGGAGGCCTCGATAGATCCGACGCGTGGCGAGCGCCGTAGCATGTACGAGGAGTTGGTCGCGGCACTGGCAAAAGAAATCTAAGACGCTCTCGACGACGGCGCATTTCACTCTTTTTCTCTAGGTGGTAGCAATGGAGCAATCAGTTCATCCAGCGGCAATCGAGCACCTGCCGATTTTCATCACTTCGCCCGGACATACGGACTACCTTTTCGTTGTCGTCGTTGTCTTTCTGCTGGTGGCCGTGCTCGCGGTTGGAAATCTGTACTTCCAATTGCACGCCCTTCCCGAACGCAGAGCCCACCGTACGAACAAGGTGCAGATGGAGATCGTGGCCGTCCTGGCGCTCATCTCACTGTTCACCCACAACCATCTTTTCTGGATTGCCGGGCTGCTTCTGGCCTTTATTCAGATTCCCGACTTCTCCACGCCGCTCTACTCAATCGCCCAGTCTCTCGGCAAACTCTCCGGCCGCCAGGCTGAAACGACAGGCGATCCTGCTCTGATAGCGGAAGATACTGCGGAAGCAGAGCCAATACCGTCACCGCCCAAGACCAGCGTACATGGAGAGGATATCTGAATGTTTGAGTTGCTTCTCTGCTCAATGCTGACGATCCTCCCCGATTATCTGTTCCGGCGCTACGGTCAGGGAAAGCGGATCGGCCGCGACATCACGCTTTATACGGTGTGGTACGAACTCCGATGGGGGATCACCGCCTGCCTTCTTCTGACCGTTTCGCTGATTACGATGATTTTCTACTTCCATCCATCAGCCCAGACTGCCACCGCGATATTTCGAACCGTCACGATCATGCCGGAGGCAACCGGACGTGTAGAGGAAGTTTTCATCGGGCTGAACCAGAAGGTCGAGGCCGGATCGCCACTGTTCAGGCTCGATAATTCCGAACAGCAGGCGGCGCTGGAGACGGCCCGTCGGCGCGTCGCAGAAGTCGAGGCCGGAATAAAGGTGACCCAGACCGAGCTTATAGGGGTCGATGGCCAGATCAAAGAGGCGCAGGGTGCCTACCAGACGGCAGTCGACGAATACGAGATGAAGGCGCAGCTCCTGACGAACAACGCTGTCGCCAGGCGCGAGGTCGAACGCCTAGCGACGACGATCGACGGCCGCAAGGGAGCGCTGGATGCAACGGTGGCGAAAAAGCTGACCCTGGAGACACAGATCGCCGTGCAGTTGCCAGCTCAAAGAGCAAGCGCCGAAGCGGCCCTGGCGCAGGCGCAGGTCGAACTCGACAAGACCATCGTAAGGGCCGGCGTCGCGGGTACTGTGCAACAGTTTACGCTGCGTCGCGGGGACGTCGTCAATGCAATGTTGCGTCCTGCCGGGATCCTTGTGCCAGAAGGCGCTGGACAAAGCACACTGATCGCCGGCTTCGGCCAGATCGAAGCGCAGGTCATGAAAAAGGGGATGATCGCCGAAGCAACCTGCATCGGAAAGCCGTTTACAATCATTCCGATGGTCGTGACCGACGTGCAGGAGGTTATCGCGGCCGGACAATTGCGCGCGACGGATCAACTCATCGACGTTCAGCAGACGGCGCAACCTGGCACCCTGACCGTCTTTCTGCAGCCACTTTATCCGGGAGGGCTCAATGGCGTGCCGCCTGGAAGCAGTTGCATCGCCAACGCATATACCAACAATCACGACGCGCTCGCCGATCCAAACATTGGCAAGGTCAGGTGGTTTGCCCTTCATATGGTCGACGCCGTTGGACTTGTACATGCGATGATTCTGCGAATTCAAGCGCTGCTCCTGCCGGTTCAGACGCTCGTTCTGTCGGGTCATTGAACGCAGAACAATACGGGGATCGTTTCATCGACGACGACGAGAAGAGACTTGGTGTGGGTGACTCGTCGGGCGGATGGATCACCGTCGTCCGTTCGGTTGTCGATCCAAATTCTTCGTCGGCGTCCTTCGAACCGGCGCTGAGGGAGGCGGACCGACACGCGCCGAAAGACCATACAATTACATGCATTAGAACACCACTAGCGCGCACATTCGTCCCGCAGGAGACGGGAGGTTGGAATACGCCCGGCGGGCTTGGCCCGACTCTAGCAGGTAGGGTTTTTGGAAGAGCTCCGATTTTGCCGCGCACTTACAAAGACTTCAGTAAATGACGATCGCGCTAGAGCCGGCATGCAAACGATATTTCTCTATCTTCCAGTGAAGTATTCCCAATATGAGTTCGAAAATACTACCAAAGAATTAGTATCTACTGGCAATGCGCTTCAGATTCTGGCCCCAAAAGGGAGAAATAATTATATCGTCTTGTAATTCTCCCATCGAGCCGGCTCGCGTGAGATTGAGGATGATCCGGTTTCTCCTCAGCCGGTTTAAGAATTTATCAACGTTAACAATATCTTAAATCCAAAGAATCACGTTCCACCGCGGAACATATTGTGGAATTGCCCGTTACCACCATGAGTTTCGCGTGGGATAGGCTGTCGGAGCGGATCCCTCCTTAGAAGTATCGGCGTAACCAAGGGGACGTATCATGGCCACCAATGTCGTGCGGCGCTGGCAACGAGATGACCTCATGAAACAGAGAGTATTGATCGTTGAAGATGAATTCCTGATCGCCCTGGATCTCGAGGCGACGGTGGAAGCCATGGGCATGCAGGTCGCCGGCCTTGCGAATGATTGTGAACAGGCGTTGCGGCTGGCGCCGCTCGCCGATATCGCCTTCGTCGACGTCAATCTCGCCGACGGCCCGACCGGGCCCGAGATCGGCCGACGGCTGGCGCAGGAGCATGGCATTGCCGTTGTCTTCATGACGGGCAATCCCGAAGTGGTCGCCGATGGCGTCAAGGGCGCGGTTGGCGTGGTCCAGAAGCCGGTCATGCCTTCGGTTGTCGAGCAGCTGGTGAAATATCTTGCCGCGCGGCGCGTCGGCATGTTCGCGGTCGTACCCTCACAGATGACGGTCTTTGCCTGATCGGCTGGCTTTATCGGAAAGGCCTAGTCAGCCTGGTATGGCTGCGAGCTGCGGCAGATGCCCGGTCGTATCTACCTCCGGCCTGCCATAGGCCTTGAGAAAGGTGCGAACCGCGTTGCGCGCCGCCTTTTCGAGTTCTTCATCGGTGGGCGTGCCCCCGAGAAGGATCATCATCTGCAGGTCGGCATTGCCGAGTGCTACGAACTGCCGGGCGGCGACGTCGTAGTCGTCAATGGCGAGCGCCCCCTTATGGGCAAGCCGAGCTAAAAGTGCTGACAGTGCGGTGATCAGCTTGCCTGGCCCCTGCTGGCGCCAGCTTTCGAAGAGGTGCGGATATCGCTCGCCTTCCGTCTGCACCAGCTTGCGCAGAAATTTTCCGTCGTGGTTGCAGATGCAATTCTTATTGAGGCGCACGGCGAAGGCCGTCAGGTCATCCTCCAGATGGTCGGCGCGATCGGGAAAGGTCGAAAGCACGGAGAACAGCATGGCGTTGGCGCGGTTCATGACGTCTTCGACGACGGCGACGAACAGCGTTTCTTTCTCGCGATAGTGATTGTAGATCGTCTGGCGGGATACGCAGGCGACGGCGGCGATCTCGTCGATGCTGGTACCGGCAAAACCCTGGCGGCAGAATACGTCGGCCGCGGCATCGAGGATCGACATGCGTTTGGCGCATTGTCCGCGCTGCGTATGCCCTGTCATTCGGGCTGCCGGTGTCATGCGATCTTTCATGATAGCGAAGATAAGACGTCTTGACGTTTTAGACAATGGCGTCTAATTTGACATCTGTGTCCAAATTTGTTGACAGTCCTGGTTGCGCTGAAGATATAAGCTCCCAACTTCGTCTTCGCGCGAACGATCATCATTGAACCCTAGCGCATCGGCCCGAAAATCGGTTCCGATTTCCGGAAAGCACGATGCGTAAATTCAAAGAGTTGGAGTGTCCTTGTGCATCCGAGAGGACGCACGGCGCTCTAAGAGCAATGTAGCGGAGCGACGATCCGGTACCTCCGCCGCGCTTTTATGAAAGATCACCATTATGACGGCTCCCTTCTTTCGCATTGCCCTCATTCTCGGCCTTCTGTCGGCCATCGGGCCCTTTGCCATCGACATGTATCTGCCTGCACTGCCGTCCATCGGCCAGGACCTGCATGCCGATAATAACGTCACACAGCTAACCCTTCTTGCCTTCTTCATCTCCTTTGCGCTCGCCCAGCTTGTCTATGGGCCGCTGTCGGATATGTGGGGCCGCAAGCTGCCGCTCTATCTCGGCATCGGCCTCTTCGCCGTCGCCTCGATCGGCTGCGCGTTGGCCACCGATATCGAAACGCTGATCGCCTTCCGTTTCGTTCAGGGTATTGGCGGCGCCGCCGGCATGGTCATTCCGCGCGCCATCGTCCGCGACATGCACACCGGCGTGCAGGCCGCGCGCCTGATGTCGCTGCTGATGCTGGTCTTCTCGATCTCGCCGATCCTGGCGCCGCTGACGGGCAGCGCCGTCATCGAGTTCTACGGCTGGCGCGGTGTATTCTGGGCCGTGACGATTGCCGCCTTCATCGGCCTCGTCCTGCTTGCGACCCAGCTGGAGGAAACCCGTTCGGCGAACGAACGCAGCGGCAGCGGTCTGAGAAGCGCCATGGCGGCCTATCGCCTGCTGCTCACCGACCGCAATTTCCTGACGCTGACCTTTATCGGCGGCCTCGGCATTTCGAGCTTCCTCGTCTATCTCGCCAACTCGCCCTTCGTGTTGATCCAGCATTACGGGCTGACGCCGACGCAATACAGCTTCGCCTTCTCGATCAACGCCGTGTCCTTCTTTGCGGTATCGCAGGCCACAGGCTGGCTCGGCGAGCGTTTCGGCCTGGTGCGCGTCATGCGGATTGCGGTCAGCGCTTATGCGCTTGCGATGGTGGTGATGGCGGTGGTGATGGCCTCTGGCTTCAATCAGCTGCCTGTCCTGGCGACCTTCCTGTTCATCGGCTACGGCTTCCTCGGCCTCGTCATCCCGACGAGCGCGGTGCTCGCTCTTGAGGATCACGGCGAGATCGCCGGCACGGCCTCGTCACTGATGGGCACGCTGCACTTCGTGATCGCCGCCGTCGCCATGGTCATATCAAGCGTCTTCTTCGACGGTACTGCCGTTCCGATGGCCGCCGGCATTGCGCTCTGCGCCTTCTCAGCTTTCGCGCTGACCCAGGCAACGATCGGCCGCCGCGCGGCTGTTGCCGCTGCTGAATGATTTAAAGACAGGCCGCACCCGGTGTGCGGGTGCGGCCATATGATCCCGTCGCGGCCCATCCCAGAAAATGCAACGCGCAATTGATTATCGGCTGGCCGCTCTATCTACGCCGTGACGAAGCATGGTCATATCGGAGGATACTTATGGTCGACGAGAAGCGGCTGATCTCTAAAATCACCTGGAAGCTGATGCCCTTTCTCGGCATCCTTTATCTCATCGCCTATATCGACCGGCAGAACGTCAGTTTCGCCAAGCTGCAGATGGTCGATGCCCTCGGAATGAGCGAATATGCCTATGGCCTCGGCGCTTCGCTCTTCTTCATCGGCTATTTTCTTTTCGAGGTGCCGAGCAACCTCTTCCTCGACAGGCTCGGCGCCCGTGTCTGGTTCGCGCGCATCCTGGTCTCGTGGGGCATCGTCACCATCGCGCTCGCCTTCACGCAGAACGCGACGATGTTCTATATCCTGCGTTTCCTGCTCGGCGTCTGCGAAGCCGGCTTCTTTCCCGGCGTCCTCTATCTGCTGACGCTGTGGTTCCCTTCGGTCTATCGCGGCAGGATGGTCGGGCTGTTCATGATTTTCAGTGCGATCGCCAATGCCGTCGGTGCGCCGCTCGGCGGCGTGCTGCTCGATCTCGACGGTCTCTACGGCTTTGCCGGCTGGGAGTGGGTATTCCTGGCGACGGGTGTTCCCGCAGTCATCGCCGGCATCGTCACCTTCTTCTATCTTCCCGGCCGGCCTGAAAACGCAAGCTTCCTGAGCGGCGAGGAGAAGAAGTGGCTGGAACGAAGGCTCGCCTCGGAAAATTCCGGCATGGGCGAGAATGCCGGAAACGGCTTCAAGGCGCTCATCGACCCACGCGTGCTGCTAATGGCGCTCTGCTATATCGCCTTTCCGCTTTCGGCCTATGGGCTGAGCTACTGGCTGCCGACCATCGTCAAGGCCTTCGGCGTCAGCAACACGGTGAACGGTTTTCTCAACATCATTCCCTGGGTGCTGGTCGCGATCGCGCTCTATGTCGTTCCCGCCATGGCCGACAAGGCGCAATCGAAGACGCCCTATATCGTCGTTCCTGCCTTCATCGGCGCTGCCTGCCTGCTGCTCTCGGCGCTCATTCCGAACCACAGTTTGCAATTCGCCTTCCTCTGCGTCGCTGCTGCCGGGATCTTCGCTCCACAGCCGGTGTTCTGGAGCCTGCCCTCACGTTTCCTCAAGGGTGCGGGTGCCGCAGCCGGCCTTGCGGCCATCAATTCGGTCGGAAATCTCGGCGGTTTCGTCGCCCAAAACGTTGTGCCCTGGATCAAGGAAGCGAGCGGCAGCACGATCGCGCCGATGTTCTTCCTGTCCGCCTGCCTGGCGGCCGGAGCCCTTCTGGTCTTTTTCGTTACGCATCAGCTGTCGAGCAGGGAGCAGGCTGCTCCAAGCCGGGTCTGATGCAAGCCGCTAAACAAATCGACGCAAAGGGCATCAGGTTGTCAGAGTGAAAGCGTCGCTTTCGCCCGGAATGAGTTCCAGCGGCCAAATCCTGTTGCGGGCACCCTGCGGATAGTGATCGGCATAGGCCGGCATGGTGGCGAGCAGGGTTTCGCCGAGCTGCGCGCCGAGATCGCGCAGCGACATGCGAAAGGACGTCAGCGTCGGCTGCAGGAAATGCGTGCGCGGCTCCTCGCGGAAACCGACGACGGCGAGGTCGCGGCCGGGCACGACGCCGGCCTCGGAAAGCCGTCGGTAAAGCCCGATCGCCATCAGTTCATGGATCAGGATGATCGCCGTCGGGCGCTGCTCGATCATCAGCAATTCGTGGCCGGCCTGATAGCCGCCCTGTTCGCTCGACTTGACCCGGATGACGAGGGCCGGGTCGAAGGGGATATCATGCCGTTGCAGCGTCTGGCGGTAAGCGTCGAGGAAGAGGTAGCCGAGATTGATGTCGGAGGAGGGTACAGCCACAGCGATCCGCCGATGGCCTTTGGCGACCAGCCGGTCGACGCCGCGCGACGCCACGCCCTCGAAATCGAGGTCCATCCAGGTGTAGCTGCCGCCCGACGCGCTGCGCCCGAGCGTCACGAAGGGGATGCGGGCCTTTTCCAGCAGCTCGATGCGCCGGTCGGTGCGTCGCGTCGCCGAGATGATCAGCGCGTCAACAAGCCGGCGCGCCACCATGCGCTTCAGATATTCGTGCGGGTCCTCGTCATCGGGGCAGGGCAGCATGACAAGATCGAGCTTGTGACGGGAAAAGACGCTCTGCAGCCCGTCGGTGACGCCAAGGAAGAAGTCGTCGCTGTTTTCGACCGTCTCGCGGCTCACTTCGAGCATCAGCCCGATCACATTTGTCATGCCCTGGCGGAGGCTGCGGCCCGACTGGTTGGCGACGTAACCGAGCTCTTCGGCGGCGGCGAGCACGCGCCGGCGCGTTTCATCGTTGACGTCGGGCTTGCCGTTCAGCGCACGGGACACCGTTCCGATCGAAATATCGAGATGCTCGGCGAGCTGGCGGATTCCTTTCATCTCAGGCGATCTTCCTCCCCCAATGCATGTCGCCCAAAACTGTGCAGCGGTTTTGGGACAACGACATGCGGCAAATAAAGCGTCATGCCCCTTCTTGCCACAGGATGGCGCCTGCGAAAAGCCGTGGGGCAAGTGTCAGGGTCTGAAGCTCTGGCGGATGACGAGTTCCGGAATGACGCGTTCGTAACCAGGAGGCGCATCGGGATTTTCAAGCCGCCGCTCCATCAGCTCGACGGCGCGCTGCGCCATGGTCAGCGGATCCTGGCGGAAGGTGGTGAGCCTGTAGTTCAGCCAGGCGGATTCCGGCACGTCGTCGAAGCCGATGACGGCGACGTCCGCGGGGATACGCAGCCGCGCTTCCAGGCGCACGACATCCATCAGTCCGAAGGCGATCTGGTCGTTGGCGCAGAAAACGGCGTCGGGCGTTATTGTCTCCGAGAAGAGTGCGCGTGCGGCCGCAACACCGCCGTCATAGTCGCAGTCGCCGCCGCGTCCGACGACGACGGATACACCAAGCGACTCGGCCGTCGACAGGAAGGCGCTTTCGCGCTCGATGATAGCAGGCGTTCCCGTGTGGGAGCCGATGACTGCCAGCCGCCGTCTGCCGCTTTCGTAAAAGGCCGTCGCCGCCTTGCGGGAGGCTTCGGAGTTGCCGGCACGCACATGGTCGGCGTCGGGTTCCGAACGGCCGATCACGACGAGCGGCTGGCCGTTTCGCTGTGCAAGTTCGAAGAAACTCGCCGGCGGCGAGCCGGACAGGATGATGATCGCCTCGGCGCGGTGGCCGATCAGCATCTTCTGGGCGGCGAGCAGCTCTTCTTCCGTCTGGCCGGTGTTGATCAGGATCGGGATGCTGCCGCGTTTGATCAGGGCTTTGGCCAGTGCTGCCGCCAGATGCGCACGAAAACCCACTTCCGGCCGTGTTGCGACGATGCCGACAAGGCGGCTCTGGTTGGCAAGCACGCCGCGCGCCAGGTCGTTGACGTGGTAGCCGAGCTCCTGCGCCGCTCGCAGCACTTTTTCGCGCGTCGTCGGAGCGACGCTGGCACCCGGCGTGAATGTGCGCGAGACCGCGGAGCGCGAAACGCCCGCCAATTGCGCGACCTGCTCGGCGCTGACGAAGCGCATGCGTTCTTTCTTCGGCGCCTTGGCGCCGTTCACTGAACCATCATTCATTGGCTTTCAGCTATTGATCGTCTCTGACAGCCGGATGACAAGCGATCGCATGGCAACGAGATTTTTTGATAAGGGGATAACCGCGGGCAATAGTGATTGCCGAGGCCGCTGGACGCAACCTCGGCTGAGGGGGAACGAATATGAGCGGCGACGAATGATCGGTCACGCCGCTCGTGTGGCGAGTTTATGAACCCGTTATTCGCAGACGCGTACAGTTTCGGCGTGATAGCCGCCGTCATAGCGGTTGCGGACATCGCGGTCCTCATACCAGCATCTCGGTTGGGGCTCGACATAGCGGGGGCTCTCTACGTAACGAGGGCCTTCATCGACATAGCGAGGGCCGCCGCCATTGGCGATCGCGCCGCCAATGAGCCCGCCGACAACCCCTGCGGCAACGCCGCCGGCGATGATGCGGCCGGTGTTATCGTGATGACGGTGGTCACGCGCGGCAGCAGGCTGAATGGCCGATCCAACAAGGGCCGTGGCGATCAACAGGCTGCTAATAACTCTCTTCATAATATTCTCCTCAGTGGCACTTGCCCCGGATAAGAGGCAAATGCGGCAGCAAGTCGTTTGTTCGTTCAAACTTTGCGACAGGCGTTAATGCATGTCATCGGGGATTAGAGCGCCGTGCGTCCTCACGGACGCACAAAAGATGTTCTAACACTTTGAATCTACTCATCGTGCTTTTCGAAAATCGATTCCGATTTTCGGGCCGATGCGCTAGGTCGCAGATTGCGTCGCCGTCGTGTCTTCCAGCACCTCTTCGGGAATATCGTCGAAGGAGGCGTAATTGAGGTTATAGAGCTTGGAGTAGAGCTTGCCGTTCTTCATCAGCTGACGGTGGTCGCCGCTTTCGATGATTTCGCCGTTCTGCAGCACGATGATGCGGTCTGCCTCGCGGATCGTCGCAAGCCGGTGGGCGATGACGAGGCCGGTGCGGTTTTCGAGCAGCTTTACCAGTGCCTTCTGGATCAGCATCTCGGTATAGCTGTCGATATTGGCGGTCGCTTCGTCGAGCACGAGGATCTTCGCGTCCGCCACCAGCGCACGAGCAAAGCTCAAAAGCTGGCGCTGGCCGAGCGAAAGATTGCCGCCGCGCTCGCCGAGAACGCTATCGTAACCCTCCGGCAGACGCATGATGAAGTCGTGCGCGCCGACGGCTTTGGCCGCCTCGATCACCTGTTCGCGCGTCGCCTCCAGCTTGTGGTAGCGGATGTTCTCGAAAACGGTCCCGGTAAAGAGGAAGGGTTCCTGCAGCACCATGGCGATCTGTGCACCGAGCGAATCCTGCGTCAGTGCGCGCACATCGTGGCCGCCAACCAGCACCTGGCCTTGCTGTACATCGTAAAAGCGATGGATCAGCGACATGCAGCTCGATTTGCCGGACCCCGTCGGCCCGACCAGCGCCACCGTCTCGCCGGGATTGACCTTGAAGCTGACATGCTTCAGCACCGGATGCTTCGGATTGTAGCCAAAGACGACGTCCTTGAATTCCACCGAGCCGTCCATGTCGCGCGATAGCGCCGTGGCACCAGGCGCATCCTTGATGTCGACAGGCACGTCGAGCACTTCGGTCAGCCGCTGGCCGGAAGCCATGGCACGCTGCATCACCGAATATTGCAGTGTCAGCGAACGGATTGGGTCGAAGAAGCGCTGAATGTAGAACAGGAAGGCGACGAGCACGCCGACATCGAGCGCCTGGTTGAGAACGCGGGCGCCGCCGACGACGATGACGAGCGCCATCGCCACGCCGGTCAGACTGTCGACGATCGGCACCATAACCTGCGCATAGCGCGCCGCCGTCAAATGCGTCTTGAGGTTGGCACGCGCCTTGTCGTCGTAGAGCGTGAAGTTGACGCCCTGCCTGTCCATGCTCTGGACGGCACGCACGCCGTGGATCGCTTCGGCGAGCGCGCCGGCGGCAATCGAATTGGTCTCGTGCGCCGCCATGAAGGATTTGCGGGCGAGCGGCAGCCAGAACAGCCGGACGATGAAGAGCACCGGCAGCACCGAGAGCGTCAGCAGCCCCAGCTTGAAATCGAGATAGAGCATCACGAAAATGATGCCGAAGAGCAGCACGATGTCGCCGACTGACAGTACCGAGGTTTCGAGAAATTCCTGCATCGAGTTGACGTCGCCTTGCAGGCGCGACATCAGCCGGCCGACCTCCGTCTTATCCATGAAGGAGAGCGAAACGCGCTGGAGATGCGAAAACATCGCCTTGCGGATATCGAAGAGCACATCTTCCGCCACGCCGCCGACCAGCGTTTCCTGCGCGTAGCTTGCCGCATAGTTGATGAGGATGGCAACAGTGAACGCGGCGATCGACCAGGCCAGTGCCGAATGGTTGCCGCCCGGCGACATGCCGTGGTCGATGGCATAGCGGATGATCAGCGGGATGGTGAGCTGCATCATCGTGAAGGTCAGAACGGCGACGACGGACCAGAGGACCTGACGGCGATAGGGGTGGACGAAAATCCAGATGCGCTTGACGATGTTGCCGTCGAAGGCCTTGCCGAACATCTCCTCCTCGACGCGATGCGAACCGACCACCGCCCGTGGCGGGCGGCGTCCATCCTCGCGAACGTCGGGGCGCTCGGTTTCCAGTTCCTCGGCCATGTCATTCCTCCCGCGGCCATCACTTCCGGTGGCCTGCATAGTCAATACTCGTTCCTCTCCACTTGGGAGCAGAGGGGAACATACCCGTTTGCTAGGCGCTCAGCGCCTCGTCGCCGGGCCGCACCTGAAGGTCGTAGAGCGCCTTGTAGCGCCCGCCGAGCGAAAGCAGCGCCGCATGCGTGCCGCGCTCGACGATCCGGCCGTCTTCGACGAACAGGATCTGGTCGGCATGCATCAGCGAGCTCAGGCGGTGGGCAACGATGATCGTTACGCGGTCAGCGGCATAGCGGCGCATGGCGCTGCGGATGCGCTGCTCGGTGGCCGCATCGATCGCTGCCGTCGAATCGTCGAATACCATCACTGCCGGTTTCAACATCAGCGCGCGGGCGATCGAAAGACGCTGCCGCTGGCCGCCGGAAAGCGAAACGCCGCGCTCGCCGACGACAGTGCCATAACCGGTGGGAAGGCCGAGCACGTAATTGTGCAACTGGGCGCTTTCGCTGGCGCGCTCGATGCGGCCTTCCTTCGCCCACGGGTCGCCATAGGCGATGTTGTTTTCGATCGTCGTGGTGAACAGGAAGGAATCCTGCTGGACGATGGCCACGGCCCGGCGCAGCGATTGCAGCGTCGCCTTGCGGATGTCCTGGCCGTCGATCGTGATCTTACCGCCGCTGACATCGTAGAAGCGTGGGATCAGATGCGCGATCGTCGACTTGCCGCTGCCCGGAGGCCCGACGATGCCGATCGTCTGGCCGCGCCGGGCTTCGAAGGAGACATCCTGGAGCACGGTGCGCTTTTCGGAACCCGGATAGGCGAAGCTGACGTTTTCGAAGCGCAGCACGCCGTCGGTGAGGTTCAGCTCCTTCGCATCCGGCGCATCCTTGATCGCGATGTCGAGGTCGAGAAGGGCAAAGAGGCGTGAGCCGCATGTGGAGGCGCGGGCAAAGGCGTTGACCATCAGACCGAGCTGGCGCACCGGCATCTGCAGGATGGTCATGAAGGTCAGAAACGAGGCCAACGTACCGACGGTGATCTCGCCCGACATCACCTTGCCGCCGCCGACCCAGAGCACCAGGCCCATCGCAGCGAAGAAGGAGAAGGTCATGGCGCTGGTATTGGTGACGCGGATGCCGACGCGCTGATGCGCGAGCGCCAGCGCGCTTTTCGACGCTGCCTCAAATTTCGAAATCTCGTGTTGGTGGGCGGCAAAGGCGCGCACGACGCGGATACCGCCGAGATTTTCCTCCATGATGCGGGTCAGCACCGAAAGCCGCTCCTGCAGGTCGAGCCAGGTGGCGCGTAGCCGCAGTTGCGTCACCGAGGAGCGCCAGCCGACGAAGGGAACGAAACTCAGCGCCAGGAGGCCGAGCACGATATCGGTCGACAGCAGCATATAGGCGCCGATACCGATCAGGATCGACAGCAGGATCATCCGGACGAGCGCGGTGGAAAAATACATGCGCACGCCTTCGAGATCGAGGAGTCCGACGGTGATCAGGTCGCCGGAATGAACGGTGTCATGAAAGCTGAAGGAGAGCCGCTGGATCTTCTCGTAGCAGGCCAGCCGCAACTCATAGCCGATGTGATGGCCGACGGCTTCGCTGTAATAGTTCTGGACCATAGTGAAGAGGCCGCGCAGCACGCTGGCGCCAAGCAGCAGCAATGCCGTGGTCAAAAGCGCGTCCTGTGCCGCCTGACCCGCCGCACCGCCGCTCATCGCCATCTGCGTGTGGTCGACGGCCTGGCCGAGAAGGCGCGGGATCATCAACTGGAAGGTGGAGGCGACAAGCGTGGCGCCGATCGCGAAGCCCGATTGCCAGGGGTGGCGGAAGGCCATCATGGTGATGCGCACCAATGTGTAGAGGCCTCGGCCCCAGCCTGCCGCAGTTGCAAGCGCCATCGAAGCCGAAGGCTTCGTCGCGCGTGTTAACGCATCGCTGCTCACGGTATTTTTTCCAATAGATGTGTGGTCGGACGCTGGCCCGAAAAGACGGCAAATCCATGAAGGGATTGATAGCACCTTCACTTTTGCCGATTCCATTTGGGGGTTCAAGTAAAGAATTCACCAGTTGGTTATTTTTACGTGAGGTCTCCTCGCATCCGGGCGGGAACAATCTGTGGGCGAACGGGTTGCAGCAGGCGAATGCTCACAGCCAACCGCTACGGAGAGATCCATGCCGCTGAAAGCTCTCGCCCTCAACGCCACTCTGAAGACCAGCGAATCCAAGGACGCCTCCTCGACCGACCGGATGATCGACCTTATCGACAAGGCGATGTCGGCACATGGCGTTGAGACCGGCGTGCTTCGCCTTGCCGATTTCAACGTCAAGCCGGGCGTCACCTCCGACGAAGGCGCCGGCGATGACTGGCCGGATATCCGCGCCAAGGTGCTGGGCGCCGATATCCTGGTGATGGCAACGCCGATCTGGCTCGGCCAGCCATCCAGTGTCTGCAAGCGGGCGCTCGAGCGCATGGACGCCTTTCTCGAGGAGACCGACGATCAGGGCCGCATGGTTTCCTATGGCAGGGTCGCGGCCGTTGCTGTCGTCGGCAACGAGGACGGGGCCCATCATGTGTCGGCCGAGCTCTTCCAGGCGCTGAACGACGTCGGCTTCACCATTCCGGCGAATGCGGTCGCCTATTGGGTCGGCGAGGCAATGGGTTCCACCAATTTCGTCGATCTCGACAAGGTGCCGAAGGTGGTGACGAAAGCCGTCGACATGCTGGCGCGTAACACCGCGCATCTGGCTGGCCTGCTGAAGGCGAAGCAATATCCGGGCGAGGGTAGCTGAGGTCGAGGCAGCACCGCCGAACTGATGTTTCCAACATCAATCCCGTAGTCTTGGGTGCAAATTTCGTCTGGGATTTCTGCGGGAAATCTCAAAAGCCTGTTTTGTTTCAACGGCTTGAAGAGATATGGCAACAAAGCTCTTGCCACCTGCGCCATTTAGCGCTTTCATACACTACTAGTTTGATAGACTATGGGCGGGCGTGATTGCTCCCCTAGTTCCCTTGCGGGGCCGCTGGTTCGGACCCCGATGCCGCGGCAGATGTTGTGAATGGCCGCATGAACCTCGTCAACGCGTGAACCGGTGTTTTATGCGTTGAAACCTCGATCGACCCACGGTGCGGATAAAGCCGCAAAGGAGTTGCGATGACGGTTCAGGGACTTTTTTCCGCGAGAGCCAATGCGGCGGCGCAGATATCCGCCGTACCGCGCATTGCGATCGTCGGGCGCGGCTTTTCCGGCATGATGACGGCCATCGCGCTGATGAAGACGGTACGCGCGCCCTTTCACCTGCAGCTCTTCGATCCGAATTCGTCCGTCAGCGGTGGGCAGGCGCTGGCGTCAGCCCGCTCCTCGACGATCCTCAACACCCGTGTGCGCGATCTCTCGGTTTCGGTCGGCGACAATGACGATTTCAACGACTGGCTCTGCAGCAACGCCGCCTTCCGCGCCGCTGTACCGGCCGCCATCCCCGGATTCCGGCAGATCTTCGTGCCGAAGGAAATCTTCAGCGATTATGTCTACCAACGCTTTTCGGAAGCGCTCGCCGCGCGCAGGGACATCACCGTCCAGGTCTGCAACGATCCGGTCGTGGCGATCCGCAGGAGCCACGGCAACCGCTTCCTGCTCGAAAGCGCCAATCCCGCCAATCCGCTGTTTGATACCGTGATCCTCGCCACCGGTTACGGCCTGTCTGCGCCGGATGCCGGTGAGCAGGACGCTTCGCCGGTCAGGGCCCAGCGCCTCGTCGCGCGGCCGCATGCGGTGCTGCTCGGCAGCGGCATCCGCGTCGTTGACCAGCTGCTGCAGCTGCGCGATTCCGGTTACACCGGCCAGGTGACGATCATTTCCCGGCGCGGCTTTCTGCCCCAGAGCCATACGCCGAATTCCGCCGACCCGGTCTTCCCGGCCGAAGCGCTGCCGCAGAGCCTGCCGGAGATCGTGCACTTCATCCGTCAAGCTTGTCGCGAGGCGGAGGAAGCGGGGCGAAGCTGGCAATCGGTGATGAACGGCCTGAGGAAACATGCCCGCTCGCTTTGGCGTTCACTGCCGGCTCGCGACAAGCATCAGTTCAACCGCCACCTCAGGGCAATCTACGACAGCCATCGCAACCGCCTGCCGGAGGCCATGCACCTGCGGCTGAAACGCGAGCTCGCCGAAGGCCGCACGGTACTGCGCCGCGGCCGCGCCGGCCGCCGGGGCCTGAGTGGCCTGTTCTTCACGCCGGCCGGTTCCGCCGCCGAGGAAGTCATCCATGCCGAGCGCATCATCGATTGCCGTTGTCAGGCGCCGGATCTTTCAGCGCCCTTGATGCAGAGCCTGCTTTCCGCCGGCCTGGCCCAGCCGGACGAGCTCTCGCTGGGGCTGGCGGTCAATGCGCGCGGCGAGCCATTCCTCGAGGATGGTTCGACGGTCGCCGGGCTCTTTGCCGTCGGTCCGCTCGGCCTCGGCAGTCTGCCGGATATCGATCTCGTGCCGGAGATCGTCTCGCAGGCCTATGCCGCTGCCGAGCGTGTCGGCGAGAGGTTCTACCCGCAGGTCAAGGCCGTCTGAAAATTTGAGCCTGAATCGGAACCATCCCACCCCTGCTGCGTTATAATGCGCTGGTGACTAAGAGGGGCCGATGGAAGTGCTGAATCGACATGATACGTCTCTAGATGAGGAGGGACGCTTTCGCCTTCTGGTCGATGCCATCACCGACTACGCCATTTATATGCTGAGCCCCGAAGGTATCATCACCAGCTGGAATACCGGCGCTCAGCGCTTTAAGGGTTACAAGCCTTCCGAAATTCTCGGCCAGCATTTTTCCCGTTTCTATTTGGAAGAGGACCGCGCCGCTGGAATTCCGGCGCGCGCGCTGGCCACCGCGGCGGAGCACGGCCGGTTCGAGGGGGAAGGCTGGCGCCAGCGCAAGGATGGAACCCGCTTCTGGGCGCATGTGATCATCGATCCGATCCGCCATCCCTCCGGCGAGCTCATCGGCTATGCCAAGATCACCCGCGACCTGAGCGAACGCAGAGCAGCTGAACAGACGATCCGCCAGAGCGAGGAACAGTTCCGCCGGCTGGTCCAGGGCGTCTCGGACTATGCGATCTACATGCTGGATCCCAACGGCAACGTCAGCAGTTGGAATTTCGGTGCCRAGCGGATCAAGGGCTATCGACCGCAAGAAATCATCGGCCGGCATTTCTCGACCTTCTATACGCCCGAGGACCGCGCTGCCGGCTTGCCGGAAACCGCGCTCAGCCTCGCCCGCGCCGAGGGCCGGTTCGAGCGGGAAGGCTGGCGCGTGCGCAAGGACGGCAGCCGCTTTTGGGCCAGCGTAGTCATCGACGTCATCCGCGACGACGACGGCGATGTGCTCGGTTTCGCCAAGATCACTCGCGATATTACCGAGAAGATGGAGACCCAGCGAGCACTGGAGCAGGCGCGCGAAGAGCTCTTCCAGTCGCAGAAGATGGAGGCAATCGGTCAATTGACCGGCGGTATCGCCCATGATTTCAACAATCTGCTGATGGCTGTGCTCGGCAGTCTCGAAATCCTGAAGAAGCGCATGCCGCAGGACCTCTCACTGACATCGTTGGTCGACAATGCCATGCAGGGTGCCCAGCGCGGCGCCGCCTTGACGCAGCGCATGCTTGCTTTTTCCCGCAGGCAGGAATTGCACATAGAGCCGATCGACGTCTCCGGCTTGGTCCGTGGCATGATGGATATGCTGAGCCGTTCGCTCGGCCCTCTCACCGTGATCGAGACCTCTTTCCCCGTCAGGCTCCCAACGATCCTTACCGATCCGAACCAGCTGGAGATGGCGATCCTGAACCTCGTCGTCAACGCGCGCGATGCCATGCCGTCCGGCGGACGGATCGTGCTTCGCGCCTCCGAGGAGTCGCTGCTGTCAGGTAAGGGCCCGCTGTCGGCCGGCCGCTATGTCCGTATCGCGGTGATCGATGAAGGCGAGGGCATGGATGCAAAGACGGTGGAGCAGGCCATCACGCCGTTCTTCACCACCAAGGGTGTCGGCAAGGGCACCGGTCTCGGCCTTTCCATGGTGCAGGGCCTCGCGTCCCAGTCCGGCGGCCGCCTCATACTGAAGAGCAGCCTCGGCGAAGGCACCACGGCCGAATTGTGGTTCCCGGTCGCCGTTGCCGAGCAGGGGACCGAGGCCGCTGCAGACCCGCCGCAACGCGAGGACAATGCGCCGCGCCAGATGCGTATCGTCGCCGTCGATGACGATGGTCTGGTCCTGATGAATACAACGCTGATGCTGGAGGATCTCGGCCATACCGTGTTCGAGGCGATGGCGGGCTCCGAGGCACTCGACATCCTGCGCAAGCAGCAGGTCGACCTGGTGATTTGCGATCATGCCATGCCGCGCATGACGGGGGCGCAGCTTGCCCAGGCGATCCGCAACGAATGGCCTGATATGCCGATCATCCTCGCAACCGGTTACGCCGAGATTCCCGAAGGCGCAGGCATCGTCGACCTGCCCCGCCTCGGCAAACCCTTCTCGCAAGCGCAACTCGCCGAGGCGATCAGCCGGATTGCTTCATAAGGGCGATCACTGCCGCATTATGCGGGGGCCCTCTCGCCGCGAAGAATGAACACCAGCAATGCCAGCACCATCGCTGCCAGCCCGTACCAGGTGATCGCGTAGACGAGATGGTTGTTGGGGAAAGCGATGACGGTCAGGCCGCCGACGGGCAGGCCGCCGGGATTGGCAGTGGCATCGGCGTCGATGAAGTAGGGCGCGATCGTACCAATGCCGCGCTTTTGCGCGATCGCTGCGACGTCGCGCGAATACCAGCGGTCGGCCGCGACGTCGTTCGATTGCAGCAGCGATCCCTTCGGCTCCGTCATCCTTATCAGACCGGTGATCTCGACCGGTCCTGACACTTCACCCTCGCGGCGCGAGGCCGGGTCGCGCCTGTCGGTCGGCACGAATCCGCGATTGACGAGGATCGATGAACCGTCGGCAAACGTCAGCGGCGCCATCACCCAGTAACCCGGACCGAGCGCGGTCGAGGCATAGACCAGCGTTTCCTTGTCGTTCGCCAGCGTCCCGGACACGATCACCCGCCGATATTCGTCATCAGTGGCATTGATCTTGTTCCAGTCGGGACGTGCTGGGGCTGGCACGGGTGCCGCATGCACACGCTGGTCGACGCGCACGATCAGATCGCGTTTCCAGGCCAGGCGCTCAACCTGCCAGGTGCCGAGTGCCGCGAGTGCCGCAGCAAGCAGCACCAGACAGACGGCGAAGATCGCTCGTTTTACCCGATAACGCTGTCTTTCCGACTTCTCCGCGTGAGCCTGCGGGTGACGCTGCCGCCGCCCTCTCGTGACTGTCACGGCATGTTCTTCATCATTTCGGGGCTCATCGGCATCATGTTGGTGTTGAGATGATGCATGACCCAGAGGGATCCGGAGAGCGCGATCGCGACGATGATGAGGGTGAAGATCAGCGCCATGATCGTCCAGCCGCCCTCGCTCCTGGTATTCATGTGCAGGAAGAAGACCATATGGACGACGATCTGGATCGCGCCGAGGCCCATAACCAGCACCGCCGTCACCGCCGGACTGTCGAACACGCCTGACATGACCAGCCAGAAGGGAATGGCGGTCAGGATAACGGAAAGCGCGAAACCCGTCATATAGCTGCGGAACGTGCCGTGGCCGGCCTGATGGCCGTGGCTGTGGCCGTGATGAGCCTCGTGGGCATCCTCATGTGCAGGTGCTTGCGAACTCATCCGAGAACTCCCAGCAGGTAGACGAAGGAAAAGACGCCGATCCAGACGACGTCGAGGAAGTGCCAGAACATTGAAAGGCACATCAGGCGGCGGCGGTTGGCCTCGATCAGACCGTGCATCGACACCTGTACCATCAGCGTGATCAGCCAGATGATGCCGAAGGTGACATGCAGTCCGTGCGTGCCGACCAGAGTGAAGAAGGAGGAGAGGAAGGCGCTGCGCGTCGGCCCGGCGCCTTCATGGATCAGGTGGATGAACTCGTAGAGCTCAAGCCCGATGAAAGCTGCACCGAACAGGCCGGTAACAGCAAGCCAGAACAGCGTTTCCGCTTTTGCGTTCCGCTCCATCTGCAGCATGGCGAAGCCGTAGGTGATCGAGGAGAAGAGCAGCATCGAGGTATTGAGGGCAACGATCGGCAGATCGAAGAGATCGGCCGGCGACGGGCCGGCGGCATAGTTGCGGCCGAGCACGCCGTGTGTTGCAAACAGCACCGCGAAGATCAGGCAGTCGCTCATCAGGTAGAGCCAGAAGCCGAGATTGGTGCTGTTTTCCGGATGATGGTCTTCGGTCAGGTAGAATTCAGGCTTTTCGGCCGTGTCGATGGTCTGATCGCTCATGGTCTCTTACACCTGCTCGGCAAGCAGCGCAGTTCGCTTGCCTTCCGTTTCGGTTACCTCTTCGGCGGGGATGTAGAAGTCGCGTCTGTAGTTGAAAGTGTGGCCGATCGCGACGACGAGCATGGCGACAAAGGAGACGACCACCAGCCACCACATATACCAGATCAGGCCGAAGGCGAGTGCGACACTGATGCCCGACAAGATCGCCCCGGTGCCGGTATTCTTCGGCATGTGAATAGGCCGGAAGCCTTCCAGCGGACGCGCATAACCGCGGTTCTTCATGTCGTACCAGCCGTCATGATCGTGCACGACAGGCGTCAAGGCGAAGTTGTATTCCGGCGGGGGCGAGGAGGTCGACCATTCCAGCGTGCGGCCATCCCAGGGATCGCCGCTGTCGTCGCGCAATTCCTCGCGTTTCATGAAGCTGACGACGATCTGGATCAGGAAGGCGGCAATGCCAAGCGCAATCAGGCCGACGCCGAAAGCGGCGATGATGAACCAGATCTGTATCGACGGGTCCTCGAACTGGCTCATGCGGCGGGTGACGCCCATCAGGCCCAGCACATAGAGCGGCATGAAGGCGAACCAGAAGCCGATCTGCCAGAACCAGAAGCTCATCTTGCCCCAGAAGGGATCGAGCTTGAAGCCGAATGCCTTGGGGAACCAGTAGTTCACGCCGGCGAACATGCCGAAGAGAACGCCCCCGATGATGACGTTGTGGAAGTGGGCGATGAGGAACAGCGAATTGTGCAGTACGAAGTCGGCCGGCGGCACGGCAAGCATGACGCCGGTCATGCCGCCGATGACGAAGGTCACCATGAAGCCGACCGTCCACAGCATCGGCACCTCGTAGCGGATGCGGCCGCGATACATGGTGAAGAGCCAGTTGAACATCTTCGCCCCGGTCGGAATCGAGATGATCATTGTGGTGATGCCGAAGAATGAGTTGACCGAAGCGCCCGAGCCCATCGTGAAGAAATGGTGCAGCCAGACGATGTAGGACAGGATCATGATCACGCAGGTCGCATAGACCATCGAGGCGTAGCCGAAGAGGCGCTTGCCCGAGAAGGTGGCGACGACTTCCGAGAAGATCCCGAACGCCGGCAGCACAAGGATGTAGACCTCCGGATGACCCCAGATCCAGATGAGGTTGATATACATCATCGGATTGCCGCCGAGGTCGTTGGTAAAGAAGTTCGTTCCCGCATAGCGGTCGAGCGACAGCAGCGCCAGCGTTGCCGTCAGGATCGGGAAGGAGGCGACGATCAGCACATTGGTGCATAGGGCCGTCCAGGTGAAGACCGGCATCTTCATGAAGGTCATGCCCGGAGCACGCATCTTGACGATGGTGGCGATCAGGTTGATGCCCGAAAGCGTCGTTCCGACGCCGGCCACTTGCAAGCCCCAGATATAATAATCGACGCCGACGCCTGGACTGTAGGCAGCGCCCGACAGCGGCGGGTAGGCGAGCCAGCCGGTCTGGGCGAATTCGCCGATGAACAGCGATAGCATGATGATGATCGCGCCGGCGGTGGTCATCCAGAAAGAGAAGTTGTTGAGGAACGGGAAGGAGACGTCGCGCGCGCCGATCTGCAGCGGCACCACGAAGTTCATCAGACCGGTGACGAAGGGCATCGCCACGAAGAAGATCATGATGACGCCGTGGGCGGTGAAGACCTGGTCGTAGTGATGCGGCGGCAGATAGCCCTCCGAACCGTTGAAGGCGATTGCCTGCTGGATGCGCATCAGGATCGCGTCGGAGAAGCCGCGCAGCAGCATGATGACGGCGAGGATTACATACATGATGCCGATCTTCTTGTGATCGACGCTGCAAATCCAGTCCCGCCAGAGCGGACCCCAGAACTTGAAATAGGTGATGATGCCGAGCACCGCGATGGCGCCGATGACGACGCCGATGAAGGTCACGACCAGGATCGGCTCGTGATAGGGGATGGCATCGAGGGTCAACCGGCCGAAGACGAACTTCAGGAGGTCAGGATTGGAAAACATGGAACAACCCGTTCATTATGTCTTGCGACGCAAAGCGCCAGGTTAATTGTTGTTGTTGAGCTGCGCCGGCGCCGGATCGGCGCCATTGCTCATGCCGGGCATGGAATGGCCCTCATGCTGCATGTCCATTCCGGGCATGTCGTTCTGCATGCTGTTGCCGTCGGTACGCTCGGCGGGCTCGCTTCGGGCCGGAGCACCCGTCGCCGGCACGGTGGCGGCGGGCGCCACGATGCCTTCGTCGGCATGACGGGTGTCATATTGCAGCTTCTCGCGGTTCTCGGCACTTTCCTTGCCACCACCGCCCATCATGTCGATGTGCATCATCTCGCTCATGCACATCTTGCCTGGTGTGGCGCACATATTGAGGATGGCGTTGTAAAGGTCGGCGTCGGCCCCGGCATAATAGCGCACCGGTTCCTTCTCGCTCGGTTTCTCGAGCTTCAGATAGGCGTCGCGGTTGAGCATCGTGCCTTGCTGCTTGACCTGCGCCACCCAGGCGTCAAACCCCTCTTGGGTAAGGCCGTGGAACTTGAAGCGCATGTGCGAGAAGCCAGCGCCGCTGTAATTGGCGGAAAAGCCCTCATATTCGCCTTCCTTGTTGATGACGGCATGCAGCTTCGTCTCCATGCCCGGCATGGCATAGATCTGGCCGGCAAGGGCAGGGATGTAGAAAGAGTTCATAACCGAGGAGGCGGTGATCTTGAAATTGATCGGCATGTCGACCGGGGCAGCGAGTTCGTTGACGGTGGCAATGCCGAGTTCGGGATAGAAGAACAGCCACTTCCAGTCGAGCGCCACGACCTCGACGTTCAAGGGCTTGGTATCAGCCGGAATGGCGCGCTCTGCATCGAGGCGGTCGAGCGGGCGGTAGGGATCGAGCTTATGGGTGGAAATCCAGGTGACGGCGCCGAGAGCGATGATGATCGCAAGCGGTGCCGCCCAGATCACGATTTCGAGGCGGGTCGAATGGTGCCATTCCGGCGCGTAGGTGGCGACCGTATTGGAACGTCGGTAGCGCCAGGCGAAGAACAGCGTCAGGAAGATCACCGGTACGATGATCAAAAGCATCAGCACCGTCGAGATGACGATCAGATCGCGCTGTTGCATGGCGATGTCGCCGGAAGGCGCCATGACCACCATGTTGCATCCTGCCAGGAAAAGCAGCGGCAAGACGGATAGAAGGCGGGAAAACTTCGCGAGTTTTGGCACGTCTCTAAGCTCTTGTTGTTTCGTTTGTTCCGCGACTAACGCACTGGACCAGATAGCGACATGAGGTGTTTGGTCGCAGTGCAGCAATCATGCCGCACTGCGGCAAGAATCATGTTGCACTACAGCTTTGAAATCCTGATGAAATCAAGAAGGATTCTTCGGCGAGCGCATGTTCCAAACAATATATCCGCCTGAACCGGCCAGGCCAGCATCCCATCGCAAAATCGCGGTCCGGATCACGCTGTTTTTTCCGTCCACGCCTCATTTTGAGCCGCCATGATGAACTATTTACGTCTTACGGACTTGATAAGCCTGCAGGTTTGATCAAGATCAGGCTGAGGCGCCTTGCCGAAAGCGCTTCAACGAGGGAGGCGTTTTATGGCTACAACATCGCATTACGGACCGTCGTCGTCGTCGCTGGAACGCGACGCGCGGCGCATTCACGACGACAAGCCGGTTTCGCCGGGCAGCATCGCCATCGGCGTGGTGATCGGCCGCATGTCGGAATTCTTCGATTTCTTCGTCTATGGCCTTGCCTCGGTCCTGGTCTTTCCACAGCTGATTTTCCCCTTTGCTCCGGACAGGCTGACGGGAACGCTCTATTCCTTCGCCATCTTCTCGCTGGCCTTCCTGGCGCGCCCGGTGGGCTCCGTGGTCTTCATGACGATCGACCGGCTGTACGGCCGTGGCACCAAGCTGACGATCGCGCTTTTCCTGCTCGGCGGCTCAACGGCCTCGATCGCCTTCCTGCCGGGTTACAACGAGATCGGCGTCTGGTCGATCGCCTTGCTGGCGCTCTTCCGTCTCGGCCAGGGCTTCGCGCTCGGCGGCGCCTGGGATGGCCTTGCCTCGCTGCTCGCGCTCAATGCGCCGGCCAAGCACCGCGGCTGGTATGCGATGATCCCGCAGCTCGGCGCGCCGATTGGTTTCGCGCTGGCCAGCACGCTCTTCGGTTATTTCGTCGCCAATCTTTCCAATGAGGATTTCCTCTCCTGGGGCTGGCGTTATCCCTTCTTCGTCGCTTTCGCCATCAATGTCGTGGCGCTGTTTGCGCGTCTGCGCCTGGTCATGACCAAGGAATTCGGCACGCTACTGGAACAGCACGAACTGGAAGCAGCTCCCATCCTCGACGTGCTGCGTGTCCATGGCCGCGACATCCTGATCGGCGCCTTCGTGCCGCTGGCGAGCTTTGCGATGTTCCACCTCGTCACCATCTTCCCGCTCGGCTGGATGAGCCTTTACGGCAACCAGCCGATCGGCGCCTTCATGGTGGTGCAGGTGGTCGGCGCCATGGTCGGCATCGTCACCATCATCGCGTCGGGCCTGATCGCCGACCGTATCGGTCGGCGCGCCCAGCTTGCGATCTGCGCCGTCATCATCGCTATCTTCAGCTTCGTCGGGCCGATCCTGATCGCGTCCGGAAACAGCGGTCATGACGCTTTCGTCATCATCGGCTTCGGCGTGCTCGGCCTTTCCTTCGGCCAGGCGACGGGCTCGATCTCTTCCCGCTTCGGCCGCGGCTACCGCTATACCGGCGCTGCCTTCACCTCGGACCTGGCCTGGCTGATCGGCGCAGGTTTTGCACCGCTGGTGGCGCTCAGCCTTTCCAGCCGCTTCGGCCTGCCCTTCGTCGGCTACTACCTGCTGTCGGGCGCCATCTGCACCCTTGCAGCACTCGCCTTCAGCAGGGCGCTGGAGCAGCGCGAATAGACGGACTTGAACCCAGAGGCCTGCATGGGAAACCATGCAGGCTTTTGTTTTTCGGACCGCCGACATTCTGGCCGGCGATTAACTGAATTGTTTTCTTGCGATCTGAACAAGCTTTCGCACGGCTGCGATAAGCCAGCTTGATGAGATCGAGCGTCAGACCGATTTGCGAATCGATCAGCCGGAGATCGGCCGGTCAGGACGAATTGGTGGAACGCGCCAACTGGTCATTTCACGATCTTTTATCGTGATCTATCGTGTTCGCCAGAAAATCGAACAGGTGGAAATTTCGCGCCTCGTTCAACGCGCACAGAAAAGGCCGCCGAAATCTTGCTTTGAAACCCTACTGCGCCATCTGCGGCTGTTTCGCCGCCCGGGCTGCGGTCAGCTCCGCGGTGGTGTGGTTCAGGCGGTCCGCCAGAACCCGCATGATTTCCACAGCCATCTCGGGGAAGTCGCTGAGCAGCTTCAGGAAGTGCTCCTTGCTGATGCGCAGCACTTCGAGCGGCGAGGTGGCGCGCACCGTTGCCGTGCGCGAGACATCGCAGAGAATGGCGATTTCGCCGACGATCGAATTGGGTTCGACATCGGCGACCTTGATCTCGCCCGCCGGCGAGGAGACGACGATATCGGCGGTACCCGAGAGGATGACATAGGCGGCGTCACCGACATCGCCCTGATGGAAGAGATCCTGTCCGGCCTTGTAGGTCATGCGATCGGAGGTAAAGGCCAAAAGCTTGAGCTTTGCTGGCGCGATCCTTGAAAAGATCGGCACCCGTCGCAGCATTTCGACTTCGTCTCTCAACAGCATGAGCGTTTCAATCCCCTGACGCAGGGTCCACAGGACCAGGCATCTTCAAACTCCGAGGCGTTCCCCCTCGGGAACACCCACCATCGCCGCCCCTATAGAATATTACGATAACAGTTCCTTGAACATCCCGTTTTTCTCGGAAAGTTCCGGATAGTTTCCAGCCTCCGCCAATCCGCCGCGATCGAAGAGCAGGATCCGGTCGAACTTCTCCGCCAGCCGGGCATTAGAAAGCACCCAGATGATCGCCGGCCGATGGCCTTCTTCGTGCAGGCCTTCGATGATGTTGCGGGTGATCTGATCCTGAACCCGCTGGTCGAGCGCCGACAGCGGCCGGTTGAAGATGAAATAGTCCGAGCGCTTCAACAGCGCGCGGGCCAGGTTCAGCTTCTGCCGCTGCACCATGGTCAGTCGCTTGCCACCGGAGCCGACGTCGAATTCGAGACCGATCGACAGCACGTCGTCATAAAGGTCAAGCGCATCGAAGAGTTCGCCCATGATGCCGCGGATGCGGTCGGAGGCGTCGGCTTGCTGATAGGCGATACGACCGAAGAGCACATTGTCCATCAGGCTTGCCGACGGGGTGAAACGCTCGGCATCGTAGCGCTCGATCAGCTCGGCGAGATCGGCCGGAATATGCTCGTGGAACTGCTTGCGGGCGTTGACGATCTTGTCCATGAGCTCGTTCGTCAGCAAGCCGAAGCGATGGCGCGGCTCGATATAGGCAAAACTCAGCCGGATGATGGCCGAACGTTCCTCAGGCGTGGCGTCCTCGAAGCGGCGGCTTTGCAGCTTCTGCAGCAGCGCCTGGTAGGTCGGAATGTCGTCCGCCGTCATGAAGGTCAGCTGCTGGAAGAAAGGATGGTCCGGCGGCAGGTCGTGGAAGAGTTCCACCGCGTTCTCGGCGATCTCGAGGCCCATGGCGTAGAGATCCGTGCTGAGGCCGGTTTCACGGAAGAGCTCCTGGAAATAGGGATGCGCGGCAAGCCTCCGATTGGTCATCAAAGGCCGCTTCATCGTGCCGAAGAGCAAATTCTCGCCAACCGTCGCCTGGGCGTTGTAGGCGTCGAAATCGAAAGGCACGACGATCGTGTCGAGCCCCTCGTCGCGCAGCCGGTCGCGCAGCGAGGCGCGGAGCGCCACGACGTGGTTGCTGACTGCCACATGCACATCGGTATTGACGGTCGAGCGCAGCGCCAGATCGAGGATGTCCTGTGAGATGAGGACGGCGTCGAGCACCGGGCGGATCGCTTTCAGCAGGTCCTCGGGCCCGCTGGCGCCGGCGGCCTTGTAGTCCACCCAGTCGCTGTTGAGGTCGAGCGTCGGATTGCCGGCCTTCTCTGCCTCGGCGGAATGCCATTTGTACTCCAGCGCTTCCCGCTCGTCGTAAACGGGATCGGTCATCGGCGCATGTTTGAGGCCGTAGAGCAGATTGCTGGCCAGCGTGCCGTGGAAGAAGAAGGTGTCGGCCGAGGCATAGGAGATCCGCCGGCCGGTAATCGATTCCGGCAGGTCCAGGAGATCGCGCCCGTCGATGGTGATGCGGCCGGAGTCCGGCCAGACCATGCGGCCGAGCGCTTCGGCGAAGGCTTCCGCGCCGCTGCCGTTCGGCCCGACGATCGCCACCGTCTCGTTCGGCTTGATCTCGACGGAGACGTGATCGACGAGGCGGGCGCCGCTGTCGTCGGAGAGCGACAGATTGGTGACGACGAGCGCGCTCGTCAGCGCCCCGACCGGGGCAATCGCGAGTTCCTGGATACGGCTGTCGATTAGCGGCTCGACATTGAACTGCTCGTAGACCTGCTGGTACTTCACCTGCACGTCCTGGCGCATCTGGTCCCAGTCGATCAGTTCCTTCAGCGGCCCGGGCAGGTCCTTGTAGGCTGATATGACGGCGACGAGCTGGCCGATGTCGAGCCGGCCCTGCAGCGCCAGGTAGCCGCCGATCGCGTAAAACAGGAACGGCGTGACCTGGGCGAGGAAGTTGTTGATGAATTTCACCAGGAACTTCCACTGGTAAAGATCGTAGCGGATCGAGAAGATCCGGCCGAGCCGCGAGGCGATGTCGGCGCGTTCGAGGTTCGATGTGTCGTTGCCGTGGATCGTGCCGATGCCGTCGACGATTTCGCCAACGCGGCCGGAGAGCTCGCGCGCCGTCAGCTGCCGCTGGCGGCCGAGGTCCAGCAGGCGCTTGCGCATGCGGGGAATGACGACCGCCTGTACGCCGACGATGCCGGCGGCGATCATTCCGAGCCAGAAATTCTGCACGATGATGAAGGCGAGCGCCGTGATCGCCTGGCCGCCAAGAAGGGCAGGGGAGACGAAGGCATCGCCGGTGAAGCCGCCCATCGGCTCCACCTCGTCCTTGATCATGGTGGCGATTTCGGCCGATTTTACCCGCTTGAAGTGGATGGGCGGAAAACGCAGCACCCGGTCGATCAGCTCGAAGCGGATACGGCGCAGCATGCGCTCGCCGAGCCGGCCTTTATAGGTGTTGATGTAGAACTTGAAGAGGCCGTTCAGCACCACCAGCGCCAGAAACACCAGGCTGAGGGCCATCAACATCTGGAAACGATTGAGCTGCAACCCTTGGAAGAATTCGACATGGCCGATCAGCGGGATGTCATAGGCAATATGCATGAAGGTCTGCCTTGCGCCCGGACCTTCGAAGCCGTCACCCTGAATCGGTCCGTTGACGATCTGCTTCGGCAGGTCGAAGGACAGGAAGTAGGGCACCATCGAGGCGGCGACGACAGCCAGAATCCACAGCTGCTGCAGCCGCGTGTTCTTCCAGATGTAGCGGGCGAGGCTTTTTTCCATGGCTAACCGTCAGCTTGCTGGGAAATTCCGGGGGCGCGATCCGGGCGCCGGGACGGGGAGGAATTTTGAGAACAGGACCATGCAGCCGGACCGCCGATATCGCAATGAAAACAAGGCGAAGCGACCGGCTGCAGAAATGCCGATTCTCGCCGGAACTCTGCTTATATCACAGGAATTTTGGATTAGGCGAGGGATTCGGCAATCATGGAGCGAATGATGGCGGCGGTTTTCTCCGCTCCGGCGAGATCGAGCAAGACCGGCCCCCTTAGCTGTGCCGCGAGCGCCTTTTCGACGGCCTCCCTAACATGGCCCGACGTCAGTCCCTTTTCCGGCAGGATGTCGGCAAGGCCGAGCGCCTGCAGCCGTTCGGCGCGCACCGTCTGCTCGGTTTCGCCGTCGGCGACGAAGGGGATGAGGATCGCCCGGCACTCGGTGCGCAAGAGATCGCCGACCGTATTGTAGCCTGCCTGCGAAATCGACACTTTCGCGCCGCGCAGCAGAGAGGGAAAATCCTTGCGGAAGCGCACCAGCGTCACATTCGGGGCGGCATCCTCAGACAGCGCGGCGAAATCGGCCTCCGGCAGGTTCGGGCCTGATATCAGCAGCCAGCGAAGATCGGCGGGTAGCAGCGCTGCTGCCTCTTTGGCCGCGCCGATCAGTGCAGCACCGACCGCGCCGCCGCCCGCCGATGCGATGATGTCGAATGTCTCGGTCGGTTCCGGCGCCGGCGGTGGTGCGACGAGGCCGGTATAACGCAGCCTGTCGGCGATCTCGGATGTCAGCGGGAAGGTGTCCTCGAGCCTGATGAAATCGGGATCGCCGTGGACGAGCACGGCATCGAAATGATCCTTGACCAGCTTGGCGGTCTCCGCGTCGCGGCCTGCCTTGCGGTTTTCCTGCAGGATGTCGCGCACCGAGCTTAGGAGTTTCGGCCGAGGTTCGGCCTTTTCGATCGCCTCGAGCAAGGGCAAGAGTTCGAAGCGCATCTGTCGCCGGCCGAAGGGGAAGGCTTCGATGATGACGACATCGGGCCTGGCGGCATGGAAGGCATCGAGAAGCAGCGCGCGGCGGGCATTGAGGAAATCCTCGCCCGCTGGCCGGCCATTTGCATCGGCGAGGCCGGAAAAACCGGCATTGCTGGCAACGACCGCCGGCAAGGCCACGGTCTTTATACCCTCGCCCGGAAAGCCCGGCACAGGCAGGCCGCCGGTCACGACAGTCACGTCAAAACCGTCTTCGACAAGCGCATTGGCGATGCGGCTGGCGCGGGCTATGTGGCCGATGCCAAGCAGATGCTGGACATAGAAGAAAATACGCGCTGCCGTCATGACGCCTTCTGCCATTCGGCCTCGAACAGGCCGGTGAGCTGTCTGATGCTGGAGTGATAGTCGAAATGTTCGCGCACCTGGTTTTCGGCTGCGTCGCCGAGACGCTTGCGCAGTGCTGGGTCGCGGATTGCCGCCTCCAGCGCTCTGGCCAGCAGCGCCGGGTCCTCCGGCGGCACGACGAGGCCGTTTTCACCGTTCTTCAGGAGCTCAGGCACCCCGGATACTTCGGTCGAGAGGCAGACGAGCCGCTGGCTCGATGCCTCGACCAGGACGTTCGGCAGGCCGTCGCGGTCGCCGTTGGCGGCGATGCGGCAGGCAAGTGCGAAGAGGTCGGCGCGGCGGTAATGATCGAGCACGTCTTCCTGTGCCATGCCGCCCTTCCAGACGATGCGAGGGGAAATGCCGAGTTCCGTGGCCAGCGCCTTCAGTTTCCCAAGCTCCTCGCCGCCGCCGATATGGTCCATGCGCCAGTTAAGATCGGCAGGTAGCAGTGCCAGCGCCCGCAGCAGCACGTCGTAACCCTTTTTCTCGACGGCGCGGCCGACGCTGAGGATGAAGGCCGGATCGTCGGGATCGCTCCCGGTCCGGTCCGAGCGCTCGCCGGCAAAATGGCCGAAACGGGCAAGATCGAGACCGTGGTAACTCAAGTGCACGGTCTCTTTGCGTGATGTCAGCGTCCGCATGTGTTCATAGCCCGTCCTGGTGCAGGTGACGGTCCAGCGGGCGCTGCCGAGTTTCTCGTTCAGCTCCCAGTCGGGCGACGTCCAAATGTCCTTGGCGTGCGCCGAGCAGGTCCAGGGGGTGTCCGTGAGGATGCTCGCATATTCCGTCACCGAGGCCGGCGTGTGGATGAAATGGGCATGCAGCCATTCGCCCTCGTCCGGCCATTCACGCCCCAGCACCAGTGCCTGGCCGAGACGGCGCAAACGGTTGCGGGAGAGGTCGCGCTTGAGGTCGGCGAGGAAGCGTTTCATCAGCGTCTTGAAGCCGGGTTTGGAGAAACCGGCGGCCAGGCCTTTCAGCACGCGGATTGGCTCTTCGTGTAGATATTCCGGCAGATAGACGACACGCGCCCGGATCTCGTCATGCACGGGATGGCGCTTCTTGTCGGTCGGCCGGCGCATCGAAATCAGCGTGAGGTCGAAGCCGGCCTTTTCGAGGCCGAGCAGCTCCTGGGCGATGAAGGTTTCCGAAAGGCGGGGATAGCCCTTCAGCACAACGAGGATCTTGCGGCGTTGCGGCAAGGCTGTGCCCTATTCCGCGCCGACGAGGGAAAGGTGGCTGCCGCGGCCGTCGATCCACCGGCCGACGGTCTGCGAGATATGGTCCAGCCCTTCGAGACGCATATTGCCGCCGCTCTTCGACGGCGGCTGGCGGAAGGGCAGGCGCTTCAGCGCTTCGGCCATGATGGTGGGGTCGACCGACTGATCCGGCAGCAGCATGTCGACGAGGCCGAGCTCGCTTGCCCGCTGGGCGCGCAGCAGTTGTTCCTCGCGTGGCTTGACGCGCGGCACGATGAGGGCCGGCTTGTCGAAGGAGAGGATCTCGCAATAGGTGTTGTAGCCGCCCATGGCGACGACGCCGGTGGCGCTGTCGATCAGCTCTTCCATGTGGTTGTCGAACTCGATCACCTCGATATAGGGGATCGCTTCTCCCTTCTGCACCAGCTTGGCCCGCTCGGCGGCCGGCATATAGGGACCGAGCACGACGAGCGCCTTCTGCGTCAGCGTCGGGTCGGCCTCGTAGGCGTTCATGACGTCGTGGACGAGATCGGAGCCGTCGCCGCCACCACCAGTCGTGACGAGGATGTAATTATCCTTGCGGGCGTTGATTGAGGTCTTTCCCCTGGAGACGCTGCGCTGCAGGAAGCCGACGAAATCCATCTTCCGGCGCAGGCTGGCCGGCACGTCGAGGCCGATCAGCGGATCGTAGAAATCCGGCGGACCATAGACCCAGACGCTGTCGTAATATTGGTCGATCTTCTGCATGATGCTGTTCTTCTTCCACTCGGCCTCGAGCAGATGCGGCGCGTCCATGATCTCGCGCAGGCCGAGCACCAGGACGGTACCGCGAGCCTTGAGATAAGCCAACGTATCCTCGACCTCGCCCTTCAGCCCCATCGGTTCCTTGTCGACGATGAAGATATCTGGCTGGAAGGTCTCGGCCGTGTGGCGAATGCTCGACTCGCGCATCTTCAACGTCTCGTGCAGGTCGATATGGCTGGCAAGCGACGTATATTCGCCGTTGCGCAGCTTGATGACGCTCGGGATCTTCACGAAGTCGACGCGGGCGCGGTAGTCGAAGGCGCCGGCGATCGTGGCACCCGAAATGATCAGAATGTTGAGGCCGCGATAATCCTCCACCAGCGCATGGGCGATGGCGCGACAGCGGCGCAGATGGCCGAGACCGAAGGTGTCGTGGCTGTACATGAGGATGCGCGCATCTTCGAGACGTCTGGACATGGGCATCCCTTCTGGGGTGAGCGACATACTTAGTGCCCCCACCGTCGGGAGGCCAAGAGGAGGGGGCGGTGCCGTGACGTACCGCCGCATTTCCTGCTATTTGTAGGGATCTGCCGCATCACGCAAGCCGTCTCCCAGAAAGTTGAACGCCAAAATGACAAGAACAACAGGAATGATCGGATAGAGCAGCCATGGATAGAAGGCGATGACGCTGACGCTTTTTGCCTCGGTCAGCAGAATGCCCCAGCTGGTGATCGGCGGACGAAGGCCGAGGCCTAGGAAGGAGAGCGCGGTCTCTCCAAGGATCATGCCGGGGATGGAAATCGTCGCCGAAGCGATGAGATGCGACATGAAGCCCGGCACCAGATGTCGGCCGATGATGCGCGGCGTGCTGGCGCCCATCAGCTGTGCGGCCTGGACATAATCCTCCTCACGCAGCGCCAGGAGTTTGGAGCGCACGGCACGCGCCAGCCCCGTCCAGTCGATGATGCCGAGGATGACGGTGATGCCGAAATAGATGACGATCGGGCTCCACGTCACCGGCATGATGGCTGCCAGCGCCATCCAGAGCGGCAGGCTCGGCAGCGATTGCAGCACTTCGATCAGGCGCTGGACGATGAGATCGAAAATGCCGCCGCGATAACCGGCAAGGCCGCCGATGATGATGCCGAGCACGAAGCTGATCGAAATGCCAATCAGACCGATCGTCAGCGATATCCGCGCGCCGTAAAGGATGCGCGACAGCACGTCGCGGCCGAGCCGGTCGGTGCCGAGCAGGAACATCTGCCCGCCGATCGCCGGGCAGACAAGATGATAGTTCGAGGCGACAAAGCCCCAGAATTTATAGCCATCGCCGCGGCAGAAGAAACGAATCGGCTGCACGTCATTCTTCTTGTCGGTATAGACCCGGTGGAGCGTGTCGATATCGAGCGTCATGCTCCGGCCGTAGACGAAGGGACCGACGAAGCTGCCCTTGTCGAAGAAGTGGACGCGCTGCGGCGGTGCATGAATGAAATCGACATTGCGCGTGTGCAGGCCGTAGGGCGCCAGGAACTCGACGATCAGGATCATCAGGTAGACGGCGGCGAGAAAGATGCCGGAGATCAAAGCGAGCCTGTGCTGCTTGAACTTCCACCACATCAGCTGCTTTTGCGAGGCGAGATGGATGCGCGATTGCGCTGCCGTCATGCTTTCGGTCGCGTGCGGATCGAAAGGAGCGGTCGAGACGTAATGCGCAAGCGGCGCGCCGGGTGCGGGAAGGGGCGACATTATTTGGTGCTCCTGCCTTGCAGACGGATGCGGGGATCAAGGAAGCCGAGTGCGATGTCTGAGATCAGCACGCCGATGACATTGAGGAAGGCCAGGAACATCAGAAAGGAGCCGGCGAGATACATGTCCTGGCTCTGAAGTGCCTTGATGAGCATCGGCCCCGTCGTCTCCAGCGACAGCACGATCGCGACGATCTCGGCGCCCGAGATGATCGACGGAAGGATCGAGCCGATATCGGCGACGAAGAAGTTGAGCGCCATGCGCAGCGGGTATTTTAGCAGCGCCTTGAGGGGCGGCAGGCCCTTGGCGCGCGCGGTGACGACATATTGCTTCTGCATCTCGTCGAGCAGGTTCGCGCGCAGCCGCCGGATCATGCCGGCCGTGCCTGCCGTGCCGACGATGATGACCGGGATCCAGAGGTGAGAGAGGATCGATCGTGCCTTCTCCCAGCTCATCGGCGCCGAGATATATTGCTGGTCCATCAGGTGCCCGATCGAGATGCCGAACCAGATATTGGCGAAATACATCAGGATCAGAGCCAGCATGAAATTCGGAATGGCGATGCCCATCAGGCCGAGGAACGTCAGCCCGTAGTCACCCCAGCTGTATTGGTGCGTGGCCGAATAGATGCCGATCGGAAATGCGATCAGCCAGGTGAGCAGGATCGTCGTGAAGGAGACGAGCATCGTCAGCCAGAGGCGGTCGCCGACCACGTCGGAGACCGGCAGCTGATATTCGAAGGAGTACCCGAAGTCACCGTGCAGCATGCCGCCGACCCAGTAAAAATAGCGCACGATCTCCGGCTTGTCGAAGCCGTATTGCTGGCGCATCTCCTCGATTTCCTGAAGGTTGGCGGTCTCACCGGAGGCACGCAGCTCGGCGATCTGGCTCTCGAAGAAGTCGCCCGGCGGCAGCTCGATGATGGTGAAGACCAGCGCCGAAATGACGAAGAGCGTCGGCACCATGGCGGCGATGCGCCAGAGAATATATCTGAGCACGGCCTCAGGCCTCCTTATACCAGAATGCATCCGGCATATAGACGCCGAGATAGGAGGTGGGATCGAAGCCGTAGAGCGCTTTCTCCGGCAGGTTTTGCAGTTTGGCGGCGCGAAGAACCGGCTGCAGCGTGCTGTTGATCAGGCCGATCGAAAATACCTGCTGCGTATAGAGCGACAGCATCTTATGCCAGATCACCTGGCGCTCCTCGAATTTCGCCGTCGAGCCCCATTGGCTAAGCAGGTCGACCAGTTCCGCAGCCTCCGGCAGATCCGGTGCAACGCCCTCCTGGCCCGCGGAGAGGTAATGCATGCCCCAGAGCGGCCATTGCAGCTGATCGTCGAGTGTTGGCGCAAGGCCTGCGGGCGACATGTCGGCCGTCGGCACGCCATTGTCGAGGCCGTACCAGATCGACATCATGATCGAACCGCTCATCGCGCGGTTGCGGAAGACGTCGCGCTGCGAGGTGCGGGTATAAAGCGCAAGGCCGATATTGGCCCAGTGGTCGTGCACCAGCTCCAGCACATCGGTGTCGAGATTGCTCTCGCCGGCGGTCTCGACGGTGATCTCGGCGCGCCGCCCGTCGGGCAGCAGCCGGATGCCGTCGTCGTCGCGCTTGGTCAAGCCGAGCTCGTCAAGCAGGCGGTTGGCCTCGTCGGGATCGAACTTCACGAAGGCGTCGGCATATTCCTGCTTGAAGAGCGGGCTGTCGGGCAGGACGGTATCGGCGCTTGGCGTGCCGAGGCCGTAGAAGGCCACCATGTTGACCTCGTGCCGGTCGATCGCCAGCGACAAAGCGCGGCGCAGGCGCACATCGCGGAAGAGGCCGCGCCACACCTCGTCGGCACAGTTGAGGTTCGGCAGCAGCGTGATGCGCGAGCCGCGCGCGAGCTTCCAGAGATTGACCTTCACCGGGAAGCGCTTCTCGGCCTCCTTCAGGAAGGTGTAGTCGTTGAAATCGATGCCGGTTACCTGCAGGTCGGCTTCGCCTGCACCCGCCTTGGCGGCGATGATCGACGACGAGGAGACGTTGAGGATGAAACGGTCGAGATAGGGAAGCTGCCGGCCGGTCTCGTCGATGCGGTGGAAGAACGGGTTGCGCTCGAAGACGAACTGCTCGGACGGCAGCGGCGTCGTATTGCGCCAGGGATCGAGCGTCGGCAGGTTCGGATTTTCCGGACGGTAGGAACGCGCCATCTTGATGTGCAGATCCTGCCATTTCTTGACGCGGTAGGTCTTCATCAGCTCGTCCATCTTCGCCTGGTCCGGCTGGAATTTCTTGTGGAACTGCTTGAGATAATGACCAGGGCCGAAGATGACGAGCGGCTGGGGGCCTGCCAATGTCGGCAGGAACATCGGGTTGGGTTTTTCCCAGGTGTAGCGCACGGTCAGCGGATCGAGCATCTCGAAGCGCGGCAGGCTGCCGTGCGGACGAAGCTCCAGCGCGCCGCCGCCGGGCGTCAGCTTGTCGTTCAGGATGACGTCTTCCCACCAGTAGCGGAAATCGTCGGCCGTGAACGGCTGGCCGTCGGACCATTTATGGCCCTCGCGCAGCGTGAAGGTGAAGACCGTGTCGTCTTCGGACTGGAAACCGGCCAGAATATCCGGCTGAAATTGCAGGTGCTTGTTGTAGCCGACCAGGCGGGCATAGCCGTAGATCGTCATGAAGCGGATGTCGCGCTGGCTGCCGATGATCGTGCGCACCGTGCCGCCGTAGGCACCGGGTTCGAGCCCCATCTCCTTCAGATTGACGATACGCGGGCGCACAGGAATGCGCTCGGCCATCGGCGGCAGGCCACCTGATGCAAGGCGCTCCTTCAGGAATTCTGGCTCGGCGACTTGTTGTGCCCTCACGACCACAGGCGCGATCGCCGCGCCGACGAGGCCGCCCAGGAATGTGCGACGCGTCACCATCCACGCAACTCCTTGGCATCGGCGCCCTTGCGGGCGCGCACCAGATGGCCGTCGCCGAGGTCGGCATAGGCAAGTTCGGAAGCGTCGTCATGCTCGGCGGTGAAGGTCACGCCCCAGTTCTGCTTGTCGGCGGCGCCGTTTTCCCTGAGCGCCTTGAAATCGAGCGGTCGGTCTAGATCGGGGAAGGGGACGGCGGCAAGCAGCGATTTCGTATAGGGGTGCACCGGATCACGCAGGATGATCTCGCGCGGCGCGATTTCGACGATGCGGCCCTTACACATCACCGCAATGCGGTCGGCCATGTAATCGACGACGGCGAGATTATGCGAAATGAAGAGATAGGTCAGCCCCAGCTCCTTCTGCAGGTCCTTCAACAGGTTGAGGATCTGCGCCTGCACGGAGACGTCGAGGGCCGAGACCGGCTCGTCGAGGATGACGAGCTTTGGACCGAGCGCGAGTGCCCGCGCGATTCCGATGCGCTGGCGCTGGCCGCCCGAAAAACTGTGCGGGTAACGGCTGAGATAACGTTTGTCGAGGCCGATTGCCGCCATCAATCCTTCGACCTTGCGCTTGCGCTCGTCACTGTCGCCGCGGTCATGGATCTCGAGCGGTTCGCTCAGGATGTTGCGCACCGTCATGCGCGGCGAGAGCGAGGAGACCGGATCCTGGAACACCATCTGGATCTTGGTCCGCATGTCCTGCAGTTCGGAGCCTTTGACCGAGAGGACGTCGACGACCTCCTTGCCGTCGTTGAACACCACGGCGCCGCTGTCCGGCGTGATGGCGCGCATCAGGATCTTGCTGAGCGTCGTCTTGCCACAGCCGGACTCCCCGACCAGGCCAAGACATTCGCCGCGGCGGATGTCGAAGCTGACGTCGTCGACGGCGCGCAGGACGGTGGCTTCGTGCTTGCCGAAGAAACTGCGCTTGCGCGTCTTGTAGGTCTTCGAGAGATTGGCGACGGAAAGCAGGATACCCGGCGCCTCTGCCTGGCGCGGCTTCTTCATGCCGACAAGGGCTTCGAGATTGACCTTCACATCGCGCAGCGCTTTCAGCCGCTCGCCGGGTTTCATGTCGAAATGCGGAACAGCGGCCATCAGCCCCTTGAGATAGGGATGCTGCGGATTGCGGAAGATATCCTCGACCGGCCCGGCCTCCATGATCTCGCCGTGATAGATGACGACCACCTCGTCGGCCATGTTGGCGACGATGCCGAGATCGTGGGTGATGAGCAGCATCGCCATGCCGAGCTTGGCCTGCAACTCGCGGAGCAATTCGAGGATCTGCGCCTGGATCGTCACGTCGAGCGCCGTCGTCGGCTCGTCGGCGATCAGAAGGGCCGGCTTGCAGATCAGCGCCATGGCGATCATCGCGCGCTGGCGCATGCCGCCGGACAGTTCGAACGGATACATGTCGTAGGTTCGATGCGGGTTCGAAAACCCGACCAGGCCGAGCATCTCCTCGGTCTTTTCGCGCGCTTCTTGCTTGTCGGTTTCGGTGTGGATCAGGAGCACTTCGCTGATCTGATTGCCGATCGTATGCAGCGGCGAGAGCGAGGTCATCGGCTCCTGGAAGATCGTCGCCATGCGCCGGCCGCGCAGGTCGCGCATTTCCTCGCTGTCGCGCGGAAAGGACAGGATGTCGGTCGTGCTGCCGTCGAGCGGATCTGTGAAGAGGATGCGGCCGGTAGCCTTGGCCGGATTGGGCAGGATGCCCATGACCGACTGGCTGATCACCGATTTTCCGGAGCCGGATTCACCGACGAGAGCGGTGACTTTGCCCGGAAGAATGCGAAGATTGGCTTCTTTTACGACGCGTAACCGGTCACCGAAAACCGAGAAGGAGACGTCGAGATTTTCAATACGCAACAGATCGGCTGCAGACGCCATACCAATGAAATTCCCCAGTCTTCTATGTTCCCGTTAAGGCACACTATCGTACCGCAAACGGGGTGTCTAGCTGATGACAATCATAGAAAAACCAGCATGTCCCGCCGAAGTTCCCCAGGCGAGACGCGCAGATTATGAGAGGGGTTCTAAGCTGTTACTGGATGAATTTCTCCATGCTGGTGCGCGTGACCTGTTTCTTGGCGTCGCGATGCAGGAGAATGACCTGCTCGGCTTCTGAAAGTCCGTTCTGCACGGCCTCGCGGAAGCTCTCGTCGACATTGATTGCTGGCGCGGGCGCGCGCGGCTGCAGCACCGTCACTTTCTGGCGGATGCCGCGCAGCTTCTCCTCGCCGAGCGTCGTCCACTCGCCGCCGCAATAACCGGCGAAGGCCTGGCTGGCGACGACCTCGCGGCCGTATTTCTTGGTCAGGATCTGCAGACGCTGGACCTCGTTGACCGCCGAGCCGAAGGCGGAGAAGGTCAGGCGGTCCTTGAGGCCGACATTGCCGAACATGACATTGCCGACATGCAGGCCGATGCCGTAGCCGACCCTGGACAGGCCTTTCTGCTCGCGGTCCCTGTTGAGCTCGGCGACCCGCGCCTGCGCCTGGTGGACAGCCGAAAGCGCTGCCTCGCAGGCAATCTTCGATGGGTCCTTGTGGCGCCCGCAAGGATAGACGGCGAGGAAGCCGTCGCCGAGGAAACTCAGGATCTCGCCGCCATTGCGGTTGAATGGGGCGGCGATCGCATCGAAGAACTGGTTCAGCGTGTCGATATAGGCCTGCCGGCCTTCCTTTTCGGCATACATGGTGGATTCGCGCATGTCGCCCATGACGAGGGCTGCGCGGATCGTCTCACCGTCGCCGCGGCGGATCTGGCCGTTCAGCACCCGCTTGCCGGCGTCGCCGCCGAGATAGGTGGTCAGCATGTTGTTGGCGAGCTTGCCGAGCACCGCCATCTTGGCGGCGACCGCCAGATGGTTCTGCATTCTGAGCAGCGCATCGATCATGTCGTCGGAAAAGCCGGTGTTATGGTCCGTCGACCAGGAACCCATCATGCCCTGCACCGAGCCGTCGCCGAAGGGCTGCACGAAGGCCAGGTAGTCGGTGATGCTGTCCTTACGCAGGTCTTCGAAAATGGGAAATTCGTTCGGCCCATCCTGCAGCAGCCGGCGGCGGATGTGCTGCAGATTGTTGTCGAGCAGGTAGTAATAGGGGCTCTGCAGGAAGCGATCCGGCTTTTGCCCGGCGGGCATACGGAAGCCTTCGATGGTGACGCCGCTGGCGCGCCGCCAGGTGAAGCTGAGCGCATCGTAGAGCGGATGCAGCATCGAAAAGGAAAGATGCACGCGCGCAAGCGGCAGGCCTGCAGCCGTGAGCCTTTCGCAGAAACCACGGACGATATTTTCAAGCTCGTCTCCGGCCAGCGAAGAGTTCGTCAGCCATTCAGCGACCCGGTCCAACAGGATGGAGGACACGCTGGATTCGATCGTGCTCATTCTCGGTATGATCCTCATAAGGCACGCCATCCCCAAGAGCCAAAAGTCCCTCGGCCGGCACATTTTCATGCGCAGGTCACAAGGAAATCAGGATGTACGAGCGGTATTATTGTGTCAACGGATCTGCCGAAAGCCCGGCAGCGGCGCCCCTCAGCTCCCCATATCGGGGGATCGGACGGGTTGTCCTTTCCAGGTGGTTCATTATCAAAAGTCAAAATAGGGATGCTGCAAATGCGAAACAATGGGATGCGCAATTTTTTGTGCGCTCAAGTTGCAGCAAGGGCCGTCACCGAGTCATTTCGGCCACACCCGGTCAGCCACATCCGATAAGCATCGCAAGGGGTCGCGGCCGTGTTTTCTGCTCCTCTCGTCAGCGGAGAGACGGAGCCCGGGTTTAATTTGCCCGGATCATGCATTAGATCAGCCTTCTCTTCCCCGTTTGAAAGATCCCGCCTTGGCCTTCTCCTCCTTCGATACGCTTTTGCAGAAGATCGAAACCCGCGCGGCGCGTGCCGGTATCATCGGCCTCGGCTATGTCGGTCTGCCGCTGGCGATGGCGGTGGCGCGCAGCGGCTTTGCGGTCACCGGTTTCGACATCGATCCAGGCAAGATGGTGGCTCTCGATGCCCGCCGGTCCTATATCGACGCGGTGACCGACGCAGCACTTTCCGCTGAGATCGATGCGGGCCGCTTCAAGGCGACGACCGATTTCGCCGGCCTCGACGAGTGTGACGTCATCATCATCTGCGTGCCGACGCCGCTCACCAAGCATCGTGATCCCGATCTTTCCTTCGTCGAGGCGACGTCGCGCTCGATTGCTGCGCACCTGCGCCCCGGTCAGCTCGTCGTGCTGGAATCGACCACTTATCCCGGCACGACCGATGATGTGGTAAAGGTCATTCTCGAACGCACCGGGCTGAAATCCGGCTCGGACTTCTTTGTCGGTTTCTCGCCGGAGCGCGAGGACCCAGGCAACCAACACTATCATACCGCCACCATCCCCAAGGTCGTCGCCGGCGACGGGGCCGAGGCGCTGGCGCTGATGAAGGCCTTCTATGGCGCGGCGGTATCGTCAGTCGTTCCGGTCTCTTCGAATGCGACGGCCGAGGCGGTGAAGCTCACCGAAAACATCTTCCGCTCGGTCAACATCGCCCTCGTCAACGAGCTGAAGACCGTCTATGCGGCGATGGGCATCGACGTCTGGGAAGTGATCGACGCGGCCAAGACCAAGCCCTTCGGCTACATGCCCTTCTATCCCGGCCCGGGTCTCGGCGGCCATTGCATCCCGATCGATCCCTTCTACCTCACATGGAAATCGCGCGAATACGAGCTGCCGACCCGCTTCATCGAACTTGCCGGCGAGATCAATTCGGCAATGCCGCGTCATGTCGTCGGCAAGCTTGCCGAGGCGCTCGACATCCGCGCCGGCAAGGCGCTGAGCCGCAGCAGGGTGCTGGTGCTCGGGCTCGCCTACAAGAAGAACGTCGCTGATATAAGAGAGAGCCCGTCGCTGCGGCTGATCGAGATCATCGAGGAGCGTGGCGGGCGGGCGGATTATCACGATCCCTTCGTCGCCGAGATCCCGCCGACGCGCGAATACCAGGCGCTGAAGGGCCGCAAATCGGTGGCGCTGACGCCGGAGACCATCGCCGGCTACGATGCGGTGCTGGTCGCGACCGACCACGACAAGGTGGATTATGCGACGCTCGCAAAAAACGCCTCGCTGATTGTCGACACGCGCAACGTCTTCAACCGGCTCGGCCTCTCGGCCGATCACGTCATCAAGGCGTGACGGAAACAGCCGAAAGCGACTTGCCGGTGATCTGGCTGGCGGCCACCGCATAACCGCCGGCGGCGCCATCGATGAAATGGATGTGATCGCGCGCGATCGGCGTCGGCACGAAGCAGGTCATCAGCGCTGAGGATTGCCGATGCAGGCCGTAGCGGGCCACACCCTTGGCTTGGGCCTGTTGCAGCAAAGTCTCGATGCGCTTCAGGTGTTCGGCGTCGACGTCGATCGTCATCTTCAGCCCGTCGTCGAACTTGCGGAAATCGGAATTGTCGGCGACGTCGCGCTTGTAGCGGCGGGCATCGAAGCGGCCGAGCGGAATGCCGAGCCTGTAGCACGCGACGGTGATGCCGAGCTGCAGGAAGATGAAGAGCTTCTGCCACAACCGCCGGCTGGGTGGCGCGGTGGCCTTGGCCTCGCGATTGATACCATGCAGCGAGAAGGCAAGGTCCGGACCATCGGCCGGTACCGGATGGCTGTCCCGGTTCTGCTCGGTGGTGATGGCGACGATGCCGCTGACGAGCTCTTGAAATTCCCGGCCTGGCCGGCCTTCGCCGGGCACGGCGATAATCGAGACGATCTCGCCGTTTCTAGCATCGATCGGGCTCCACCGGCAGGAGAGACCGGTGAGATCCGGGCGGGTTCCAGCGGGCGCGCGGGCAATGCCGTAACGGCCGAGTTTCATCTGTCTTTCGGCCCAGCTGGTGCCGCCGCCCCAGAACATCGCATAGGTGACATAAGGGCTTGCGGAGTAACGTGCGACGCGGACGTCGAGGCCCTCGGCGCGGGTGTCGGCGACCGGCACGATGGCGATGCGCAGCACCAGGTTCAGATCCTCCTCGACCCAGACCTGCGCGGCGGCAAGAGCCTCGCGTGCCGCCGCCTCCAGTGAACCCGGAAGTGCGATCAGCGCGCCGTCGCCGCCGAAGACGAAGGGATAGTCGCCCTTGCCGACGGCATTCAACACCGCTGAAATGACGCTGGCGCCCGCCATGTTGACGTCCTTGTAACGGCCGGCGCCGATCGCCTGCGTCGAGCCGACGATATCGGCGAGCGCCATCACCCATCCATCCGGCAGCGGCCGGTAGTTGGCGGCGTCGGTCACGCCCTCGAATTCGCTGAAGAGCGGCACTTCGGCAAAGAAATCTTCGTCGGTCACGGTTTTCATGTCATCGAGCTTAGCACAGACCCATGTTGCCACTGCAACGCCAATTCCCATTTACGGCAATCGACTTGGCGAGGTTTCATGTGTTAGAGCCTTTTCTGGTTTCCGGGACACACGGAAACGCTCTAACTTTTTGTTTTTACGCAATTCCGAACGCAAAATCGCTGCCGCACTTTTTGCTGGAATTGTTTCAGGACCGCTAACGATTTCATGACGGATACGGATTAGATGAGCCGCCTCGACAGCTTCATTCGCCGGTTGACGGCTCAACGCGACATTCTGAACTCGATCATCGATCTGGTAGGGGAAATTGAAGGCCCGGTGCTGGAGTTCGGCCTCGGCAACGGCCGCACCTATGATCATCTGCGCGAGAATTTTCCCGGCCGGCGCATTGTCGCCTTCGATTGGGAAGTGCGTTCCTATTCGGCCTCGACACCAGAGGCGCACGACATGGTGACCGGCAATATCCGCGAGTCCGGCCAGGCCTTCGTCGGCATCGGCGCAGCACTGGCCCATGCCGATATCGGCACCGGCCATGACGAGATCGACGCGGTGACGCTGACCTGGCTGCCGCAGCTGATGGCCGGCGTGCTTGCCCATAACGGCGTCGCCGTCAGCGGGCTGCCGCTGGAGCATCCCGAGCTGGTCGCGCTGCCGCTGCCTGATGGCATCAAGGAAGGGCGTTATTTCCTCTATCGAAGGACGTAAAGTGCAAACGCCGCTAAAAAGGCGCGCGGCGCTGTAGTGTTTCGGTTCACGCCACCAGCCCCTTGGTCAGCTCCAGCGCCTGCCGCTCGAACAGCCGGCGATAGATACCGTTGTTAAGCCGGATCAGCGCCTGGTGGTCGCCTTCTTCAACAATATTTCCCTTGTCGAAGACCAGCAGCCGGTCCAGCGCTCGCACCGTGGACAGCCGGTGCGCGATGACAAGCGTCGTGCGGCCGCTCATCAGGCGTTCCATGGCCTGCTGGATCTGGACTTCGCTCTCACTGTCGAGGCTCGATGTGGCTTCGTCCAGGATCAGCACCGGCGCATCAGCCAGGAAGGCACGGGCAATGGCGACACGCTGCCGCTCGCCGCCCGACAGCTTGACGCCGCGTTCCCCCACCAGTGTCTCATAGCCCTTGGGAAGGTCCATGATGAAGTCGTGGGCGCTCGCCTGTTTGGCTGCGTGCTCGATCTCGCGGCGCGAGGCGTTCGGCCTGCTATAGGCGATGTTTTCCGCCAGCGTGCGGTGGAACAGAATGGGCTCCTGCTGCACGATGGCGATCTGGCCGCGCAGGCTGGATTGCCTAACCCCTGCGATATCCTGCCCGTCAATGCGGATTGCGCCCGAGTTCACGTCATAGAGGCGCTGGATGAGCTTGACGAAGGTGGTCTTCCCGGAGCCCGAATGCCCCACCAGGCCCACGCGCTCGCCCGGCTTGATGATGACCGAAAAATCCTCATAAAGCGGGGTGGGATGAGCGCCATATTGGAAGGTGACGCGATCGAAGACGATCTCGCCCTCGCCAATCTTGATAGGTTTGGCGTTCGGCTTGTCCTCGATGCCTAGCGGCATCTTGTCGAGCAGCACCAGTTCTTCCATGTCGTTGACGGCACGCTGCAGATTGCGGATGTCCTGGCCGACATTGCGCAGATAGCCTTGCAGAACGAAGAACATGGCCAGCACGAAGGTGATGTCGCCAGGCGTCGCCAGCCCCTGCTTCCACATCACCAGGCCCGTTCCCAAAATACCGGCCTGCATGGAAACCATCATGGAGCCCTGGATCGTGCCGCTCAATGTGCCGCGCTTCCATGTCCGCCGCGTGCGGCTGTCCCATCTGGCGAGCACCTGGCCCAGTCGCGTCTCTTCGCGGCTCTCGGCCCCGAAGGCCTTGACCACCGAATTGCAGCTGATGGCATCCGCCAGTGCGCCACCAAGCTTGGTGTCCCAGGCGTTTGCAAGCCTTGCCGCCGGCGACACGAAGCCCATGGATAGCGCCACGGTCACGCCGATATAGATCAGCGATCCCGCAGCCACGATCAGGCCCATGATGGGCCAGTAGCTGCCGAGCACGATGCTGGCGCCAACCAGCATGACGATGGACGGCAGCAGGGCTACCAGCAGCAGGTCGTTGAGCGAGTCGAGTGCCCACATGCCGCGGGTGATCTTGCGCACCGTCGAACCGGCAAAGCTGTTGGCGTGCCAGTCGGTCGAGAACCGCTGCACCTTGTGGAAACCGTTATTGACCACATCCGCCATGGTGCGCAGCGTCAGCCGGATGATGCCGTTGAAGATGAACCAGCGCAGTGCCACGCTGGTCAGGCCCAGAGCCACGACGATGACGAAGGCGTGCAGCGCCTGGTCAGCCGCATTGCTGCCGGCAATGGCATCGACGATCCGACCGGAAAAAACCGGCACCATGACTTCTGCCAGCGTGCTTGATATCACCAGCACGATGATACCGCCCACCAAGACAGGCCGATGACGCCAATGATGGAAAACAAAGCCGAGCACATGGCGATAGGCATCGGCGCGGAAATCGAGCTTCTTGCGAGTCATTTTAATCGCCCGGCCCGTGTCGGAAACCGGTCCTCAAAATCGAGAGTTGGATGGCGCAGCCCGAGCGGGAGACAAAATGATCCCGTCAGATCAATCGGGCCGTTGAAGGATGAAAAAACCGCATGTCGCGCGCGCTTGAGGCGGGCCGCGAATGGAAATGACCTAGTGTCGGGACATTCCGCACGGGAAGGTTTCGATGATTGCTGGCATGCAACGCCTCCCTATGTTCGAACTAAAGCGGTGAGCTTTTTGTACCGGAGCAATGCGCCATTGCCAAGCGGATATTTGCAACCTTACGGAAAGTGATGCGGAAACGACACACCTTGTGCGCTTGCCAGGTGACGGTTGGGCCGGCTTGCTCACCCGCAGTGGCATCGTGGTCAGTGATCTGCCGCTGGACCATCCCGCGCTTGCACCTCCACCGCAGGCAATCATCTGCGCTCACGAAGCGCAGGAATAGGATCTGGCCGGGAGCGCGGTCAGTTTTGCCTCGAAGTCGGCTCCGATTTTGTCCAGTGTCACGCTGTCCAACCGTCGCAGCAGCAGAGCCTGGGCTTCCTTCATCGCGTCGCCGAGGACGACATTCACCGCCTGCTCCACAAGACACTGCGGCTGATCGTCGGCTGGGCCGATGGCGAAGAGATGTGGCTCGCCGATGGCGCGGTAGACGTCGAGCAGGGTGATCTCAGACAGCGGACGCACCAGCGTCCAGCCGCCGCCATGGCCTTTTTCGGAGCGGACGTAGCCCTGTTCGCGAAGGCCGGCCATGGTGCGGCGGACGACGACGGGATTGGTGTTCAGCATCTTTGCAATCATGTCGGAGGTCGCCGAGTGCTGGTGCTTATCCATGTGGATCAGCACATGCAGCATGCGTGAAAGGCGGCTGTCATTGCGCATCGTTGTCTCCCCGTCGATCGGACGGGTCATTATCGCAAGCGGATCGTAACAAGACAAGTAACATGATGCTTGACGTTACCGCATCATGTAACTTATGTTGAGTCATGAGTTCGATATCCAAGGAGAGTTTCATGTCGTTTGAAGCGATCGTCATCGGCGGAAACTTTGCCGGCCTGTCGGCGGCCATGCAGCTTGCCCGGGCGCGGCGGCGGGTTCTGCTGGTTGACGCCGGCGCGCCGCGCAATCGCTTTTCTGAAGCGTCGCATGGGTTCTTGGGCCAGGACGGCCAGACGCCCGCGGCAATCATGCGGGAGGGTAAACGCCAACTCTCGCTTTATCCGACCATCACAATCCGCCAGGGAAAAGTCGTTCGGGCACGGAGGGATGGTGACGCGTTCATTGTCGGCACCGAAGACGGCGGCGAAGAACGAGCCGCGCGCATCGTGCTCGCAACCGGTGTCAGCGACACGCTGCCCGAAATCCCCGGCCTCAAGGAGCGATGGGGCCGTTCCGCGCTGCACTGCCCCTATTGCCACGGTTTTGAGGTGAGCGGCGGCAAGCTCGGTGTCCTTGCAAACCATCCGCATTCGGCCCATTCGGCGATGATGATCCCGGACTGGGGAGTAACGACCTTTTTTACCCAGGCGCTATTCGAGCCCGATGAAGAGCAATTGCTGAAGCTGAGCGCCCGGGGCGTTCGGATCGAACGCAGCCCTATCGTCGAATTGTTGGGCGACAATCCGAAGCTCGAGGCCGTTCGCCTCGCCGATGGCCGCGTCGTGCCGCTCGATGCCGTGTTCGTCGCGCCGAAAACGGCAATGGCGAGCCCGGTTGCCGAACAGCTCGGCTGCGCCTTCGACGACGGCCCGTTCGGGCCGATCATCCGCACCGGTGACAACAAGGAAACCACCGTCAAGGGTGTCTTCGCCGCCGGCGATGCGGCAAGCGCCATGCACAATGCCACGCTCGCCTCCGCCTCAGGCGTGCTCGCCGGCGTGCACTGCCATCAATCGCTTGTCATGCAGTCGGCAGCATAAGGCGGAAACATCCCGATAAACGGGTGAAATTCTCCCCAACAGGTCAGGGACCTTCACGTCCACCTTGCGGTCATCGAGGTGAAAATCTCAACGCGTTAAGCATTGCTTTTAAAATAATGACCCGATGCAACCAACTTATTGCAATTTCTACGTTTGAATTGTAGCTGTTTTTTCAGCTGGAACTACCGTCGTTCTACGACGCTGGCGAACATTAGCAGACGCGCAGCAAACACAAATGGGGCATCGAAGTGGGGTTTTCTGAGGCTGCGGGGACGGCTCTGGTGCAGAAATATGCAACTTTCTCCGGCAGGGCCTCCCGCTCGGAATATTGGTGGTTTGTTTTATTCTATTTCACGGTGCTATTCGCGATCGGAATTGTGTGCTTTGTGACCTCCAGCTTTTCCGATTTCCGAGGCGGAGTTCCGTCACCAGTGGCCCTCCTCTTGTTCATCGGCGGATTGACTTGGCTCGCAATGTTTTTGCCACAGGTGGCCCTTCAGGTTCGCCGCTTCCATGATCGCAATATATCCGGTTGGTGGTATCTCGCGCTGTTCGTCGGCGGCTTCGTTCCCTACATCGGCGTCATCGCAGGTATTGCGATCCTGGTAATCAGCGTGCTCCCGGGCACAGATGGTCCGAACAAATTCGGGCCAGATCCGCTGCGTCCCGAAGCGAGAGCGGAGGTCTTTGCCTAGAGCATGGCAATCCGCAACGTGGGTCTGCCGGTGGCTCTGTTCATGGCCCGCCCGGTTCGGTTTCCGCATCAGCGATGCGCCTGTTTGAAGCAACCGACTTATTGCAATTTCTACGTTTGAATTGTAGCTGTTTTTCGTTCGAAATTACGATCAACCAAGACACTCATTAGACTGTGGGTCATTGCGGTTGCAGGAAGAAGACAGGGGGCATTGAAATGGGGTTTACTGAAGCTGTTCGGACAGTTTTAACGCAGAAGTACGCAACCTTCTCCGGCAGGGCATCGCGCTCGGAATATTGGTGGTTCGTGCTGTTCTATACCTTGGTAGGGCTCGCGCTTGTAATTTTGGCTTTGGCGATAGGCGCCTTTTCCGACCAACAGGGTGGAGTTTCGTCAGCGGTGGTCGCCATCATGGTGATCGGTGGATTGTTTGCGCTGGCGCTCATTTTACCAATATTATCCCTTCAGGTTCGTCGCTTTCATGATCGCAACATTTCCGGTTGGTGGTATCTCGCGCTGATCGTCTTGGGCATGGTTCCCTATATCGGTACCATTACGGGTCTCGCGATCACGGTTATTTCCGTAATGAGGGGCACAGAAGGCCCAAACAAGTTCGGGCCGGATCCGCTGCGTCCGGAAATGAGAGCAGAGGTCTTTGCCTAGAGAATGACCATCCGCAATCTCGGCCTGCTGGTGGCTCTGTTGCTTGCCACCTCGGCTCAGTTTTCGCCTGCTTGGGCGAAAGACAGCGACAGTCAGCAGGTCGGGGGCGGCGATCATCAAAAGAGCGCCGTCGGAGCCGAATATGCCGCGCAATGCCAGCAGAACGGATTGCGCTGCACGCTCGTCTATGGCGATGCCTCTCCAAAGGTCGAACCGGCGTCGAATACGACAACATCGTCACCACAACGCAAGCCGTTGATGATCCCGCGAGAGCCGGTCGTCAGCGGTCCTCTGGCGGTTGCTATCGTGCTTGTCGGTCTCATCGTGGTCATCGGCTTGTGGATCCGCTTCGGAAATGGCGGCGTCTTGCTTTCATCGGCCCCACGCGACATCAAGCGGCAGGGGGAGGCGCCGGAAAGCTGGCGCACATCGGCAGACGATGCCGAGGAAAAGCCGAGCGACTTCCTCCAACGCATTGCCGCCATGGCGGATCGCAGGCAGGCGCTTGTCCTGCTGCTCAGGCATTGCCTGCTTCACGCGGCTGATGTGACGGGTACGCGGCTTTTCCGCTCGGATACTGAACGGGCGGTTTTCGCCCGTCTACCGAGCAGCATGCCCGACCGCGATCGGCTTGAAAATTTTCTGACCGCGGTTGAACTCGTTCACTACGGCGGCCGCACGCTTGCGGAAAGCCATTTCAGCGTCCTTCTGACGACCGCGCGCGGGTTGCTGTCATCAGGCAGAGTGGCCAATGCGTAACTCGGGCCCTCTTCTGTTTCTGGGGCTGTTGCTTGCGCTGGCGGCGCTGGCAGTCTTTGCGCTGTCGCGCGGCAGCGATTTCGACCGCTCAGCCCTCGGCAACAAGGGGTTGGAATCGTGGCTGCAAGCCAAGGGTATCCCTGTCGTCCGATCCGACCCTCATGTCGCCCGGGCGCGTTCGGAAATCTCGCTGCGCATTATTCCCTTGTCGATACGCCAAGGCGAGACTGTCGCACCTCAGGTAAACGAGGAAGCGGATGATGCAGGCCCGGAAAGTCCGATCCGGGAGTCAAACCGCTATGCCCTGCCAACGCTGATCATTTTGCCGAAGTGGCAGGGCAGCGTTTCAACGGATGGTATTGCCAGCAAATCGAGACTGGTCGATCTCGCCGATATCGGCAGCGAACTCGACAAGATCGGTTATTCAGATTTTGGCTTTGCCCGTAGCAGCACCGATTTTGAAGAGGCGCAGCCGCAGCTGAACCCGGGGCAGCCCATCAGTATCGCCCTCTATAAGGCACAAACCTTCGAACGGTCGAGCCTCCCGGGTGGTTGGGAGGAGCTCGCGGGCACACCGTCGGGCGCACTGCTCCTGCGTGGCGAGGACGACCCCAACATCTATCTGCTGTCGGATCCGGACCTGTTGAACAATCACGGACTGGCTCTGGCCGATAACGCCTCCTTTGCCGTGTCGCTGGTCACGCTGTTGCGCGGCGCGGGCGAGAAGCGGCCGGTCTATCTGGATACATCAGGCCTTCCTCTGGATAGCAAGAAACCGGCGGATGAGGGCCGAACCTACGAGCGCTCTGCCTCCGATTTCAAGCGGTTTTTCGCCTATCCGCTGTCCGTCATCTGGGGAGTGCTGTTTGTTGTTGCCGCTATTTGTTTCTGGCGCGGCGCCTATCGCTTCGGGCCTGCCTTGAACGAGACATCCGGAAACATCGAGCTGTCGAAGACTGCCGCGATCGACGCGACGGCGCGTCTGCTGCGCCTGTCGGGCAATGATGGCCGGATGACCGGACAGTTCGTGCTCCATCTGCTTGCGGACAAGGCGCAACTGGTCTTCGGCCCTGGAGCGGGAAACGAGGCGGGCATAGAGCGGCTGTTTCAGCGTCTGGCGCGCCGCGATCAGGCGGCGGCGAAAGCATTGCACTCGTCAGCACAGGCGCTGATCGATCGTGGACATCTGATGACGTGGGCTAATCTGCACCGCAATCTCGAGACATTCAGAAAATCGCTGGGGAGCATTGACCTTGGATCTAGGTGAATTTCGTAATCTTATCGCTGCGGTTCGTGGCGAGATCGGCAAAGCGGTGCAGGGGCAGGATGCGATCATCGATCTCGTCCTGATCTCGATCTTTGCCGGCGGGCATTGCCTGGTCGAAGGTCCGCCCGGCACGGCCAAAACCTTGCTTGCCCGGTCGGTCTCCGCCGCCATGGCGCTGCAATATCGTCGCATCCAGTTCACGCCAGACCTGATGCCCGGCGATGTTCTGGGCGTCAATCTCTTCAACTTCCAGACAAATCAGTTCCACCTGACCAAGGGCCCGGTCTTTACCGACATTCTTCTCGCCGATGAGATCAATCGCGCGCCGCCGAAGACGCAATCCGCCCTGCTGCAGGCGATGAACGAGCGGATGGTCACGCTTGATGGAACGGATTATTCCCTGGGGCCGGATTTCTTCGTGCTTGCCACGCAGAACCCGATCGAGCAGCAGGGCACCTATCCCTTGCCCGAAGCACAGCTCGATCGCTTCCTGTTCAAGCTTGTCGTCGATTTTCCCAGCCGCGATACGGAAATTGCCATCCTCTCCAAACACGCGACGCAGGCGCTGAAGTCAGACCTGCGCAATGCCGGCATCCGTCCGCTTGTCACGAGTGCCGCACTCGCTACAGGGCGGGCGCTGATCGATGCGATCCATCTGGACAACACGATCCTGACCTACATCGTCGACCTTGTGCGCGCCACGCGCTCCGATCCCGACATTCTCTACGGCGCATCCACCCGCGCAGCCGACGCCGTTGCATCGGCAGTGCGCGTGCGCGCGGCTTTTGAGGGAAGGGATTACGGCTTGCCGGACGATGTCCAGGCGTTGCTGGTGCCCGCCTTGCGCCATCGCATCGTGCTTTCGCCCTCGGCGGAAATTGACGGGCGCACGCCGGACGAGGTGCTGCGCAATATCATGAACCGCGTGGATGCGCCCCGTTAAATGCGGCCATCCTCCACTCTGATCGCGCTCGTTCTGATATCAGCCGCGGTGACAGTCTTCACCAGCGTGTGGTGGCGCGACATGAGCTATCTCCTACTCCTCATGTGGCTTGCAATCGCAGCGCTCACGGTCGCCGATCTGGTCATCTCCAACTTGGCGGGCAGGATGACGATCGATTTCGATCTGCCGCCGCAAGGCTTTGTCGGCCACACCACCGCGTTCACGGTCGGCGTACGGCCGCAGAAGGGCGTGCTGCCTCAGAAAATCGAAATCCGGCTCGATCTCGCTCCCGAGCTTGTCGTCGACGAAATCAGATGGCTCAACCCTGCATCGGGTGCCGGGGAAGGGGAGGTCAAGGCCTCTCTGGACCTTCATCTGACCCGGCGGGGACGATACGCGGTCAACGAGCTGTGGCTGAAGTGGCCATCGCGATTGAAGCTGCTCGAGATCATCGCGCGCATGCCGGTGGGCAAAGAGATCGCCGTCCAGCCCGACATATCGCCGGTGCTGTCGGGAGCGATCAAGACCCAGATCCTGCCGCTGGAGGCCGGCCAGAAGGATTTGCGGTTGCGTGGCGAGGGATCGGAATTCCACCAGCTGCGGGAATTTGCTAGCGGCATGGATCCGCGCAGCATCGATTGGAAGCGGTCGGCGCGCATGCGCAGTCTCGTCGTGCGCGAGATGCGGGCCGAACGAAACCACCAGATCATCCTCTGCGTCGATTCCGGGCGGCTGATGGGCGAACAGCTTGCCGGCTTCACGAAGCTCGATCGCGCCATCAATGCGGCGCTCGCCATGTGCTGGGGTGCAGGCCTTGCCGGCGATCTCGTCGGCTTCTACAGCTTCGACAGCCGTCCGCGTCTGTTCATGCCGGCCTTGCCCGGACGAGCGGCCTTTCCGCGGCTGCAGACGGTGTGCGCCGGGCTGCGCTACGAAACCCAAGAGACCAACCATACCTTGGGACTGACCCACCTGTCCGGACGCCTGAAGCGACGGTCGCTGGTTGTGATATTCTCCGATTTCGTCGACACCATCACGGCGGAGCTGATGATCGAGAACATACAGGTGCTCGCCCGGCATCACTTCGTCGTCTATGTCGCCTTGCGCGATCCGATGCTCACGAAGCTCATCGAACCCGAGGAAACGACGCTCGATGCCGTCGCTCGCTCGGTTGCGGCACGCCAGATCCTTCACGAAAGGCGCGCCGTCATGGAAAAGCTGGCGCGTCTCGGCGTGCTTTGCCTCGATAGCACGCCGGAGGCACTGACTTCGGATCTCATTGCGCGCTACATCGAAATCAAATCCCGTGAGATGATATGATGGATATCGGTATCGACGGCAGGATGGATAAGGGCGCGACAGTCAATGTCGGCGCTGTCCAGAACGATACGCTTCGTTCGGCCCGCTTCCGGTTGGAGCGCGAGGCACACTGGCGTCAACTGGACGAACTCGTGACGCGTGCCGAGAAAGGGGGCGCAGCCGCGCTCGGCTATGATGAGGTCCGCAATCTCGCCAGCGGCTACAGGCAGGCGATGAACTCGCTGAGCGTGGCGCGCGATATTTCTCTCGATCGCGCCCTGATTGCCTATCTGGAAAGCCTCTGCGCCCGGGCCTATCTCGTCGTCTACGCCCCGCAGGAAAGCCTGGGCGGCCTGATGAGGCGCCTGCTGTCGCACGGCATTCCCCAGGCCGTGCGTCGCTCGGCCCTACCTTTGTTCATCGGCTTCCTGGCGCTCATTCTGGGGGCGGCTGCCGGATACAGGCTCTGCGCCAACGATCCGAGCTGGTTCTATACCTTGGTGCCGCCGGAGATGGCCGACCAGCGTACGCCTGATGCCTCGACCGACTACCTCCGTTCGACCATCTATGGCGATGAAGGGCATGACAGCGACCGGCTGGCCGCATTTTCCGCCTTTCTCTTTTCCCACAACACCACCATCGTCATCCTGATCTTCACCCTTGGTGTGTTCGTGTCGGTGCCGAGCTTCATCCTGACCTTTTACAATGGTCTGATCCTCGGCGCGTTCTTCGCGATGTTTTATCGCAGAGGGCTGGGCTACGACGTCTTCGCCTGGCTCTCGATCCACGGCGTGACCGAGCTTGCGGCCATCGCCATTGCTTGCGCGGGTGGGGCAAGGCTCGGACTTGCCGTTCTCCTTCCAGGTGCCAGAACACGAAAGGAAGCCTTGCGCCACCAGGCGCATGATGCCGTCAAGCTCGCCATCCTCGCAGGGCTGATGCTTGTCGCGGCAGCCTTCATCGAAGGCTTCCTGCGCCAGTTGATACAGAATCCGACCTGGCGTCTCATCATCGGCTGGGGGATGGGCGTCTGCTGGGTGGGCTGGCTGCTGCTTGCAGGCCGCGAAAGCAAAGCGTCGCGTGAGGCGGTGCGATGAACCGGACAGACAAGGACGGCAAGCGCGTCGAGCAGTTCATCCCGCCGGAGGGCGTCCCGATCACCTTCGCCATTGCCTCGCTCGGAACCCGTTTCGGCGCGCAATTCCTCGACATCGTCTTCACCACAATCATCATATTCATCTGTGCCACCGCCATCATCTTCACAGGCGTGCTGCCTATGACGGCGGAGGCGATGCTCATGGTGCTGCTCGGTTTTTTGGTGCAGATCCCCTATTACATCCTCTCGGAACTCATCTGGAACGGACGCACGCTCGGAAAAAGAATAACGGGCATCCGCGTCATCAATGTGGACGGACGGCGGCTTACGCCGCACCAGGTGACCGCACGCAACCTGATGAAACAGGTGGAGATTTTCGCCCCCATGGGCCTTTTGGCTTCGATCGACACGCAGTCGGCCTGGGAAAACGGTCTGACGAGCCTCTGGCTTCTGGCAGTGGTCGTCGTTCCCTTCACCAACCGGCGCCGGCAAAGGCTTGGCGATATCATTGCCGGCACCCTGGTGGTCGACACTCCGCGCTCCGTGCTGCTGTCCGACCTCGCGCTGTCCGCCCCCGCCGCCGCGTCGACGCAGGCGGAGTACGAATTCTTGGCCGAACACCTCGATGTCTACGGCAAATATGAGCTGCAGACGCTGGAGGACGTGCTTCGCGACTCGACAAAGACGTCCAACCATAAAGAGATCGAACAGATCGTGCGAACCATTACCCGGAAGATTCGGTATGAAGACACCGTGAAGCCCGGCCGGGAGCTGCACTTCCTCAACGAGTTCTATCGCGCCCAGCGCGAGCATCTGGAGAGCTTGAAGCTTTTCGGCACGCTTCGCGAAAACAAATATCATGAGCATTCGCGAACAGAGGCGAAGAAACTTGTTTGATGCGACGTAGTTTCCGAAACAACGCGCCTTCTACGGCAAAAACAGCACGTTGTACTGATCGACATCGCCCGGCAGATCCCGCACCTTCATCTCCACCTCTCGATCCTCGAAGAGGACGAGGCAATCCTCGTAGAAGCCTGATAGCATTGATATGAAGGCTTTCGTTGCCTCTGCTCCGTAGAAGAGCGGCGTGAACTCCATATAGAGCGGCACGCGGCGGGCAAGCAGCGGCTGCATCGACCGGCAGGCGACCGGCTCGTAGCCCTCGATATCCATCCAGACGAGACCGATCGCAGCCGGGTCGATTGAAAGTCCGGCAAGGATTTCGGGGACCGGCTTCACCGGCACGCTTATCTTCTTGTCCGTCGGGCTCTGGCGAATGGCGCTGCTCTTGCCGTGATTGTTGAGGTTGAGGAAAAAGTCGATCTCGCCTTCGTGCTCGCCGGCGGCGCAGTTAACGAGGCGGACCTTCTCCTCCAGCCGGTTCTGGCGGATGTTAAGTTGAAGCAGCGGGAAATTGCGTGGATCGGGCTCGACGCTGACGATCTTGGCGTAAGTGCCGCTCAAGGCGAAATAGACCGTCTGGGTGCCGATATTGCCGCCGATCTCGAGCAGCGTCGCATCCTTCCTGAGCAGGCCGCGCTCGCGCAGGATGACGATCAGCCGGTCGACGGCCTCGCGCTCGAAATGGCCCTTCCGGAAAACCTTGCGGCCGATATAGTCGGCGGGCGAGAAGGTCATCAGATGGTCGCCAGCGTCGACCGTGATCGAGACGACGCGCGGGCCGATATTCTCGATCAGCAGGCGGCGGCCGAAGCGGGTGTCGAAGAAGCGCGAAGCGGCGGCATTGCGCGCCTTGCGCAGGCGGCGGCTCCAGTACTTGGTGGTCAGCCAGGGCTTGCCGGGCATCAGGCTTTTCCTTCGAGCGGTTCTGCCGCTTTCTCTCTCGGAATGACGTAGACTTTCAAGGGCAAGGCCCGGCCGCGCACACTGATTTCACGGCTTTCGATGCCGGCGAGGTCAGCACCCGAAAGGTTCGCCACCGGTTCGGAGATGACGATCGCCGCCTCGAACTCCTTGGCAGCACTTTCCAACCGGCTCGCAACATTGACGGTATCGCCGATCGCCGTCATGCTGCGGACCCGACCGTATCCCATCGTGCCGACGACGGCCGGGCCGGTGTGTATGCCGATGGCGATGCGCAGCGGCAGTGCCAGTTCATCGGCCAGTTCGGCGGCGAGTTTTTCGATCTCGGCGACAATCGCTGCTGCCGCGTTGAGCGCCTGGCGGCAGGCTTCCTCCGGCGTGGTGTTGAGCCCGAAGAGCGCCATGGCGCCGTCGCCGATGAACTTGTCGAGCCGCCCGCCCGCCTGCTCCACCGCCTTGCCGATGATGGCGAAATAGCGGTTCAGCAGGAAGACGACATCGAAGGGCAGGCGGGTTTCCGTCAGTGTGGTGAAATGGCGGATATCGACGAAGAGGACGGCGATCTCGCGCTCGCGGCCGGGGCTCGTCTCCTGGCTGTTGGCAGGAAGTGCAGCCTCGATCGCCGGCACGAGAAGCGGCGCGACCGCAACATCGCTGTTTGGACGAAGCTGGCAGGCGAGCCGGACATCCGGGCCGGCATTGATGCGCCTCAGCGTCGTCTGTTCCATCTTGTCGGGGGCCGGTAGGCTGTCGTAATCGCCAAGGATCTGCACCCGGCAGGTGGAGCACTGGCCCTTGCCGCCGCAGACCGAATAATGCGGCAAGCCGCCGAGCCGGCTCGCTTCCAGCACCGAGAAGCCGCGCGGCACACTGATCACCTCGCCGCCCGGATAATGCACGGAGACCTGGTCCAGCCGTTCCTTCAGCTTGCGGCGGGCGCGGGCGACGACGACGATGAGCAGCGAGGCCGAGAATGCGCCGTAGAGCCCGGCTCGGATCATGGCGACCTGACGATGAACTTCCGGGTTTGAAGCGTAGCGGGTGTTGACGCCCTCCTTGTAGGCGCTGATCGTCATTGCCTGCTGGTAGGACGGATCGGCGAGCGTGCGGCCCATTTCAACGAAGCCGAGCAGCGCGAGCACCGGCACGAGGATCGCAAGGGCCAGCAGCAGCGGCGCAAAGTCCGGATACCAGGGCCGATAGCGCAGCCAAAAATGGATGCCGATGCAGCCGTGGATCCAGACGGCGACGACACCGAACACCTGCCGCACGCCGTTTGTCGGGTTCCTGATCCACAGCGAACCGACGACCGTTTCGTAGTCATCGATGTAGCCGTAGAACTCGTGGGCAATGCGCGTACCGATGACGTGATCCATAAGCAGCAGCGGGATCATCAAGCCGAGCACGATCTGCGCCATTTCCCCCTTCGGCATGACGAGGCTGCGGCGCATGTAGATGGCGCGCAGCACCAGTGCGATATGGATGAGGACCGACGAATAGAAGATGGCGGTCCCCAGAGGATTGCGCCAGATCGCCAGAAAGAGGTGGGCGGCTTTATCGGCGGCGGCGACGGAAATCAGGCCAATCGCATGGTTCGACAAATGCAAGAGGACGAAGATGAAAATGACGAGGCCGGAACCGAGCCTCGCCCTTCTGATCGTACGTTCCGAAAAAATCCCTGTGGCCGAGACCGTCGTCATTCATTCCCGTTCTTGTCGATGTAACTGCAGGCCCATAGAGATTGAGAAAGAGGCGGAATTGCTTCGATCGCGATCACATTCCATATGCTTATGCGCAAGTTTTAGGGAAAGGGACAATAGCGGAATTTTTCGTGATAGCACGAGTGTCAGTTGTAGACGGTCTGTCTTACGTGAGGTGTCAATGCGGGTGGCTTTCTACGCGCCGATGAAATCGCCGAACCATCCGGTGCCATCGGGCGACCGGCTGATGGCGCGGCTGCTGATCCGGGCGCTGGAGCTTGGCGGACATCAGGTCGACATCGCCTCCGAATTCCGCACCTATGCCTCGACACCGGAGGCGGCAGCCGCGCTCGAACCCGCCATCTCCGCCGAGCTGGAGCGGCTGCGGCTGACATGGAAATCTGGGCCGCGACCGGAACTCTGGTTCTGTTATCACCCCTATTACAAATCGCCCGATACCTTCGGGCCGGCGATATCAGCCGAATTCGCGATTCCCTATGTCACCGCCGAAGCCTCCTACGCGGCAAAACGCGACCGAACCGGCTGGGCAGCATCACAGAAACGCGTGGGCGAGGCGATCATGCAGGCGGCGGTCAATATCAGCTTCACCGAGCGCGACCAGGCCGGGCTCACAGCCGCCTTTCCGCAGGCGCGGCTTGCCGGGCTGAAACCCTTCATCGACACGGCGCTGTTCGAGAGGGCGTCGCCGGCGCCCGATCCGCACCGGCTGATGACGGTTGCGATGATGCGGGCCGGCGACAAGATGGACAGTTATGCGATGCTCGCGAGAGCATTGCGGCTGATCGAAGAACGCCCGTGGACGCTTGCCGTCATCGGCGATGGTCCGATGCGCCAGGAGGTACAGGCGCTGTTTGCCGATTTTCCCGGCCGCATCGAATGGCTGGGCGAGCGGAATCCCGTCGAGATCGCCGAACTGCTTGGGCATGGCGGCCTCTATGTCTGGCCCGGCTGCGGCGAGGCCTATGGTCTTGCCTATCTGGAAGCCCAGGCCGCCGGCCTGCCTGTCGTTGCGCAGGAAACGGCAGGGGTGCCAGCGGTGGTCGAGGCTGGGGTGACCGGCCTGCTGACGCCGGATGGCGATGTCGCCGCCTATGCCGAGGCTGTGACCGCCTTGCTTGACGACAGGCAAAGGCGCGACGCCATAGGGCAGACGGCGCGGCGCTTCGTGCTTGGGCAACGCTCGCTTGCGATGGCGGCGCAGGTTTTGAACGGAATTTTGCGGGACAATGCAGGAATAGGAGTGACGTGATGACCGACGGGATAGCCTGGGACCCTCTGTGCCGCGAGCTTGACCGCTGGCAGGCTGCCGGCCGCGTGGCGCGGTTCTGGCTGCGCGATGACGACGCCGTCGAGCCGACGCCGGCGCTGGAGACGCTGATGGTACTGGCGGGCGAAAACGATATTCCGCTGACGCTCGCGGTTATTCCCGGCCTGACCGGTGAGGCCTTGGCCGCGCGCCTGGTGGAGGAAACAGCCATCACTGTTGTGGTGCATGGTTGGTCTCATACGAACCATGCAGGGCCTGAGGCGAAGAAGCAGGAACTCGGCGGCGAGCGGCCGGCGGATGCCGTGCTCGGCGAGTTGCGTGAAGGGTTCCGGCTGCTGGAGCGACTGCATCCGGCTCGCTTCCTGCCGATGCTGGTGCCGCCGTGGAACCGGATCGATGCTGCCCTCATCCCGGCGCTGCCCGAGCTCGGATTCGCAGCCCTTTCGGTCTACGGCCGGGCAAGGCGGGACGGTCCGGTGCCGCTGCTCAACACCCATGTCGACATCATCGACTGGCACGGCACGCGCGGCGGACGGAGCGAGGCGGAATTGGTGTCCGAGCTGGTGGCGGAGCTTCGCGATCGGTTTGTCGGCAGCGAGGAGCCTGTTGGCGTGCTCACCCACCATCTGGTGCATGATGCGGCGGCGTGGGATTTCCTGTCGGCCCTGTTTGCGATCACTGCCCGGCATTCCGCCGTCCGCTGGTCGGCGGCGTCAGCACTTCTCGAGACTTAGAACACTCGCGGAAAGCAGCGATCACGCGTGAACTCGCCCGAGAAACTCTCGCATGAGTGCTACGACGTCATCGAGATGCGTCTCGAGCAGCCAGTGGCCGCCGCCGAGCAGATGCAGTTCGGCGTCCGGCAGATCGCGGAGATAGGCTCGCGCTGATTTTTCCGGCATGTAGTGGTCGTTCGGACCCCAGACAATCAAGGTCGGCGGCCGGTATTCGCTGAGGTATTTGCGGTGTTCCGGGAACCAGGCCCGGTTCTCCTCCAGTCCGGCGATCAGGTCTATGGCGATTTCCTTGCGCCGCGGCGTGATCAGCGACCAATGTAGTTTCCAGAGATCTGGCGGGATCGTATCGGCCAGATGGGGCGACAGATCGTTGAGGAATTCGTGCCTGAAGGCGGCCTCGCTGACCGCCTCCGCCAGCACCTTTCTCATCTCCGATCTTGGAAGCGTCCACGTCGCCTCGATATCCGCATACTTCGGTCCGAGGGCGTCTTCATAGGGAATATCGCCATTCTGGATGATCAGCGCCACGATGCACTGGGGGATTCTGATCGCCAACCGCGCACCGATAGGCGAGCCGAAGTCGTGGAGGTAGAGGACAAACCGGTCGACATTCATCGCACCGATGAAGGCCTCCAGCCAGACAGCGTATCCATCGAAGCTGTAGTCGAAATCATCAGGCGTGCCGCTGTAGCCCGCACCCGGGAAATCCGGCGCAATCAGGCGCCAACGATCGGCAAGGCGCGGCATGAGATTGCGAAATTCATAGGATGAGCAGGGATATCCGTGCGGCAGCAACAAGACCGGCGCATCTTCTCGGCCGGCCTCGCGGTAAAAAGTCTCGACGCCTGCAACCGTCATCCAGCGATGTCGGACGAGAGTGGCCATCGGAAAGCTCCTCAGAATCGTTCGTCGTTCTCTTCACCTTCGGTCTTCGTCATACTGCTCGGCGCCTTCCACCGGTCGCAGCCACGGCTCGCGGCGTTTGACCCAGAGTTCGTAGCTCGGCACCAGAGGCGTCGGCGCCTCGGACAGAATGCCAAGCTTGATTTCCGCCTCCTGGTCGTCGGCGGAAAACAGGCGCGAACCGCAACCGGTGCAGAAATGCCGGCCTTGAAACGCGGCGGTTTGCCCTGAATGTTCGAATTGGCCGGCGGGCCAGATCCCATAAAAGGTAAAGGCCGAACCGCTTTCTTGCCTGCAATCCGTGCAATGACAGATTCCAACGCGTAAGGGTTCGCCCCGGACAGAAATGTGCACCTGCCCGCAGAGACACTTTCCGGAAAGCACGGTCATAACGGATGCCTGTTTCGTTGATTTGCGCTGCCGGAAAAACGGTCTGGCCCAGCATCGGTTCCGCTGTGACGTCGCAGGCATGCTCGGTTCGACGTAGTCGAAGAGCCTCGGACTGGACAGGATAACGGAGGCCCTTAGCGGAGCTGCTAGATCACCACGATCTGATTGTCGCGCGCGGCAAAGGATTCGGGGAAGGCTGCCTGCGCTTGCATTTCCATCTGCGCCAGCTGTTCGTCGGTGCGGGAGGGGGCGTGGTGGAAGAGCGCGAAGCGCTTGGTGCCCGCCATTTTCGCTAGCTCGGTGCCATGCTGCCAGGTCGAATGGCCGAAGCCCTTGAAGCGCTGCATCTCGTCTTCATTGTAGGTGCAGTCGTAGACGACGAGATCGGCGTCCCGCATCATCTCCAGCGAAACCGGATCATAGCTGCCTGGAATATGCTCGATATCATAGACGAGAGCGACCGAGCGGCCCTGCCATTCGATGCGGTAGCCGATGGCGCCGCCCGGATGGTTCAGCATGAAGGTCTTGATCTCGATGCCCTTGTGAGGGGTCAGCACCTGACCGGCATGGAAATCGCGGAAGTTCATCGTCGCCTGGCAGATGTCGGTCTTGACGGGAAACCAGGGCGGGCTGATGAACTGCTCGACCATTTCGCGCGTGCTCATCTTGCCATCGAGATGGCCGGACCAGATGTTGACGTTGATCGAGGGGTAATAGATCGCCTTGAAGAAGGGCAGGCCGATGATGTGGTCGTAGTGGCAGTGGCTGAAGAACAGATCGACGTCGCTGACGCTGTCGGCGATCATCGATAGCCCAGCCTCGCGCAGGCCGGAGCCTGCGTCGAAGATCATCCGATGTTTTCCGCAGCGAATTTCGATGCAGGAAGTGTTACCGCCGTAGCGATCGAACTCGGGGCCTGACACGGGAATACTGCCGCGGACGCCCCAAAATTTTACCTGAAACAAATCTGTCGTCATCGTTCTTCAAACCGGCCTTCCCACGTCGCCATCGTAGTCATTGTTCATCCCGATGCGAAGCAGTAGAATTCCACGGGTTTGCCTGCGGCCCCTTTCATTCTCCTAACCGCTAGCGGAAGAAGAAGTAGATTTTCCTAAGCAATCGGCTTTCGCTTCGGAAAGCAACCCAGTATGGTTGGTTTTCGGTAAACGGGCTGCTGAGGGCGGGGACATTTTCCCGTACGTCATGCTTATTAGATGGTTGCGCGCGATTGAAAAAACAATTGCCGCCCTGTTGAGCCGAAAAATCCAGTTTTAGGAGCAGCGCGAAAAGCCGCGCCAAAGGGCTTGGCCCCACAGGCATTTGGCGCTGTATTGTGGTCAGGCCCTGCTCGACCCCAGTCGCATCCGCGTTCTCCGGCCAAACCAGCATCATATGAGGAAATTCTAATTCCTATTCTGCGAATGCTTCCTTGATTGAGAATGCCAGAAAGAGATATATCCGACGATACAGAAAATATAAGAGACTCGCCATGTTGCAGCCGGTTATCAACGAGACCATTGCCGAGAGCAGCTACAGGCGCATTCGAGCCGACATCATTTTTGGTCGGCTGACCCCCGGACAAAAGTTGAAGCTGGAAAGCTTGAAGGAGTCCTACGAGACCAGCATCAGTACACTTCGAGAAGTGCTCAATCGGCTGTCGTCCGAGGGGCTTGTCGTTGCCGAGGGACAAAAAGGTTTCGAAGTATCTCCGGTGTCCGTTTCGGACCTCAAGGAGACAGCGGCACTCAGGCTTCTCCTGGAAACACATGCGCTGGAGCAGTCGTTCGTGCATGGCGACGTGGAGTGGGAAGCTCCCCTGGTATCAGCGCACTACAAATTGGCGCGGATGGAACAGGTGATGGCATCCGGCGACACCAGCAGGGCAGAGGACTGGAAGCGTTACGACTGGGAGTTTCACCAGGCGCTGATATCCGCCTGTGGATCGAAACTGTTAATGGAGACGCACTCGGTGATCTTCGACAGATATCTGCGATATCAGATGGTCGCCTTGTCCTATCGAGGCGATGTCGCGGCCAATGAACATCAGCAGCTTTTGGATGCGGCATTGCGACGTGACGCAGAGACGGCCAAGCGGGTGCTTGTGCTGCATATCCAGGGCGGGGTCGAACATGCGCTGGCAAGAGGGACGCTGAAATAGAAATGATCCGGACGTGTCTCTTCGAGCTTCAGGTCTACCAACTCGGACATTTCGGCAAAACCAGGAAAAGCCATGCTCAAGCAAGTCCATGACCCGGCTGAAACAGTAAGCGATGTCGTCTTCCGGCAAATCCGCGAGGATATCATATCAGGGACATTGCCTCCGGGGGCCAAGATCAAGCTGGAGCAGGCAAAGGAGCGCTACTCCATCGGCATTTCATCGCTGCGCGAAATTCTAAGCCGCCTGACGACGGAGAATCTCGTTGTTGCCGAGGGCCAGCGTGGCTTCGAAGTCAGCCCTGCTTCGCGCCGAGAACTCCTCGAGCTAGCCGACCTCAGGATCGTTCTTGAAACGCATGCGATCGGCCTTGCCTTCGCTGCGGGAAATCTCGAATGGGAGGGGCGCATCGTCGCCGCACACCACAGGCTGGCCGCTGCGGAACGCAAGCTCCTTGCCGGCGACATCTCGCGGACCGTCGACTGGGTCCGATACGACTGGGAGTTCCATCAGGCGATCGTCTCGGCCTGCAATTCAGCGACACTGATGGCGACATTGTCATCCGTCTTCGACCGCTTTCTCCGCTACCATATGCTGGCCGAGAGTTTTCGCGGAAAGCCTGTTGTCGATGACCATAGGCTTCTGTTCGAGCTCTCCATTCAGCGTGACGTTGCTGGTGCAACCGAGGTCGTCAGACGGCACGTTCAAAGCGGCGTGGAGCATGTGCTCAAGAGCGGCCGGATTGCCTAAAACATGGCTCAAGAGGCGTCTTTCGGAATTCCTTCTGGACGCATCTGTTTCTTCAACGCGGCGATCCGGAAAATAGCGTTCGGCGCGCCGTATCCGCGGTATCCGCGGCGCTCGACGATCTCGAAAAAGAAACCTTCTCCATATGTTCCGCTATAGAGCTGGAAATATTCGCCATGCTCGTCTCGGTCATAGAGGATGTTTTCCGCCTTCAGCCGCTCGGTCAGGGCCGGATCGAGGCCGAAGCGTGCTTCGACGTCGTCGTAATAGTTCGGCGAAATGTGCAGTGATCTGAAACCGCAAACACGAAGGCTTTCGGCGGTTGCAAAGATATCGTCGGTCAAAAACGCCAGGTGCTGTATGCCGGCCCCGAATTTCTCGGCAATGAAATGCCCCGCCAGGGTGCGGCGATTCTCGGCTCCGTTCATGGTAATGCGCAGCGCGCCGGACTCGTTTTCGACGACTTGGCTGCGGACCACCCCGGCTGGATCGATGATGTCGACCATCGGGGTCTTCCGCGTCTCGAAAATGGACGTGTAGAACAAAAGCCAGGTGAGCATTTCATCGTAACCGACCGTCTGGGCGAGGTGATCAATGCGCAAAAGGCCTGCAGACGGCGCGTCGCTGTCGTCCGTAACCGGCTGAAAGTCGATTTCGGAGAAGCGACCCAATGCGCTCTTGTCGTCGATGAGATAGACGATCCCACCTCCCACGCCCCGAATGGCAGGCAGCACAAGCTCACCCTCCGCGACGGGCTGGGTGAATGGCTCGGCATCCAAGGCGAGTGCGCGCTCATATGCCTTGACGGCATCGTCGACGACCAGGGCCATGGCATATGCAAAAGTACCGTGAACGGCGTAGGCAGCGTTGGCGAATCCCGCCTGATCGACATTGACGAGGATCCGTATCTCGCCCTGCTCGAAAAGAGAGACTTTCTTCGTGCGGTGGACCGCAGTCCTCTTGAATCCGAGAGTGCGCAGCAATGCAACCAGCTCGATTTCATCGTCCTCATCGGTGGCAAACTCGACGAAGCCGACCCCCTTTACGGAGGGCCTCTCCGGCATCGCCGCTCCGGTCATGCTTCCGATGCCGAGATGGCGTCGTACCTGATCGCCAAGGTAGATCAAGGAGCGATGGCCATCGGCCGCAATCGCACGCGACAAACCACCTCGAAACTGATCGTTGAAAATCTCCAGGGAGAAATATCCATCATAACCTGTCGCCGCGACGGCTTCGGTGAACGCCGTGACGGGAAGGTCGCCTTCACCCGGCATATTTCGGAAGTGGCGGCTCCAATAGAGCAGGTCCATGTCGATCAACGGAGCATCGGCAAGCTGGACGATGAAGATTTTCTCTTTGGGAATCGAGCGGATGGAATTGACGTCGATCTTACGCGACAAGGTGTGGAAGCTGTCGAGGATAAGACCGACATTCGGATGATCGGCGCGACGCACGATCTCCCAGGCGTCGCGGTGGTCGCTGATGTGGCGACCCCAGGCAAGCGCCTCGTAGCCCACCCTCAGTCCACGCCTGGCGGCACGTTCGCCGAGTTCGCGGAAGTCGTCTGCTGCCCGGTCGATGCCGCCGATGGCTGCCGGCGAGACGTTTGAGCAGACGAGCACCAGGTCCGTTCCCAGCTGCTGCATGACGTCGAACTTTCGTTCCGCACGGTCAAATGTGCGGCTTCGCAGCGGCTCCGGCATGCCCTCGAAATCACGAAATGGCTGAAACAGGGTGATCTCCAGGCCATGGTCGCGGACGAGTTTCCCGACATCAGCCGGGCTTCCGTCGAAGGCGAGGAAGTCATTCTCGAAGATCTCGACGCCATCGAAGCCCGCCTGGGCGATCGCCTCGAGCTTCTCCGGGAGTTCGCCGCTGATCGTTACAGTCGCAATCGAGGTCCTCATGTCAAAGCCCTTCCGATATCCGTGCGAGATTAAACGAGCGCCGAAGACGACGATGCGTTCCAGAAAACCGCTCGCTACTATTATGGCAAATGTCGTGAGGAATTCAAATAGCGTGTCTTATTATAAATTCTCATATGATTTCGAAAAACTCTGTTGATTTGCGCGCTCGTCTCTGGCAATCATTGCTCTCACAGTCAAAAGGTGAGGTGGCTGTCCGGTCGAATGACCGCAAAGGAGGAGGAATTACATGTTCAAGTCTTTGCTAACGCGCCGAAATGCGATGCTCGGAGCCGCGGCCCTGGTGGCTGCCGTCACCCTGGCGCAACCGGCAGCCGCCGTCACGCCTGACGAAATCAAGGCTCGCGGCAAGATCATCGTCGGGATTCAGGGTGACAACCCGCCCTGGGGCTTCGTGACCAGCGGAGGCAAGCAGGACGGCCTCGATGCCGACATAGCGACGCTGTTCGCCAAGGAACTGGGCGTTACCGTCGAGTTCGTGCCGCTTGAAGTCAACAACCGCATTCCCGCACTGACGGCCGGCCGCGTCGACGTTTTGTTCGCGACGATGGCAATGCTGCCGGATCGCGCAAAGGCCGTGCAGTTCAGCAAGCCCTATGTTGCCAACGCCATCGTTCTGATTGGTCCGAAATCCGCAGAGATCAAGACGAATGCCGACATGGCCAAGTACACGGTCGGCGTGGCCAAGGGTGCAGCTCAGGACACGCAGGTCACCAAGAACGCACCCCCAGGCACGACCATCCGACGCTATGACGGAGACGCCGCAAGCGTCCAGGCGCTCGTGTCCGGCCAGGTCGAGACACTTGGTGGCAACATCTTCTATATGGATCGGGTGGAGAAGGCCCGTCCGGGCGAATTCGAAAACAAGCTTGAGTTCCAGAAGCTCTATAACGGTGCTTGCACGCGTCTCGGAGAAAAGGAAATCAATGCGGCGATCAACACCTTCATCGACAAGATCAAGGCCAACGGCGAACTCAAGGCAGTCTACGACAAGTGGATGAAGGTTCCGGTCCCGGAATTCCCAGCTAGCCTCGAGGGCATTCCGTTCGCCGCAAACTGAAAGCTCCATAAACCGAGCATTTAGCCGTGGAGGCGGGCGTCCCTAGTGATGCCCGCCAACGCTACCATCATGTTTCGAGACCGGCTTCGGCCCGCGTCCGGGAGCGCGATCATGAACAAGCCAATCTTTGTGCTCAATGGACCGAACCTCAATCTTCTCGGTCAGCGCGAGCCGGCGATCTATGGAACCACGACGCTTGCCGACATCAGGCAACGCTGCGTGACCAAGGCAAAGGCGCTCGGATTCGACGTCGAGTTTCGGCAGACCAATTTCGAGGGCGAACTCGTCGAAAGCGTGCACCAAGCCCGGACTGACGCCTGTGGCATCATCATTAATCCTGCCGCTTATACGTTCACATCGATCGCCCTTCTCGATGCGTTGAAAATGTTCGACCCGCCGAAGATCGAACTGCATATTTCGAATGTTCATGCGCGCGAGAGCATCTACCACAATTCGCTGATCTCGCGCGTTGTCACGGCCATCATGATCGGCTTTGGAGCCGACGGCTATGAACTCGCTGTCCAGGCGATGGCAGGCATGGTCAAGCGGGACTGAACTTTCAGGAAGACGGACCGAAGGATCGCCATGAACTATAAGTTGGATTTCACCCCGGTCATAGATGGCCTGCCGAGCCTTCTGCTTGGCTGCCTCGGGACATTCTTGCTTGCCATTTGTGGGATGCTGCTGGCGATCATCATCGGAATTGGCGGCGTTGCGCTGCGCGACTCTGCTCTCAAGCCTGCGCGATGGCTGGTCATCGCCTTCGTCGAATTGATCCGCAACACGCCTTTTCTGGTCCAGATCTTCTTCATCTATTTTGCGCTTCCGCTCACCGGCATCAGGCTGGATCCGACGCCGACGGCGATTATCGCGCTCGGCATCAACGGGGGTGCCTATGCCATCGAGATCATTCGCGGTGGCGTTCAGTCGATCCCGAAGGGACAGATGGAAGCGGGTCTGGCGCTTGGTCTGCACAAGGCTCAGGTTTTCCGGCTGATCATTCTCAAGCCGGCATTGCGGGCGATCTATCCGTCCCTGACCAGCCAGTTCGTCCTCCTGACGCTGACCACCAGCATTGCATCGGCGATTTCGGCCTACGAACTGACTTCCGTTTCGCAGCGCATCGAGTCGGAGAGCTTCCGCAGCTTCGAGGTCTACTTCACGGTCACGATTTTCTATTTCGTGATCTCCTGGCTGATGATGCGCATCTTCGCGTTGTTTTCGGCGCGCTACTTCAAATATCCGGTCAAGTAGGAGGAATTCCATGGGTCAAGAAGAATTCGTCTTCCTCCTGATCGGCTTGAAATGGACCGTGGTCCTGTCCGCTGTCGGCTTTGTCTGCGGCTGTATTTCAGGGCTCGGCATCGCTCTTGCCCGTGCCTCGGGCATACCGCTGCTGGAACGCCTGACGGCTGGCTATATCGCCGTCTTCCAGGGAACACCCCTGCTGATGCAGCTTTTCGTCGTCTATTACGGCCTGGCGCTGGTGGGGCTGATGCTCGATGCCTGGGTGGCCGTTGCCATCGGCCTGACCCTGCATGCCAGCGCATATCTGGGCGAGATCTGGCGCGGATCGATCGAAGCGGTTCCGCGCGGCCAGACGGAAGCGGCAAAGGCTCTCAGCCTCAGATATGTGTCGCGCATGAAGGATGTCATCCTGCCGCAGGCGCTGCGCATCTCGCTGCCTGCCACGGTCGGTTTCCTCGTGCAGCTGATCAAAGGCACCTCGCTTGCATCGATCGTCGGCTTCACCGAGCTGACGCGCGCCGGCAACATCATCTCCAACCAGATCTTCCAACCGCTGACGGTCTTCGGCATCGTCGGCATTCTCTATTTCCTGATGTGCTGCCCACTGACGATTCTTGGCGCGCGCCTCGAACGAAAGTTTGCCGTTTCTGCGCGCTGATCCCCATCCCTGTTCTTCGATGCGATCCAGCCGCCAACGTGGAGTTCATATGATGACCAGTCCCAGTCCTGCTCAAGGCGCAGAGACCATGATCACCATGGAGCGGGTGGAGAAGTGGTATGGCGCTTTTCAAGCCCTGCACGACATCAACATATCGGTTCGTAGCGGCGAGAGGATCGTCTTGTGTGGGCCTTCCGGCAGTGGGAAGTCGACGCTCATCCGCTGCATCAACCATCTTGAGACCTACGAGAAAGGTGAAATCCGCGTCGGCGGAATTCTTCTCGGTAATCAGGCCAAGACCATCGATGCGATCCGCCGTGAGGTCGGCATGGTGTTCCAGCAGTTCAATCTGTTTCCGCATCTGACCGTGCTGCAGAACTGCATGCTGGCGCCGATGAAAGCTGTCGGCGTCGGTAAGGCGGAGGCCGAGGAACGGGCACGCGGCCTGCTCGAGCGGGTCAAGATCCTGGAGCAGGCCGACAAATACCCGGTGCAGCTTTCTGGTGGCCAGCAGCAGCGCGTGGCCATCGCCCGCGCGCTTTGCATGCGGCCGAAAGTGATGCTGTTCGATGAGCCGACGTCGGCGCTTGATCCGGAGATGGTCAAAGAGGTGCTGGATACCATGATAGCGCTGGCCGATGAGGGCATGACGATGATCTGCGTCACGCACGAGATGGGCTTTGCCCGCCAGGTCGCCGATCGCGTGATCTTCATGGCCAGCGGCGCGATCGTCGAGGAAGCCCCGCCCGCCGAGTTCTTCACAAACCCACAGCATGAGCGAACCAGGAAATTCCTCGGAGAAATCCTGCGGAAGTAAGGGGTCTCAAGGTCGATGCGTCTGACAAATACACCTCTGGCAGATTCTGGGAGCCGGCAATGAAGCCGCTGGAGATTGCAGTCATGGGAGCCGGCCTCATCGGCATGCGCCACGTCGAGCGAATTATCTCCGAGCCCGGAACAGTTCTCTCGGCGGTGATCGATCCATCTGACGCCGGGCGTGACTTTGCCGAGACTGTCGGCGCCCGATGGTACCGGAACTTCTTAGACATCCGCCTTGAGGACAGGCCTGACGGCGTCATCGTGGCAACGCCGAACCAGCTCCACGTCGAGAACGGAATGGAGATCGTCGCTGCCGGCATCCCTGTTCTGATCGAGAAACCGATCGCCGACGATGTCGATGCCGCGGCCGCACTGGTTGCAGCCGGCGAGAAGGCAGGCATACCGCTGCTGGTCGGCCATCACAGGCGCCACAATCCGATGATCCAGGCGGCCAAACAGATCGTCGATGGCGGAAGGCTCGGTCGGATCATCACGGTGCACGCCACCTTCTGGGTCGCCAAGCCCGACGAGTATTTCGACATCCCCTGGCGGCGCGAAGCGGGCGCCGGCCCGGTCTTCGTCAACCTGATCCACGATATCGATCTCTTCCGATATCTCTTCGGCGAGGTTGAAGCCGTCCAAGCGATGGAATCACACGCCGTGCGGAACTACGCCGTCGAGGACACGGCTGTCGTCACGCTGCGTTTCGAAAATGGGGTGCTTGCCACCCTCAACGGCAGCGATGCTGTGGCCGCGCCCTGGAGCTGGGAAGCGACCGCCGGCGAAAACTCTGCCTTTCCCCACTATGACCAATCCTGCTACCAGATCGGCGGCACAAAGGGTTCGCTCGGAATTCCTGATCTAACACTATGGACGAGCCCTTCGAAGCCCGATTGGCTGGAGGAGCTTGCCCAGGAGCGCGTGCCTTACGCAGCAGCCGATCCCCTTTGCGTTCAGCTCAGACATTTTTGCGACGTCATTCGTGGCGATGCCACGCCTCTCGTGAGTGGCCGGGAGGGCCTTGCTACTCTCAGGGTCATCGAAGCGATCAACAGATCGGCGCGCTGGGGGCAGATGATCCACCTCTCCAAGGCCAGCGCCGCTTCCGACCCCCAGAAAGTCTGACCACATGATCACCGGGACGACCAAACTCATCGCTCACCTCGGCTATCCCACGGAGTCCTTCAAGGCCCCGCTGATCTACAATCCGTACTTCGAGAAGAATGGAATTGATTCCGTCGTCGTGCCGATGGGCTGCAGGCCGGAGGACTATCCGGCATTTCTGAAGCTTCTGTTCCGGCTATCCAATATCCACGGTGCTCTCATCACGATGCCGCACAAGATTTCGACGATGGCGCTTCTCGACGAAACGTCGACCAACGCGAAAGTCGCCGGCTCGTGCAATGCAGTGCGTCTCGCTTCGGACGGCAGGCTGATCGGTGACATGTTCGATGGCGAGGGCTTCGTTCGAGGAGTGTTGCGCAAGGGCAAAAAGATCGAAGGAGCCCGTGCGCTCATCGCCGGTGCCGGTGGCGTCGGTTCGGCGATCGCGGCATCGTTGGCACAGGCGGGCGTCGCCCATCTTGCGATCTTCGACGCCAACGAGACGACCGCGGCCGCGCTGCTCGACAGGCTGAAGAAATACTATCCGCATCTTGAAGTGACGGTCGGCTCCGTCGATCCTGAAGGTTTCGACATTGTCGTCAACGCGACGCCTCTCGGAATGCGACGGGGTGATCCGCTGCCCATCGATATCGACCGCATCTCGCCTTCGACCTTCGTCGGCGAAGTCGTGATGACGAAGGAGATAACCCCTTTTCTCGAGGCCGTGCGAGCGCGCGGCTGTGCGTTTCAGGTTGGGACCGACATGTTATTCGAACAGATCCCAGCCTATCTCGAATTCTTCGACTTCCCGACGACGACGGCCGACAATCTGCGTGCCATCGCCAAGCTCGGATGATGTGCACTCAAAGCGAGGCGGTGATGCCGCCATCGACGGTCAGCATGTGGCCGTTGACGAAGGAGGAGGCATCCGAGGCCAGGAAAACGGCGGCGCCGACAAGCTCCTTGACCTCGCCCCAGCGGCCGGCAGGCGTGCGGTTTTCCAGCCAGGCGGAAAACTTCGGATCATCGACGAGCGCCTGGTTGAGCGGCGTGCGGAAATAGCCTGGCGCGATCGCATTGATCTGCAGGCCGTATTTCGCCCAGTCGGTCGCCATACCGCGCGTGAGGTTCTTCACCGCGCCCTTGGTGGCGGTATAAGGCGCGATGCCGGGACGGGCGAGTTCGGCCTGGACGGAGGCGATGTTGATGATCTTGCCGCGGCCGCGCGCAATCATCGCCTGGGCGACCGGCTGGCTGACATAGAATAGGCTCGAGACGTTGGTCTTGAAGATCTCGTCCCACTTGTCGACCGGGAAGTTCTCCAGCGGGGTGCGAAACTGCATGCCGGCATTGTTGACGAGGACGTCGATCGGGCCGATCTCCGCCTCGATATAGGCGATGGCGGTGCGGCTGGCTTCCGGATCGGTGACGTCGAAGGCGGCGCTGACGGCATGGCGATGGCTGCGACGGATATCCTCGGCGGCGGCCTCAGCCTTCTGCGCGTTGCGGCCGTTGATGATGATCGAAGCGCCATGCTCGGCAAGCCCGACCGCCAATGCGCGGCCAATGCCCTGACTGGAGCCGGTGACGAGGACGCGGCGGCCGGAGAGATCGAAAAGGGGAAAGGTCACGAGGCTGCTCTCATCTTGGGAGGTCAACTTGAAAAACGTAGCACCGGGTGCTACTTTTAGGCATTCAGAACGGCTTTCAGACCGGGTGGTTTATCAAGGCAGCTCGCAAAGCGCGGATATCGGATTCCGTATTATTGAAAGCTATCAGGCAGGTCGCGGAAGGCAAGGCAGTTGATCTGGGCGGCGTCTGGAGATCGAACATGGCAAAAAGAATTAAGTACAAGAGTGATGCGTTCGAGGCTATTCACGCGTCCGCGAAGGCTATGCATAAGATAGGAACAATCGACAAGGAAACGATGCGCTCCTTCGACGAAAGTTGCCTCGTTTCGCCGGGCGTTCTCGATCCTGAAGAGATCAAGGCACTGCGGGAAAGCAATCACGTCAGCCAGCCGGTTTTCGCACGATATCTGAATACCAGCGAATCCACCGTGCAGAAGTGGGAAAGCGGTGCCAAACGGCCGAGCGGGACAGCGTTGAAGCTGCTCTCGATCGTGCAGAAGCACGGACTTCAGGTTCTGAGCTAGGCCGTTCCAAGCCTCTTGATATTCCCCGTAAGCTCCCCGGCGAGCCGCAGGCTGGCGGCGGTTGCCATCGTCATTTGCGGCAGCAGCAGCCATTCGAGCGTCCAGGCCGCGCCGGAGCGTTCCTGTTCGTGGACAAGGGACTGGTGGATGCCCGATAGAACAGTGGCGTTGAAGCGAGCGAGCGAGACGAGGACCTCGGCGGAAACGGGGTTCTGCTTGTGTGCCATCGCCGACGAGGTGCCGCCGCCCGAGATTTCGATCTCATCGCCGGCCTGGGCAAGCAGCGCGATATCCTGCCCCATCTTGCCGAGATTGCCCGATATCGACGAAAACAGGCCGGCGATATCGGCGATCGGCAGGCGCCCGCTCTGCCATTGGGGTGCGTCGGTGAGGCCGAGTTCCTGTGCGAGCGAAGCACGGATGGCTGCGGCCTGCGACCCGAGCTTGTCCAGCGTGCCGGCCGCTCCACCGAACTGGACAGGAAAACTCTGCTCGGTCAGGCGATCGCGATAGGTCGTCAACGGTGCGTGCCAGGCATTGAGGCGGTCGGCGACGGTGATCGGGATAGCCGCCTGCATGCGGGTATGACCTATCAGCTGGTTCCGGCCGAACTGGCCGTCCAGCGCATCGAGCCCAGCGGCGATGGCGGAAAGCCGGCCGGCAAACAGGAAGACGACGGCCTTCAGGCGGATCATCAGGCTGGTATCGATGACATCCTGGCTGGTCGCGCCGAGATGCAGGCTTTTTGCCGCTTCCTCGCCGACATCAGCGCGCAGCTGTTTGACGAGGTCGGGAACGACGACACCGTCCCTTGCCGTTGCCGATCGAAGACTGGACACATCGGGCGAGAAGGCGGCGCAGGTGTCAATGATGCGCCGTGCCGCTTCGGCAGGGATCAGGCCATGAGCGGCTTCAGCCTTTGCGAGCGCGGCCTCGAAGGAGAGCATGGCTCGGATATCCGCCTCGGCGGAGAAATAGGGCGCGATTTCATCGTCGCCGAGCAGGCCGGAGAGGAAGGGGTGGTCGAAGGGCGATGCGGTCATGAGCGTCTCGGTTTGTGGTGGCGGCCCCCTCATCCGGCTGCCTCTCCCCTCGGGGAGAGAGGGTAGAGTGAGGGGAGGCTACTTGCACGGAGCGCTTAGAACAAGCCGCCGGCATGCAGACCCTCAGATATCGAGAAACACCGTTTCCTTCGGACCCTGCAGATAGATATCGAAATGACAGATCGCGCCGTCGCGCGTGGCGACCATCGTTGCGACGCGCTCGCGATGTTCGATGCGCGAAAGCAGCGGATCGGCGGCGTTGGCCCCCGTCTCCTCCGGGAAATACATGCGTGTGTGCAGGCCGATATTGATGCCGCGGGCGACGATCCAGAAGGTGACGTGCGGGGCCATTTTGCGACCGTCCTTGAAGGGAACGCTGCCGGGCTTGACGGTCTCGAAGCTATAGACGCCGTCCTCAGCACGGGTCGGGCAGCGGCCCCAGCCGGTGAAATTGGGATCGGCGGCACCGCGCATTTCCGACGGGCTGTTGTAGAGGCCGGCGCTGTCGGCCTGCCAGATCTCGATGACCGCATCGCGCACCAGCGCGCCAGCGCCATCGAAGATCCGGCCGGTGACGGTGATACGCTCGCCGAGCGTCTTGTCGTTGACCATCTCGATGCCGAGATCGGTGTCGTAGACGCCCGAGATGTCGCAGAAATTCGGCGTCAGGCCGATATGGACATAGGGGCCTGCCGTCTGCGACGGGGTTTCCTTGAGATAGCCGAGCTGCTGCATGGTCAGTTGCCCTCCAATTTGTTTTCGAACATCGTCGAGCGGCGGCCGCGCAGCACGATATCGAATTTATAGGCGCGTGAATCCATCGGAATGGTATTGCCCCAGTCGAGCGGCGCGATCAGCTGCTCGATCGCCGCCTTGTCGGGGATCGTGCCGACGATCGGACATTTCCAGATCATCGGATCGCCTTCGAAATACATCTGGGTGATCAAGCGCTGGGCAAAGCCATGCCCGAAGATCGAAAAATGGATATGGGCGGGACGCCAATCGTTGATGCCGTTCGGCCAGGGATAGGCGCCGGGACGGACAGTGCGGAAATGGTAGCAGCCGTCCTCGTCGGTGATGGCGCGGCCGCAGCCGCCGAAATTCGGGTCGATCGCCGCCAGATAGGTTTCCTTCTTGTGGCGATAGCGGCCGCCGGCATTGGCCTGCCAGAACTCGACCAAGGCGCCTGCAACCGGCCTGGCGCGCTCGTCGAGCACGCGGCCATGGACGATGATGCGTTCGCCGATCGCACTTTCGCCGGGCTGCGCGTAGTTCAGGATCAGGTCGTTGTCGAGTTCGCCGATCATCGAATGGCCAAAGACCGGACCGGTGGTCTCGGAAATCGTGCCGTCGAGCGATAGCAGCGCGCGTTGCGGCGCACGCAGCACGGAGGTCTTGTAGCCGGGGGTAAGCGCCGGCGCATGCCAGGCGCGGTCGCGGGCGAAGAATCCACCGGTCTCAGGCTTGCGGTTCGGTCGTTCGGACATGTTCCCCTCTCAGGCCGCTTTTTCGGCGTCCATCTGTTCAAAAGCCTGCTTTGCGATCTTGATCGCGTGATTGGCGGCAGGAACGCCGGCATAGATCGCCACATGCAGCAGAGCCTCGCAAATATCCTCGCGGGTCGCGCCCGTATTGGCGGTGGCGCGCACATGCATGGCGACCTCGTCGTCCTGGCCAAGCGCCGCGAGCAAAGCGATGGTGACGATCGAGCGCTCCCGCTTAGTCAGCGCCGGGCGCGACCAGACATGGCCCCAGGCAGCTTCGGTGATCAGTTCCTGGAAGGGGCGGTCGAACTCCGTCGATGCAGCGGCGGCGCGCTCCACATGGGCGTCGCCAAGCACGGCGCGGCGGGTCGCCATGCCCTGGCGATAGCGCTCGGAGGAGGACGCGGTCTCATTCATGGGCTGACTTCTCCAGACGAAATGGATGTGAGGAAGGCGCGGATGATCGCCGTCAGCGCCTCCGGCTGCTCGACGCAGGGAATGTGTGCGCAATCGCGGATCACTTCGTAACGTGCGCCTGATATCAGCTTCGCAGTCGAAAGCACGAGATCGGGCGGCGTCGAACCGTCCTGGTCGCCGACGATGCAGATCGTCGGGACAGCAATCGTTTTTGCGATTTCGGCAAGATCGGCATCGCGAACCGCGGCACAGGCGGCGAGATAACCCTCGACGGGCTGGCGCGTCAGCATGTTGCAATAGCCGGCATAGGCGTTGTTCTCGGGCCGGCGGAAGGCGGGTGTGAACCAGCGTTCCATGATGGCATCGACAATGCTGCCGATGCCGCTTCTCTCGACGGCGGCGATGCGGGCGTTCCAGCTCTCCGCCGTGCCGATCTTATGGGCGGTGTCGCAAAGGATCAGCGCGCGGACGAGATCCGGCTGGCGGTGATAGAGCGACTGGGCGATGAGGCCGCCGACGGAAAGGCCGCAGATGACGGCATCCTTGACCGACAGCAGATCGAGCAGGGCGGCGAGATCCGTCGCATGGTCCTCGATCGATGAGGGGAGCTGGCCGACATCGGACAGGCCGTGGCCGCGCATGTCGTAAAGCACGATCGCAAATTCGCCGGCAAGCCGCACTACCACGTCGCGCCAGATGCGGAAATCCGTTCCGAGCGAATTGGCAAAGACAATCACCGGCCTGTCGGCAGGCGCGCCGATGACCTGATAATGGATCGTCACGTCATTTATGCGGGCGAATTGCACGTCACTCTCCTCTTGAATGGCGAATTTGACTGGTTGATCCGGTTAAGTAAAATGATATTTCTTGGCGTTTCGATAACTCTGGAGTTATGCGAACGATGATCGAAAGCCGAGTCAAGTTCCGCCATCTGCAAACCTTTGTCGAGGTGGCGCGGCAGAAGAGCGTGATGAAGGCCGCCGAATTGCTGCATGTCAGCCAGCCGGCGGTCACCAAGACGATCCGCGAACTGGAACAGGTGCTGGGTGTCGATGTTTTCGAGCGCGACGGTCGCGGCATCAAGATCACCCGCTACGGCGAGGTCTTCCTGCGGCACGCAGGCGCTGCGCTGACGGCATTGCGCCAGGGTCTCGATTCCGTCTCGCAGGAGCAGTTCGCCGAGGCGCCGCCGATCCGCATCGGCGCGCTGCCGACGACCTCATCTCGCATCATGCCGCGGGCGATGGAGCTCTTTCTCAAGGAGAAGACCTGGAGCCGGGTCAAGATCGTCACCGGCGAGAACGCGGTGCTCTTGGAACAACTTCGTGTCGGGGATCTCGATATCGTCCTCGGACGTCTGGCAGGCGCCGAGAAGATGGCGGGCTTTTCCTTTGAACATCTCTATTCCGAGCAGGTGGAGTTTGTCGTGCGCGCCGGACATCCGCTGCTCGACGGCCGGCAATCGCTGTTTTCAGGCTTCGGCAACTATACGGTGCTGATGCCGACGCGGGGTTCGATCATCCGGCCGGTGGTCGAAAATTTCTTGATCGCCAACGGGGTCTCCAGTCTGCCGAACCAGATCGAGACGGTTTCGGATTCCTTCGGCCGCGCTTTTCTGCGGGCAAGCGATGCAATCTGGATCATATCCAACGGAGTGGTGGCAAACGATGTCGCCGACGGGCGGCTGGCGCTTCTGCCGATCGATACCAGCGAGACCAAGGGGCCTGTCGGGTTGACGATGCGCGCCGATGCAGTGCCGTCGCTGCCGCAATCGATCCTGATGCAGACGATCCGCGAGGCGGCAGGCGAGGTTTCCTGAAGTAGGTAAGTCGGTCCTATTGAGATAAGAAGAAGGATCTGGGCAGGCGGGCAACGCAAGCGACAGTGGGGACCCGTCGTGGTGTTTTCGATTGATGACCTTCGTTGCGGCCCGCTCGCTGTCCTATCGGCCCCTGGTCGGCCCAAAGCTGGATTTTAGCCGTCTTTAGAACATCGCTTGTGGGATAGACTATACAAACGGTGGTTCGTGACATGGGCTCCAAGTTGAGGAGCGTTGCTGTGAATTCGAATGCCTGCCGTCAACAGCGGGCAGGCAATTTCTTCCTTGCGATGAACAGTGTTCGCTGCCTAGAATTTGTAGCCGATCTGCAGACCGGCGCGCGTCATGCCGTCGTTCGGCCCATCGCAGAGGTTGGCGTGCGAGGAGTGGGCGGCCTGGGCCATGACGTTCCAGTGCGCGTTGAAACGATAGCCGGCGCCCAGATATTCGTGGAAGAGGACGCGACAGCCGAGTTCCGGGCCGTCACCATCGCCCTCAAGATCGCCGGTATGAATGACGCCGCCGAAGCCGGCTTCGGCAAAAAGCTTCTCGTTCAAATCGACCGTCCAGGTGAAGCCGGTGAAGAACTGGCTGGCCTCGCCTGACGTGCCGATCGAGGTGCCGAGATGCACACGAGGATGCAGCAGCTGTTGCTGCCAGCCGGCCGCCGTATCGTGGCCGAAGGGGTCGAAGAGCGCGGTAATCTCCGGAAAGACACCGTCTTCTCTGGAATGGCCCGATTGTACCGAGGTCGAGAGGCCGAACCGCAATTCATCGAATATCTGCGCGCCGGCAGTTGCCGAGCTCGCAACCGAGATGGCGGCTGCCGCTGCCAATGATGCCATACCCAAAAAACGCAACGCGATCTTTCCGAAGTCGACCCTCATTTGCTGTCCTTTGATTCGCGTCGGACGGGAACAACAAAGAGGTAACATTGGCGCAAGGTTTTGCGAAAGGCCTATTGCCGAGGAAAATGGGGATGGTGGATTGTCAACTTATATGCGGTTTCGCGCTGTGTTCACGGTCGGCATCCTCTGTGGCGTTTGCACAAGAAGAACCGAGATATGATGGCACGAGAAGCCTCATGTCGGTTCTGTGCTCTGGCGGCAAATGCGCTTTGAATGGATGAGGCCATGGCTGACCTCTTCAAGGCTGTCGGCGAAGCGCCAGGTGCTAACCGCAGCGTCAGAAATCAACCAACTCCCTGCCTCGGAAAGCGCAATTATTGCATAGCTTAGAGCTGCCCGAGCTATCCCATCCGCTGTGTTGAACTCAGCGCTTCATATGATCAACAACATTTTTCGCGCATTCACAACTGTGTACCCTTGACGTGTATTAATTCCGCACGGCAATCTATCAGTTAACATCTCAACCGGTGTCGGCGGTCCTCCCCATCATGGTAAGTTTCCGTGCTTCGCTCGAGGGACCGCGGCACCATGTTTTCATACGGGAGGAATTAGTCACCGTGATCAATGCACGGTCGATTTGAAAATTCGCAGTTCGCAGATCGAGGTCGCCTCCAAGAACTTCGGACCTTGCGGTCTCTCGGCTTTTCGATGGCAGGCAGCGAAAATTACTACTATTACCGCCAGCCCGTTCAGCTGCGTTTTATCAAGGAGATTCATGGATGAAGGCGTTAACACGATCGTCGACGGCTTTGGCGGTTTGTCTGGTATTTGCAACGGGAGGGACCAGCCCCGCCTTTTCCAAGGATTCCGATCAGTGGGAAAAAGATTGGCAAACGTGCATGGACAAATCGGATGGCAGCAACGCGGCATGGGGCAGCTGCGGGCAGGTGTGGCTGAAGCGCGAAGATGACAAGTTGAATGCAACTTGGAAGGTGGTGTTTGAACAGGCCACAGGGCAGACCAAAACCGATCTTCTTGTAGAACAGCGCCTCTGGAACACCTACAAGGAAGCTTCCTGCCAATTATATGCGAACGGCGAGTGGGGCGCGGAGCGGGCGGTTCTAGACTATGTTTCATGTCGCGCGGGAGTGATCGGCAAGCGAATAACCGACCTCGAAAGCTACGCCGACCTGTTCAAGGGCAATTAGCCACCCTCCTGCAACCTTCCGATCATCAGTTTTCGCGGTGGTTGCCGATGGGTGTCGGGGCTGCCTCTACGGTTCGGAGGACGTCAGAAAGACCGGTTCCTTCAAATCACTTGAAAAATGCCCAGATCTGGACTAAGTCTAGTTCAAGACGGGAGACTTTTCATGCAACATGCGCGACGAGTGCAACGAGAAGGCCAGGAAGCACAGCGGTTGGAACCCGAGCGGTTCGCTCCGGCCAATCGCAAGAGGCTGAGTGCCCCGGCATTGCGCACCTTTCTGGCAATCGCCGATCTCTGGGGGCTGACCGAGGAGCAGCGTCTGCTGGTGCTCGGCTATCCATCCCGGTCGACCTACCACAATTGGGCCAAACAGGCGCGCGAGCACGGCGCGTTCACGCTTGATGTCGACACTCTGACGCGAATCTCGGCTGTTTTTGGAATCCATCAAGCACTCGGCGTGCTTTTTTCCGATGAACACGCCGGCGTCGCCTGGCTGCGCACACCGCACCAGGCGCTCGCTTTCGGTGGACATCCGCCTCTTGATATCGTGGCGAACGGAACTCAGGACGGGTTGCTGACCGTACGCCGGTTTCTGGACGGCGCCCGAGGTGGTCTCTACATGCAGCCGAACATACTAGATGAAGCGTTCACGCCTTACGAAGATGCGGACATCGTCTTCCGGTGAGGGATGGTTTTGCCCAGGCGCCGCGTCCGTCGCACCGGCTGATCCCCTCGCAATTTCCGCCAATCGGTCTTTTTGAAACGGTGACGAGGGCAGCCGATCTCGAGGCCGTGATGGAGCTGGTCGGCTGGACCAACGACCGTCTCGTCGCCGACCGCATCCGTCGGCTTCCCGAAGCCGAGTGGGTGTATGGCACACCCAACTCCAGTATCGTGATGGCGGCGTTCCTGCATGTCGCGCCGGGCGGGATGCGCTTCAATGGCCCGGATCTCGGTGCCTGGTATGGCGCCGACAATCTCAAGACGGCCGCCGCCGAGGTTGGCCATCATCTGAGGCGCGAGGCCGTCGCGCGCGGGGTCGCGACAATGGCGCGGACCTATCGAAGCTATTCGGCCAATCTGATTGGTGATTACCTCGACATTAGGGGCGAACAGATGCTGCGGCGCGCTGTCTATGACGGCACCAGCTATGCGGCGTCGCAAGTGCTGGGGGAAGAGGTGCGCTCGAGCGGCGGCGCCGGTATCCTTTATGACAGTGTCCGGCTGAGGAGCGGCGTCAACATCGTTGCGCACCGGCCGCGTAATATTMGCGACGTGGTGCAGGTCGACCATTTCGAAGTCACGGTATCGGCCGCTGAGCGGCGCATCGATGTCAGGAAGCTTGCAATAAGACGACGACAGCCAAGAGGGAACGCCTAGACCGGGAGACGCTCGGCCCATGCCTTGGCCGTCTTCGCCATCGTGGCCAGATGATCGGCACTGGAGAAACCGGAGATTTTCTTACGCGGCTTGAGGTCGTGGTCGCCGTCCTCAAGCCAGAGGATCTCGATCCTGTCGGACAGATCGTAGCCCGGCACCTCGTCCCGCGTGCCGAATTCATCACGCGTTCCTTGACAGATAAGGGTGGGTGTCGTCAGCGCTTTGAGATGGCCGGTGCGCAGCTTCTCCGGCTGACCGGGCGGATGAAAGGGATAGCCGAGGCAGAGCAGGCCGGCGATCTTTCCCTGACGATGAAGATCGTCGGCGATCATGCTGGCGACGCGGCCACCCATCGACTTGCCGCCGATGATCAGCGAACCGCTCGCCCCGAGCTCGGCAATAGCCGCCACATATTCGGGATTGAGCGTTTCGGCGCGCGGCGGCGGCTTGCGGCCTTCCGAGCTGCGGCGGGCGGCCATATAGGCGAATTCAAAACGTGCAACGCGGAAGCCCGCGCCGGCGAGCGCATTTGCCGCTGAAGTCATCGATGCCGAATCCATCGGCGCGCCGGCGCCATGCGCAAGAAGGATGGTGAAGCGCGCATCCTGGGGCCCCTGCAGTAGAAACCTGTCAAGCATCGGTAATCCTCCATCCCATCGTCGGAACCATGTCGACGGCCGTGACTTCTTCCTTGAAAGGAGACTGACAATGTCGACGAATGATCAAAACGTAAAGCCCGAGCAGCGGCGCCCCAAGGATGTCGGCGCCGTTCCCGAGAAGCCGGAGCCCGCCGACGCCGAATCGATGGCGCCGCCGGCGGTGCAGCCAGCTGGGGTCAGGGACAAAAGCGAACGGCCCGTGGTCAATCCGATCACCGGGGTCGCATCCTGATCGACTGCGGTCAATTGTTGTGCTGACCGTGGAAACGACTCTTGAAACACCGGCGGAGAGGGTCCATATACTCGTCCTGCCTGAAAAATGGATGCGCGTGGTATCGACGTCGTCGAGCTATTCGTTGTCCGACAGGATAAGGGCGCTCCCCGCAAGGGTCGAGCGCCCTTTTTGCTTTACAGCACTTGTGCCCATTCTAGCGCGTTCTGAACGTTCCGGCCGGAAGCGGCGGGCGCCTCGTAACCAGTTATAGTCCTGTTGTTCCGACGACGGACTTTTATGCTCTTTTCCCTGTCTTCGACAACGACGACATCAAGGTCTCGTCGATGGAGTAGAGCGAGACGATTTCGCGGTCAGCGCGACCTACGTTGAAGGAATATCGAACAATGCGAAGGCTGTCTTTGCTGTCGCGGTCACCGGGGAAGTGCTGGATGTCGGCGCCCGTGATCCGAACCGGACCAATCGATTTGTCAATGGTGCCGCTATCCCGACACGCGCCGCAACGAGATCATTATTCATGTGCCGCCGGGCGATTACAACCTCAATGCCACGCTGGGACTGATTGAAACGACCGCCAACCAGCCTATCATCCTGCAAGGCGCCGGCCGCGGGGCGACCCGCTTCATCATCCAGCACACCAACCATTGGGTGCGGCTCGGCGATCGCGCTGCGGCCGTCGAGTCGAAGAACATCGAGATCCGCGACTGCACCTTCCTCGGCAACGTCGCCCAGGACAGCGCCCATGCCGCTTTCGTCTGCGAGAAGATCTCGCTATACCGGCTGCGGAACGTCGAGATCGTCGGCGCGGCGGCCGATTTTTTTATCGGCAATCCCAACATTGCAGACGATGCAAAGCAAGGGAATGATCGACTGCCTCTATGCAAGCGGCGGCACCTCCGGTACCTATCGCGTCAATCTGCACTCCGAGTCGATCCTCGTCATTACCGACACATGCAAGTTTAACGGAAACAGGGTCGGTAACGGGCTCTTCGCCCAGACGAACCCCGGCATCAATTTCGATGGAGCAGCGATCGGAAACTCGCCGGGCGTCTCGGCCTTACTCTCGACCGGCTCAAGATTGCGCTGCCGGCGGCCGAGAAATCGGGCTTTCCGGTGAAGGATCCACTATTCGCAGGTCGCCGATACTGGCCGGCATTTATTGCCTGGCTGGATCGCCGCTACGGTCTTCGCGCGGATGGCGCAGGCGGGCCGTATGTGCCAGATGGTGAAGAACATTGGAGAGATTGACAGGTCACTCCTCGGCATCGTCTTCCACTTCATCGAGCAAATGCAGATATGAGCGCTTCGAGATCCGCACGAGGAAAGACCGGTCGCGCTTCCAGATTACTGGCTGCACGAAGCGCCAACGGACCGTGGTCTCTATGGTTTGATCAGGGTCCAGAGAACGCCAATTTGGTGGCGTAAGAACTGGAAAGGTCGCCTCTTGCCCGCCGTCGAGCACGACAGCTTTTTCCCCGTGCAGCAGGGATTTGACGATTGAGCGAGTGGAATGATCTGTCGCAATTCGCAGCACATCATCAGCGATCCCAGTCGGCCAAGACAGTAGAATTGGCCGCTCGCTGCGATTGACGACGCGGAGATAGCAGCCCTTCTGAGCGCCGCCAGGGATTAGAGGCGTAGCGATAATGAATGCAGTTGGCTGATAGCGGAAGAAACGCTCCCATATAACGAATGCGCCGGTGACGACGCCAATGATCGAGCCCGGAATGGTGAAATACGGCACGAAGTCCGCTGCGCTCAATTACCCCTCCTATCGCTGCTTCTCATCGGCATAGCTGAGGCGCTTTTTATGCTGTCCGCACCTGCCGGTGATCCATTTTCATATAAGGAAGGCAAGCGGGGGCAAGAAGGTCGAGGTTGCGGTTGATCCGATGCGACAGTTCCGTGTATTCCCGCAATTCAGTTGTCTCGCCACAGGAATGTCAAACTGAGCGGCGGTCACGCCGTAAGTCTCGGCAGGCCTTGGCATCGGCTTTGCGCCGGAGTGGACCGAGGGATTGCCGAACCGGGCCCTCGAGCTGAAGGCGGTCAGGGGCATCGACTTCCGGATCGGGCTTGGTGTTGCCTGGAATAAAGAGGACCCAACCGCCTCGCGCGGCGACATCGTCGATATCGCCCGCTCACTGGCGCGGCCGGGCAGGTGAGGTGAGGGGCACCACGGGTAGTGCGCGCTGAGCGGAAGATGCGCGATAGAGCATGCGCGGGTATCACAGTCGCGGCGGTCGCTTCAAATGCCGTTCTCGTTCCGCTCACGGGGCCCTTCCAATGTTCATCGCGTTCCGGTGTAACATTCCCGCTTTTTAGGTCAGTCAGCAAGCGCGGCCACGATCAATCAGTTGCCCCAGCCAATTTGGAACCGATCAAATCGAACCTCGCTCAACGGCTGGTTGGAGGGGCTCAGCCTTACCGAACGAAGAACGAGACGAAGCTCGGGGGAATAGTATTGTTCAAAAATAATCGGAGGCAATCCCGTTAGTTCGAGACGGCTGTTGACGGCCCAAACATTGTAAGAACAAGATGCAATAGTTTCCTCTCCCCAGCCGTCGAACCTAATAACAGTAGCGCCCGAAACGGATTTTTGGCCATTGATGAACAGTGTCGTCTCGGATTGCCAGTTCTTCTTCTGTGGTAGATCGTCTAACGCAATCGCATTCGCGTATTTCAGCTCATGCGTCCCGCTGGCACTAACTCTCTTTTCGACGAGCAACGGGTGAAAATATACAGCCGACACCGGCTGCAGTGAATGGTTACGCTCCATCAGCCGTTGTTCGGTGAGACCCGGACCGTCCGGCTTGTAGAACACGGAATAGAAAGGTACTTCTCTGGTAAGCAGCACGCCCTGTTTGGTTTCTTTAGCGCTCAAACAACTGCTAGAGGCAGGCGCCGCCAATGTTATTCCAGCCAACAGCGACAAACTTCTCAGCAAGATCGACATTCCAGAGATCCCTCATCCAATCCGCTACCGTGGCGCTTGGGCGAAATTCCATTCTCTTGCGCATGCCGTCCCCTACATCGCCATCTTCCTCGAGATCATGTAGCCTCATGCCTAAAGCTTGAGGTGACACAAAAATCGGTTATGCCCGGGTCAGCACCATTGATCAGGATTTCGAAATACAGCAGCAACGGCTCTACGCCCAGGGGTGCGTGATCGTTCGGTAAAGTCTCTGGCGCGAGCCGTGAGGGCCGAACGGAGCTCGCAACCATCATTGAGTTTCTGGCAATTCCTTTTCGTTCCAAGCGGTTAAGACGCAGCAGAATCTAAATTTCAAGGCTAGGCCCGCAGGTCGGAATTGGCGAGATACCCCTTTTTGATAAATGTTCGCCATACGCGAACGCGGCTACGATATTTCGCGCGAAATGGCGGAGATTGGGGGCATGCGTCCGGGTTATCGCAATCAGCAGAAGAAATCGGTGCTGTTCAAGGCGCCGGGCTTATTCATCGGCGCCCTCGCGTTTGGTGCAGCCGGCGGCTGGACCGCGAGCGACTTGCTGGCCTCATGGAGCGCCTCAGGCGGCTCGGGACAATCGTGCAAAATCAAGGGCAATGTCAGCATCGCCACCGGCGAGCGCATCTTCCATGTGCCGGGGCAGCGACGCTACGCAGAGACGAAGATCAGCCCCAAGTATGGAGAGCGGTGGTTCTGCTCGGAATTTGAAGCTTGGGCGGCGGGCTGGCGGAAATCGAAATCGTGATGAACCGACTTCGACCCGATGTCGCTGGGTCTCTCGATCAGCCAGATCGAGCGGCGACGACTGCGTCGTCTAGGCCAGATGCTGTCCGAAGAAGTCGGCGATCCGATCAAAGGGAATCTTGTCCATCCGGTCGTAAAGGTCGGTATGGCTGGAGCCAGGGATGATCATCAGCTCCTTCGGCTCCGCGGCTGCCGCGAAGGCGGTCTCGGCGAAATAGCGCGAGTGAGCCTTCTCGCCGTGGACGAACAGGATCGGGCGCGGCGAGATCTCCGCGATGTAGGTCAGGATCGGCATGTTCATAAATGACAGCGGCGTCGTCTGGGACCATGAATTGCCGGAATTGACTGCGCGGGGGTGAAAGCCGCGCGGCGTCATGTAGTAGTCGTGGTAGTCGACAAGGAACTGCGCCTCACCGCCCTTGAGCTCGTTGTATGGTGGTTGGTAGGCCGGAGTGCCTTTGTCTGCATCAGCCCAGCGCTGCCGGCTCAACTGCTCCAGCGTCTCCGCCCGCTTTTCAAGCGTCACGCTGTCGTTATAGCCATTCCGGCCAGGATCACGAGGTCAAGTACGAAGCAACGAAGGAAGGCGTCTCGAAAGATGCCGTCAAGAAGGCCGTGAAGAGCGCTGGCAACTCACGCAAGAAGGTCGAGACCGAGATTGGTCGCCGTTAGACGGCCGAGCGGCAATGCCCTGTCCACTGACGAAGCAGGCCCCCGTGGATGTCCTGTCTTTCCGCTGTGTCGTACGAAGCAGTCATAGCCAAGCAGGCCTGCCGCCTCCATGTCTGGGATAACGCATGTCCAAGTGCATAAAGGAAGACCACCTGCTGATGTCGAAGGCAGTCCGTGAATGGTATCGGTACTACGAGGTGGAGTGGGACGATCAAGCTTCCTCGTTTTTGTGTGATGCCGCCATCGAACTCTACACTGCGGGCTGTCGCTCGGTAGAGGAGATGGCGACCGTTCTGATCGGTACTTACGTCGGGCTGGCCGCCACGCGCGTAAACGCGCCATCTTCGAGCTCAGTGCATTGATAGGCCAAATCAGATCGGGCTGAACTCGACGATTTCGCACTGCATGTGATCCGACCGCGTCTTCTTCGGTACTCCGCCTCCCAGCCGAATTTCCATGCGTCGTGACGCGCCAGCCAGTCTCCCAGCGCAGACGTATCGCCTGTCGGCATTCGGCGTGGTGCGAGATAAGGTTGTCATGGGGGCGCCCGCGTCGGCGAAAATCTGGTTGGGAAGGTCTGCTCATAGGCTGTTGTCCCACCGATATCTACATTGGCGTCAGCCGCATCGCTGTTTCCGAAGTCTTCTACATAGGCAGCTTGTTACCGCATGCTCCACGTAAGATGCCAATCAGCTAGCCCACGAAGACCGGATGACCGACCAACCGAGACGAACATTCGTCGGTACGCACAAGGCTATCGGAAGTTCTGCGCTCCGAAGGCCACTTCTTCTGCCGTCGGGCACGTTTTGCGTGCGTGGATTAGGTTTCGATACGAGATATCTCTACCTGGCGGCGCCCGACGTTCGTAGGGGACACTGGACAACGGAGCGCAAACTGCAGATCATCGTTACCAGCTATGCCTTTGGTGAGACCTTCTCCTAGGCGGCTCGGCGACAGAGAGTCGCGCCAGACCTTTTACAGCGATGGCGCTGGACTCTGAGGGAGGGCGAGATGGCTGTGGATTCCGACGAGCCGGTCATCGGCAATTCTGACATCAAGAAGCTGGAAGATCGAGCGCGCGAGCTTGAACGCATTCTTGGACGCAAGACACTGGAGAACGAGATTCTCCGCGAAGCCCTTTCCAAAGCCCACTCTAAGCAGCCGATCAGGTTATGCGTGGATTCGGAGTCCGCCGTTGATCAAAGCGCTGAAGAGGCGCTACGCATCACCTATTCGGCGCTTGCTGACGCTATGCGTATTGCCACTCTGAAGGCGATGACAGCGTTGATCGCACACGAGGTCAGCCAACCGTTGTCGGGAATATGGGCAAACGCAGACGCCGGAGCGCGACTGCTAGCTTCGCATCCTCCCGACCTCTCCGGCGTTGCAGAGTCTATCGAACGGACAATGAGAGATGCTGAGCGGGCGAGAGAGATGATTCGACGGTTCCGTGGCATGTTTGCGGAGGCCGCGCCAAGTTCGCAAACGGTAAACATCAACGATGCTGTCAAAGAGGTAATAACTCTCCTCGCGTGGAATCTACAGAAGGGCGGTGCGATCGTTCAAACCAGTCTATCGGATGAATTGCCGCTCGCCGTCGGCGACAGGATTCAGTTGCAGCAGGTTATGCTCAACCTCATTTTAAATGCGATAGACGCCGTAGCCTCCGTCCAAAATCAGAGCAAAATCATAGGCGTTCAAACGTCTGGAGACCAATCGAACGGCTTGGTTGTCAGCATAACGGATACCGGAACCGGGCTAGCCGGAAATCCGCCGGACAGAATATTCAAAGCGTTTTACACCACCAAGTCGAACTCTATCGGTATCGGTCTTTCGGTTTGCCGGACAATCATTAAGAACCACGGTGGGCGAATTTGGGCGACGGGCAACGAGGATGGCCCGGGGGCCTGCTTTTCGTTCTCTCTTCCATGTTACAGGTCGGCCGACAGATAAAGCAGGCGCCACTTTGATCGTCCATTGAAGCAAGACACTCGATCTCTTGCTGCAACAGTATCTTCGCCACGACGGCTGCGCCATTGCACAAACGTATCGGCCCGCTCGAAGAATCTGTCCGAAGGTGCTCTTGGTCATGGGGACCTTGCTTCGCGGATTGTCAGACTTCATCTGGGCGGTGCGGCAGTTGAACTATTGCCTGGGGGCGATCGACGCCAGCCCGTCCCGGAGAAAAGGGTGACGTCATTGCCTGGACCGAGGCGTTGACAATAGTTGTGAACCCAGCCCTCCGTTCATTTAGTGTTTGCGTCCGATCCTATTATTTTACCGTTACGGCAGCAGCGTGGTTCTTACACCGAGGTCCTTGAGTTCCGCCTCCACCCATACGCGCTCATCATGCTTGGACGCTCTTTCGAGCGTGCCATTCTCCGTGGCCAAAACATTGACAAAGGACATCAGAGCGGTGTTTCCAGGCCACGGCCCTGGTTTCTGGTTTCGCGGCACAAACCCAGGGCAATAGGTCATGGCTGTTGGGATGTCCGTTGACGATCTTGTGGTCACGTCCGTCAGATAGGCCATCGGCACGACGCCGTGGAGCTTTGCCGTTTCAATGAGTGAGGCGATTGTCGCCCAATGCTTGGCTCCCGCGTCGGAACCGGCGAATAACGCGTTTTTCCGATTGAGGGCGATCGGCCGGATGGATCGCTCGACGGTACTCCCTGAGCTCGCCGAGCCGATCCTAAACGGTGCTGTCCTGCAAGCCAGCGCAGCAGCGCTTCACTACGGACAGGTGAGTCACGGTAATGTCGGACCGGGACGGCCTAGACTTCAAGCTGATCGGTTCTGACGTCAACCTTCTCAGCCGTATCCAGGCCACTTGCGGCGATCTTGCGAGAACGGTCTTGATGTCCAGGGCTTTTAAGAAAGCGGCTGAGCACGCCAACGCCGAACCAGTCGGCTGCCACAGCCTCAAGGGGTTTGAAGCCTATCGAGCTTTTCGCTCTGAACTCGCCCGACACAGCAGGTTAAAACTCAGGCCTATGCCGTTCTCCCTGAAAAGGTGGGCCGTCTCAAAGGCGGAAGAGACGGCCCAAGCGGGCCTCGCTAGGCCGCTGGCCCCGGCGGAGGGGAGGACGCCGGAGCATGTCGCTGGTCTTAACAAATGTTCGAGAGTGGAGGTCAACGACAGGTACAGGCTAACGCGATCGGGCGGACGATTTAAGTGCACTTAAGTATTGGTAGGTCCGTTGCCTCCCTTGCTGAGCTCCTTCCAATACCATCGTCCAATTGGTGTGGCGCAGGGAGTGGCGGATTGTAAGCACATCGATCGGCAGGATTTGCAGGGTCTTTGTCCGATTTCGCCTTTTGAAGCGAGTCTCAGACAGAAATGAGCACGATATTATGTCCGCAGAAGGTCTGCTCGAGTTGATCGCACGAAGTGTGGTCCCTGAAACAGTTGAGCCAGGTGCGGAGATGATGTCCCGAGAGGTGGTGTAGTTCGATAGCGGTGGTCATCGGAGTTAGTACCGGCTCTGCTCGATTGGAAAATTTGTTTCGGGCCTGCAGGGAGGCCTGTCTGGACCGCCGGTTGAGCCGCGAAAAGCGCGGCTCCCGGCGGCAGAGTTCTGCCACGAAGCGGTTCGCCACCGTTTCGAAAAAGAGATGACACCGGGAAGTAGATATGGACTCCGCAACCGTTATCAGGACGTTGGCTCATCCGACGCGATTGAACATTTTGAAATGGCTGAAGGATCCTGAACGTTATTTCGGACCGCAGGAGTATCCTATGGAGCTAGGCGTCTGCGCAAATCAGTTCCAGCGCGACGGGATGGCTCAGTCGACGGCCTCCGGTCATCTTAAAGCACTGACAGACGCCGATCTCTTGAGTTCTAGGAAGATCGGTCAGTGGAGATTTTATCGGAGGAACGAGCGCGCAATATCGAATTTTCTGCGGCAGCTAGCAGCAGAAATTTGATTGGAATCACGTGCCTACCAAACGGAGAAGTTCTCTTGGCGCCCGGCTAACGCCCCGACGGAAGCGGCTCCGGTATTCCACCGGCGTCACGTGGATGCGCCTCATGAAGGCCCGGCGAAAGGCACTCTGATCGTTGAAACCACACAACGCCGCAACTCGCTTTAGCGGGACATCGCCCTCTTCAAGCATCCTTCTTGCGGCATCCACCCTGACAGCTTCAACGTAGTCGCCAGGTGTCATGTCCGTTTCGCGTTTGAATGTGCGGGCGAAGTTGCGCGCGCTCATTCCGAGGCGGGATGCCAGCGCGTCGACAGCTAGGTCGTCGGCGATATTTGCTGCTATCCACTGTGTGATGTCGCGAATAGGGCCCATTTCGGAGATCTGAGCTTCAAGATGGACGCTGAATTGGGACTGGCCTCCTGGACGTTGCAGGAAAAGGATGAGCTCTTTCGCGACCCTTAGGGCAACGCCTCTACCGAAGTCTTCTTCGACCAAGGCGAGCGCAAGATCCATACTCGCCGTCACGCCGGCACTGGTGTAGACGGCACCGTCCCTAATGAAAATGGTATTCGGCTGCACGTCTATCGCGGGAAACATTTTTTTTAGCCGTGTCGTCGAATTCCAGTGCGTCGTGGCTCGTCGACCATTCAACAGACCTGCGCTTCCCAACAAGAAAGCTCCCGTACAGATAGAGGCCAGTCGGCGCAAACTCAGGGATCCGCTTTTTACCCATTCGACCAGGTCACGGTCCGCCTCGAAGTCTTTAACGCGCGGGCTGCCGGCGATCACTAACGTGTCAAATCCGTCTAGAGTTTGTTCGATTGTCCGATCGGGGAGCAAACGACCGCCATTGGAAGTGACGATCGGCTCCAAATCCCTCCCCACGATAGCAAGCTGGTATCCTGCTCTTCCATTGATCAGGTTGTTTGCCTCAGAAAACACGTCCATCGGTCCTGCGACGTCCAGCATCTGAACGCCTGGCATGGCTAGTATTGCTATGCGCATGAGACGCCTCCTTGCGCCCGGCCCAAGTCAGTCGACCGCCCCTTGGTCAACTTTGCCGGCGGTTGCAGCTATCGGGCAATTGGCATCGTTTTAGTCGTAGTTCGCGCGGAGCCGAGTGTACTCGGTTACGAGGGCGAGCAGTGAAAACGACCGGTTTAGACCGCTAGGGTTCGGCAATACCCAGACTTCTGCTCCACCGAATGTCACAGCTTGCCGACCCCAATCAAAACTTTGAGCTTTGATAAGACCAGCGAATGCCGGTTTGCCGAGAAACGCAAGTTTCCTCGGTCGAAAAACTTCGATTTTGCGTTTGAATTCCGGGGCGGCGAAGGCGTAGTCCTCGGGACCAAGTTCGGCGGCACCTTTCGTCGCGCGAGATACAAAAGCGGTGATGCCGCAACCGTAGTCCAGAATCTGTCGCTCCTGTTCGGCGCGCAGCAGATAGGGGGTAAACCCCGAAAGATGAAGTACGCGCCAAAACCGGTTGCTTGGAGATGAAAAATTGTGGCCGTCCCGGACAGCAGAGGTTGCTGGGTTCAGTCCGCAGAAAACCACGGGTAAGCAAGGCGCCAAAACATCAGAGAGCCCCGCAGAGGCAGCCGCGGGGCCTGGCGCTTGGAAAAGGGGAACAGGGTCACTCATACAAGTGCGCGACCCTCCCCAGTGATAACGGAACCGAGATCGATCGCCTCATCTGAAAGGATCATTTCGTTATGAGCCTTGCCGGAAGGGATCATTGGGAGGCAGTTCTCCGTCTTTTCTACTCGGCAGTCAAAGATCACCGGACCTGGATGAGACAGCATTTCTAGAATTTTCTCATCGAGTTCGGCGGGCGTCTCTGCTCTCATGCCTTTGGCGCCATAGGCCTCCGCCAACTTCACGAAATCTGGCAGGCTTTCCGAATAGGAGTGACTATATCGCTCGTCGTGGAGCAATTCCTGCCATTGTCTGATCATCCCCATGTACTCGTTATTGAGAATGAAGATCTTGACGGGGAGTTTGTACTGAACCGCCGTGGACATCTCCTGCATATTCATCAGGATGGACGCCTCCCCGGCGATATCAATGACCGTGCCCGTCGGGTGAGCGAGTTGCGCTCCAATTGCCGCGGGAAGACCGTAGCCCATGGTGCCCAGCCCGCCGGAAGTCATCCATCGGTTCGGTTCCTCGAGGCTGAAGAACTGTGCTGCCCACATCTGGTGCTGCCCTACTTCCGTCGTCACGTAAACGTCCCGGTCGCGGGTCAGCGCGCGCAATCGTTCGATGGCATACTGTGGCTTGATGACCTCGTCAGACTTTCGGTAGCCGAAGCCGTTACGTGATCGCCACTTTTCTATTTGCTCCCACCACGGCATAAGCCTTTCCTGACGGTTTGTGCGCAACGATTGCGGCCACGCGGCGATCATATCTTCGAGAACTGAGCAAGCGTCACCTACAATCGCTACATCCACCTGGACTAGCTTGCCGATCGACGAGGGATCTATGTCAACATGGATCTTGCGGGAACCGGGAGAGAAAGCCTCCAACCTACCGGTAACCCGATCATCGAACCGGGCGCCCACACAAAACATGACGTCGCAGTCGTGCATAGCGTGGTTCGCTTCATATGCTCCGTGCATTCCAGGCATCCCGATCCAAAGCGGATCGGACGCGGGAAACGCTCCCAAACCGGTCAACGTGGATGTAACCGGGGCGCCCAGCAAAGCCGCGAACTGTCTAAGCCGCTGGCTCGCTGCAGGACCGGAATTGATTATGCCGCCGCCGCTGTAAATGATGGGCCGTCGTGCTTCCGCCAGTAAGGCTATCGCCTCGTCAATAAGCACAGGATTCGCCTTGGTCTGCGGCTCAAAGCGATGAAGCGGCAGAGCGTCGGCCGGGCCGACGTATCGTCCGGTCTTGACCTGGATGTCTTTTGGGATGTCGATGACGACTGGACCCGGTCTACCCGTCGTTGCGACACGGTAGGCCTCATGCAAGACATGCGGCAGCTCCTCGACGCTTCTGACCAAGTAGCTGTGCTTCGTACACGACCTAGTTATGCCGATAGTGTCCGCCTCTTGGAACGCGTCCGTGCCTATGAGATGCGTGGGTACTTGCCCCGTGATGACGATCAGGGGGATCGAATCCATGAGCGCGTCCGCAATTCCGACAACCGTGTTAATCGCTCCAGGTCCGCTGGTCACGAGGACCACGCCGGGCTTTCCGCTGGAGCGGGCGTAGCCTTCCGCGGCATGTGCCGCGCCTTGTTCGTGGCGAACTAAAATATGACGCAGCCTCGGCTCGTCGAGCATCGCGTCATAGATTGGCAATACGGCGCCGCCTGGGTATCCAAACAGCACTTCGACGCCACGATCTGCGAGCGCTCGGACGACCATTTCGGCTCCCGACATTTCATTAGGCGCGGGCGGCATAGCGTATTCGTTGGGTTTCATACTTAAATTCCACTCGATATCAGGAAGCTGCGTCGCTTCTCATCCACACGAGTATAAAGAATTTAAGGGTGACCGATTTGTCTCGTTGAGGGCAAAAACGGACAGATGCTCGTCCATTGCTGCCAGCGCCCGTCGCCCAACGCTTGAGCTTCATCTCGAGAGACCTGTTCCTGCGATGTGCCCCATGAGCCGCCGGACGGATGATACCTGATCAAGCTCGTTCACTAGCAATTTGAACCAGCTCAGCCCGACCCAGAGCGTGACTTTGTCGTCTACGTCTTCCGCACGGACCTGACCTCGCTCCGCACCTCTCTTCAGCATCTGCCTGACGTCGGCGGTCCGAGCGGGGAGAAACCGCTCGCGCAATGCCTCCAGCGCCTCAGATGCGCCCTGCGCTTCCGCTATGAGGCTTTTCAACGCCGCACCCGCCGGATGCTGTGCCCAGAATCGCCACAAGCTGATGGTGTACTGCTCCAGGTCGTCCAAGAGGTCGCCGGTATCGGGGACCGGGACAGACACATGGCGTTCGGCCGTGTAGATCGCGATGAAAAGATCCGCCTTCGTCGGGTACCACCGGTAGATCGTTGTCTTCCCCGATCCGGCCCTTCGAGCGACTTCCTCGACTGAAAATCCGGTGTACCCCTTCTCGGAGATCACGTCACGAGCCGCCGCCAGCACGGCCGCCTCGGCCTCGGGATTCCGCCGAGCTCCGGTGGACTTGCGAGGTTTAGCGAGAGGTTTTGGCAGACTGGTCATACTTCAGGGGTAACCCAAGTTTAAGGTCCGGATCAACAGCGAAACGCGAGCCCTGATCAGGAGCTTGACGGTGGCGCGCGCGGGATGAAGCCTGGAACGCCGGTGTCGACGACCGAATTGAACCGGATCTCGGTCTCGATCTTCTGGCCGATCTCCATCAGCGCTTCCTCCGGAATAGAGAGAAGGTTGGCGTTTTCAAGGATGCGGCTGGGCGTCACCGACGTCGTCAGAAATGCGGTCCCTCGTTGCGCGGCCCATGCAAGAGATACCTGGGCAGGCGTCATATCAAGGCGCCTGGCGATGTTCTGGATCACCGCGTCCTCAAGGAGGTTCGGTTCCATGCCATGCCCCAAGGGTGCGAAAGCTAGAAGAACGATTCCTTCCTTCTTACAGAATTCGAGCATCTCCCACTCGGGGAGATAAGGGTGCGATTCCATCTGAACGATCGCGGGCTTTATCCTTGCGGCTTCCACGACCAGCTTCAATTTCGGCAGTGTAACGTCGGAGAGACCGATCGCCCTGCATCTGCCGCCATCGACAAGCGCTTCCAGCGCCCGCCATGTGTCGATCAAATTCACCTGATCATCGTAGATGACGGCACCATGCTCGTCGCGAGGATCATGGTCATCACCGGGCTGGAAAGCGAAGGGCGTGTGTATGAGGTATGCGTCGACATAGTCTACCTGCAGCCTCCGGCAGCTTGCGTCGAACGCAGCCTCGACCCGCTCTGGCCTGTGATTGGTGTTCCAAAGCTTCGTGGTGATGAACATATCTTCTCGGTCAACCACACCGGCGCTGAAGGCGTCCTGCAAAGCTTCCCCGATTACATGCTCGTTCAGATAACGCTCCGCGCAGTCGAGGTGCCGGAAGCCACTCTCGATGGCCAGCGTGACCGCTTCCCTTGTAGCCGTAGGGCTGGGTATCAACGTCCCGAAGCCAACGACTGGAATGTCGCCGCGGCCGTCCAAGAGCGGGATGCGGCGATCGCGAGGTGCTGTCGTCTCTTTCATTTCATACTCCTTGATTGAGAAAATCATCGATGCGCCAACGCTCGTTGCGCCGTCGTCGCAGATGTCAGGGTCGAATTTTCTGCTAGCCATCCACGTCGACGCGTTGTTCGATCGTGAAAAGTTCTTGAGTTCGGCTGACCCCTCGCAGAGCGTGCGTACCAATCGAAAGCAGGGGACCCTCGTGGTGGTCCGCCTGCAGTGCGGAGGCAAATGGCGCCGATATCAGCAGGTCTCTGTCGAGCGAGCGATAAAGGGAGGCAATCCGGCTGACCTCGTTTACCGCCGGCCCGATGACGGTGAAATCCAATCGCTCTCGTCCACCAATGTTGCCGTAGAAGACTTCGCCAAAGTGCAGAGCCAGATAGACTTCGGTCACGGCGCGGCCTACGATCCTGCGTCGCGCGTTCAGATCAACGAGCTTCTTGTCGAGCACGCCACGCCCGTGCAGCGCGGCAGCGCAGGCCTCTTGCGCGCAGTAGTTCCTCTGAAGATCGCGAGGGTGCCGTCGCCTATCAGCCTGAGCACTTCGCCGCCGGTTGCCTTCACGGACGAGGTGACCGCCTCGGCGTAGTCGTTGAGCATTGGGATGACTTCCTGAGGATCGGACATGTCTGAGATGCTGGTAAAGTTGGCAAGGTCCGAAAAGGCTTCCGCCCGTGCCCAATCCAAACTCGGACAACCTCTCGATCGCCTGATTGGAGTCCCATCGGAAAGCACGACGCTCGTACATTGGATGCAGCGCCTCGATCACCGCGCTGGCTCGTTCCACCGGAACGCCAGATGCCGCGCAACGTACGCAGAACCCGGCCAGCAAATCGATCTCCGGCATCCCTTCAAGACCCGCCTGCATTAGCCAAGCGGTCAACTCTGCAATTTGCTTGGTTTTCATCGACATGTCGAGAACGGTCCGTCAGCTCGGATATGCGGTCAGCGGGTCGTAAGTGGATGGGCGGGCGAGGGGGCCATGAGAGAGACGACGAGCAGTCCAGCGACCGCCGCAGCAAATGTGAGCCAGAAGCCGTCGATATAGGCTAGAACGCTGGCCTCTCTTTGCACGGTGGACGCCAATACGCCCAATCCGCGCTTTACTGCGTCCGCGGACGTCAAGCCGCTCGAAGAACCGGAGCCAAGACTGGCAAGCATCGAATTCCATCTTGGTGTCGTTCCTGTGACGTGTAGACCGATAAGGTTGGAGTGCAACTGCTCGCGCTGCCGGATCCAGGTGGTCATCGTGGTTGCGACCGTCTCGGAGCAGATCAGGCGCATAACCTGGACATAAGCCGTGAGCGACACGGCGCGCGCAGGGTTCACATTGCTGAAAAGCGTGGCGACGGCGGCAAGGAAGACCAGTTCTTCTCCAAAAATCTGCAGAACGACTATCAGACGGAATTCCGGCAGCGCCCAAAGGTTCGTGAGTTCGGTTCCCAACCATGCCGCTACTAGAAAACAGGAGAAGCCGAGGATCAGGGTGGCCCGCTGCTTGATAGTTCTTACCAGCACCACCGCAGTCCCAGTCGCCACCAGCAGGAGTGCGATGGCAAGCGGCGCAGAGAAGTCGCCCACTTGCTCGGGCCGCAGTCGCGTCACCGAGACCAAGAAGTTGGGCTCGAGTAGCGAGCTCCCCAAGCTGGTGGTCATGAAACAAGCGATGGCTGCAAAGCCCAAGGCCACATTTCGAGAGAAGAGCACAGAAATATGCGCCCAGGGATGCGCCACGCTCGCCTCATGCCAGAGGAATACGATTACCAGAAACACGGTGGCGATCATCAGAGAGACGACCATCCCGGATCGAAACCAGTCCAATCGATTCCCCTGATCCAGTGCAAAATAGAGCGTGGTCAACGCCACGCCGAACAGCGCCATTCCGCCCCAGTCCGCACGGCTCAGCAGCTCACGGTCAGTCGCGACTGGCTTCGCGCCATACCAAAATAGGATTCCGACCATGGGAGCAATCAAGGCTCCCTGCCAGTAAAGCCATTGCCAGCCGATCGTCTGGGTGTAGCTTCCCGCCGTATAGAGTCCCAGATTCTGCGCGAACGGTATCCGGAGGACGTAGAAAGCCAGCGCGAATATCCAGTACCTTCGATCGAGATTCTTGAACGCTATCATCAGCGTGGCGCCGACGAACATCCCGAGCACCACCGCTCGCAACGCGTGAAGGACTGCTAGAACTTCGAACGAATGCTGGAAGGGGATCAGAACCGATACCGTCGAGTAGAGCGCCACAGGGACGGTCATTACTCGCTTGACGCCAAAGACGGCTATCAACCAGCCGACGCTCGGGGCGACCAGAATTTGAGGTGCAGTCGCGAACGTGCTCAGCCAAGCGCCTTCGTCGAAGCTCAATCCGAACGCTCCTCGCAGGTCAGCAAGACCGATGTTCGCCAAACGGACATCGAACGCGGTCAGTATCGACGCCAGAACCATTGCCACCGCAACGAAACCCTGGCGTGGCAGATCGCTGGACTTACTCATGGGTTTTGGCCCCTGTATCGATCTTCGTGATGACCGACATTCCCGGCCGAAGCCTTTCGAAGTGCGGCTGTTTTGCGTCAAGCTCGATGCGAACCGTCAGGCGCTGAGCAACTTTGGTAAAATTGCCGGTGGCGTTGTCGGGAGGAAGCAGGGCGAAGGTCGAGCCGCTCGCAGGCGAAATCTTCGCCACGGCCCCATGAAACGTCTCTCCCGGAAGGAGGTCCGCTGTGACGTCGACGGCCTGCCCCTCCCGGACTCTCGAAAGTTGATTTTCCTTGTAGTTCGCGAGGATGTAAACGTGGGGAAGTGGGACTATCGAAATCAGACTGGTGCCAACGCTCACATAATTGCCAAGTTGCACGTTCCGTCGGGCGACAATGCCATCGATCGGCGCACGAACGCTTGTGTATCCGACGTCCAGCCGACGGGCAGCGACGTCCGCTTCGGCTAGATCGACATTCGCCTGCAGGACTTCGCGTTGTTTGGCGAGCACTTCCAGCTTCACCTGTTGCGCAGCTACATTCGCGTTGGCCGTCTTCAAATTCGCTGCGGCCCGCTCGAATGCCGCCGTAGCCTTCTCCAGGTTTTGAACCGAGCTTGCCCGGCCGTCCAGGCCCAGCCGCGTCTGGCGCTGAAGCTCCTTGTCAGCCTGGACCTTATCGGCTTCTGACGCATCGCGTTGCGCTGCGGCTACGTCGATCTGGGTGAATTGAAACACGCGCTGCGTCGAATTGTCTTCGAGTTGGGCGCGGGCTGCCTCAAGCTTTGCCTCGGCGGAACGAAGTGCCACTTCATACGGCTTCCGGTCGATCGAGAATAGAAGATCGCCAGTTTTGACACGCGAATAGTCCGCGACCGGCGCCAGCTCGACGGTCCCCCCGATACGCGCGCTTACCGACGAGACATCAGCGAAAACCGCTGCGTCGTCTGTGGATTGAAGGCTTCGAGCGGCGACCCACGAATCCCAGTTCGCCCCCGCTGCGACTACGGCGCCAAGTGCTATGATGATCGCCGAGCCGGGAACGATCAACGATGAACGGTTGCGCGCTTCAACCACCGGAGCTGCCGGAGCTACTGGAGCCGCGGGAGCCTTCAGCTCCTGGCCGTTCCCCGCAGGGGCCACGAGCGCTGTTACATTGTTTTCGGGTGCCAACTCTGGTTCCTTTCTTCTACCACGCCATGACTTCATTCGTGTGTTGGACCGTGGCGGTCCACAATTGGAGGGTTGGTTCGCGCTTCGGTCCTTGAAAGGCGACTGGTTTCGTCGACGGACGAGCCACCAGCAGTCACTCGAAACCCCACGGAAGTTATATAAACGATACGTAGCGTATCGACTAGATGGGCCTCATGAAATCGCGCCGGTACTGCTATTCGTTTTCGCTGACACTGGGCGGGTATATGAGACCACCCGACGGCGCTTGACGCCACAGAACTTAGGTATCGACGATACTATCGTATGATAGCTCGACGCGACGTGAGATGGTTCGATAGGCGCGCTGAACGCTCCGCCCTCGATGGAGCAAAAACTTCTGAGGTGGCCGATGCCCCGACTATTGTCTGTCAACGTAGGTTTGCCTCAAACGATATCCTGGCACGGCAGGGAGGTCCTAACTGGCATTTGGAAGGCACCCGTTGTCGGGCCCAGGATGGCAAGGCGCCTGAACATCGATGGTGACGGCCAGGGCGACCTTGCGGGACACGGCGGCGAGAACCGTGCTGTCTACGTGTACCAGATGGAATCCTATGAATATTGGAAACGTATCCTCGGTCGGAGTGACTTCGTCTTCGGGCAGTTTGGCGAAAACTTCACGGTCGAGGGGTTATCGGACGCGGAAACGCGCGTGGGAGACCGATATCGGATCGGGAAGGCGCTGTTCGAAGTCTCGCAACCTCGCGTGACCTGCTATCGTCTCGGAATCCGCATGGATGTCCCAGAGATGGCGGCGCTGCTGGTCTCCCACGGACGGCCGGGGTTCTATATGCGAGTCCTGGAGGAGGGGTTGGTTGAAGCGGGCGACGATGTCGAGCAAGTCGCCGTTGGTCCCGAAGGGTTGACGATTTCAGAGGTCGATGCCTTGCTTTATAAGCCGGACCATCCCCTCGACCGTCTCGAAATCGCGATCGGCAGTCCCGCATTGAGTTTCGGCTGGCGGCAGTCCTTCGAAAAGCTGAGGGCGGCCAGCCTCAGCTGGCACGCCGTCGGTAACGCAGGTCTGGCGACGCAGCCGCAGCTTGATCCTGCGTGGGAGGGATTCCGCCAATTTCGAGTTAGCCGGAAGACGCACGCGAGCAGCGACGTCGTCACGCTGGAGTTCGAACCGAGCGACGGGCTCCCGATAGGAGACGCCCTTCCTGGGCAGTTCGTCGTAATCGAGTTGAAGCCAACCGCTTCGATCCCGTGGCTGAGAAGCTACTCCCTATCAGCTCGACCTGACGGTAGGCACTTTTCCATCAGCGTGAAGCGTGAAGTCGGTGGAAGCGCCAGCGTCTACATCCACAACACCCTGGTCGTCGGAGACGTCGTCGGCTTGAGCGCGCCGCGCGGCGCGTTCGTTCTTCCGCAAGGTGACGGTCCCATAGTGTTGATGAGCGCCGGGATTGGCGTGACGCCAGTGTTTGCAATGCTCGAGGCGATGGCGGCTCAAGGCACCCGCCGGGAGGTTTGGTGGCTTCACGGCGCGCGGAACGGTCTACAACATCCATTTGGTGAAGCTGCCCGTCGGCTTCTGTCGTCGATTCCACGCGCCCACAGCGTGATCTGCTACAGCTCGCCGACGGCGGCGGACGTCATCGGACGTGATTACGACCGCAGATCTCGGCTAAATTCGGATCTGGTCGAATCCTTGTCCTTGCCCATCGACGCCGATTACTGCATATGCGGCCCCGCTGGTTTCATGAGCAATCTGATCGAATTTCTCCGCTCGGCTGGGGTGGATGCGGGCCGTATCCATTCCGAAGCATTCGGGCCGGCTGCTTCGATCACGCCCGGCATCGCGGCGGTCGAGGGCCGTCGTCCGCATCAGCCGGCGGGAGAACCTGGGACTGGACCATTGATCTCGTTCGCCAGAAGCGGCCTCAGCGTCGCTTGGAGTTCGAACTACGATAGCCTGTTGCATTTGGCAGAAGCCTGCGATGTGCCTGTGCGCTGGTCTTGCCGAAGCGGCGTCTGCCACACCTGCGAGACTGCACTAATTTCGGGTGCGGTTGCCTACGAGCCGCAGCCATTGGACAAGGCTGCGAACGGGAACGTCCTAATATGCTGTTCCAAGCCCAAAGCTGACCTGATCCTCGATCTTTAACGGCCGGCGGATTAGACGTGCGCCGTTTAGCGAGCTGCAAGAACCGAGATCTGAGCGCCTCGCTTCGACCGCGCCGTTTGCACTCGGAGCATAGTTTATCGCTTCACGAGCCATCGAATGCTTCCGATAGCGATGGCCAGCACGACGGCACTTGAAACGAACAGGAGGACCGGCGCCATAAATCCCAGCACTGGACCATCAGTTCGCGCTGCCATCTTCATGGAGGCGCTGGTAAGGGCAGTAAGCCCGAACGTAATTCCCCAGTAAGATAGATCGAGACTCTTTCGCCTGATCCAGGGGATGAGACGAACGAGTATCAGCAATTGAAGAAGGCCATATCCGAAGAGAGCGTGCGAAAGCGGGTCCGGATGCCCCACGGTGCCACTGAGATACGCAAGGCATCCGACCGCAGGCGGCGCCAGTTGGATGCCCAGCATGGGGCGCAGTAACTCTGGCAACTCCTTGTTTGTCAGAAGTCTGTGCAGGACAACCGATTCTATCGCCAACCAAGAGAAGAAGCCGGCTCCGAACGCCAATTGGCTCCAGTCTGAGTGGCCGAAAGCGCCTGCGGCGATGGCGGTTACGAAGGATCCCGCGCCGGCTGGGAGATACAGGGCGGCGGTCGTGGAGACGGGATCGCGGTTTCCTTCCCACAGGGATCCCGTCAACCAAATTGCGAATAGGAGGGTAAATATCGCTCCGAATGCGAAAAGTGTCGCTCCTGCAAGCAAGGAATACGGCTGGACACCAAGTGCGATAAGCATCGACGACACGCCAAGAAGCCCGACGAAGCAACTCTGCACCGGATTGTGGTACTCGGCGAGAGCTTCGTCTCGCGCAATCGCCCATTTTGTTAGAAACAGGAGGGTGAACACTATCCAAATCGCGCCGGCACAGAGGTAAATCACTTCGCCGATGATCGCCGGGAGGCTCCACAATTCCGCAGCAAGGCGCCAATTCGTCGCGAGCCCGGAAAGACCTAGCACGCAGCCGAAGTAACTTGCCTGCACTCGGGGAAAATGCGCCGCTGCATAGTTGGATCCCAAGCTTCCGGTATTCGAGATTTTGCTCACGAGCGCCTCCATTTTAGACAGCCAAGAACCTCCGATGACCTAAACGAACTGATCATAGTCAGCTTCTAAGCGATCGGAACGACGCTCTAAGTTCATTGCAAAAAACGGCGGGCTGCTCCCACGCTGCGAAGTGACCGCCATTCGGAAGCTTGTTGAAATGGATGAGATTGACGTATGCCTTCTCAGTCCAGCTCTTCGGCGCGGCGTAGATCTCATCCGGGAAAACGCTGACCGCCACGGGGATTTTCACATTCTTCGGCTGGAAGAAGGCGAGCTTGTTCTCCCAGTATAGGCGTGCCGAGGACACCGCCGTGTTCGTGAGCCAGTACAGCGACACGTTGTCGAGAATGTCATCGCGAGTTAGGCCTTCCTCCGCGCCATCGAAGACTCGTGCTATCAACTGATAGCTTCGAATGTCGTGGTCGATCATCCACGCCGCGAGGCCTACCGGTGAGTCCGCGATACCCACCAGCGTCTGAGGACGGTTCGCCATTTCGATCGCGTAGCCCAGCCCGTGTGCATAAAAGTCCGCGAGCTGATCGTAGGCATGAGACTCGTCAGGCATAAGTCCGTCCGGTTTTCTTCCTCCTGGTTGCAGCGCGGCTGCAATATCGTCGGGAACGGTCGCTGGCATATTAACGTGGATTCCCAGCAGTTCCCGTGGTGCGATAAGGGCCATCTGTTCAGTGACGGCGTCTCCCCAGTCACCGCCCTGCGCCACATATTGCGAATACCCTAGTCGCCTCATCAGTTCGATCCAGGCACGGGCGATGCGGATCGGGTCCCAGCCCCTTTCTTTTGGTTTCCCTGAGAAACCATATCCGGGGATCGAAGGAATCACGACGTCGAAGGCGTCCGAAGCAGCCCCGCCGTGCGCTGCGGGTTCCGTCAACGGTCGGATGATCTTCATCTGCTCGATGATAGATCCTGGCCACCCGTGGGTGATGATGATGGGCAGGGCGCCGCCCACCTTCGACTTGACGTGAATAAAATGGATATCCACCCCATCGATGTTCGTGACGTATTGCGGCAAATCGTTGAGTTTTTCCTCGATCTTGCGCCAGTCGTACTTGTGACCCCAATAGGTCGCCAGCTTCTGTATCGTAATCGATCGAACCCCTTGAGAGTCATCGCCGACGATTTCCGGATCGGGCAAGCGCGTGGCTCTCACACGCCTCAGCAGATCATCCAGTTTATCCTGAGAAGCTTTGAATTTAAATGGACGGATCTCTGAAGCAGGCTCCGCTGCAGCGACGTCGCGACGGGAAAGGACGGTCAGCACAGCAGCCGAAGCCACGCCGACGAGCACGCCCCTGCGGGTATATTGCGATAACGTAGTCACCGTACTCTCCTGCTTCTCGTTAGCGGCAAGCCTCTCACCAATAGGGGTTTCGATCTATTGCACCATGGTGTCGGGCGTCGCGAAACGGTCCGGGCCTTGCCTTCGAAACCGGGGCCCAGGCACACAACAGTGTCAGGCTCGCCATAGCTCAACGAAGGAGCATCCGACGGTTGAATGTGGAGTCGCGACCAGACCTCAGGTCTGTCAGCGATGGAGCGCAGAGGCGATTGCTTTACGAAGATCGTCAACGCACAGCGGCTTGTACAGACAATCGATAGCTCCCATTGAAATAAGCCGGTTTTGAAGGATTTCGTCCTCGACGCCCGTGATAAATACAATTGGAATATTGCGTCCGCTGGAGATCAAGGATTGAAAGAGTTCCGGACCAGACATCGCCGGCATCGCGACGTCCACAACGATGCATTCCATCTCATCGATCCGAGGAGAGCGTAAAAATTCACTCGCGGATGGAAATGTCTCGACAAAGAAGCCGAGAGAGCCAAGCAGGACCGACAGAGACTCGCGCACCGACACATCATCGTCAACGACGGATATGAGCGCCCGCCGATCCACCATCTTCACCTCCAAAGACGGGCCCCAGCCCCTCTTCTTTTGCGTCCACCGCCGAATGTCTCATGGCGCAACATCACGCATATACTCCCGAAAACCCAGAGTGTATTGGACGATAGTATCGGGTGTGAAGAGCGGTCGCGTAGACCTATCTTTCGCCCAGTGCCTCTGTGTAGTGGCCAAGCCTTGCTTCGACATCCGGGTTTTTCTGGAGACCCATCTCCATTAGCCTGGTGATATTCTTTTGTGCGACCGGCCGCTGCACGGACGTGATGAAGGCGTCCCATCCTGCGCCTATCTCCGGGTCGCTGGGAAGGCTCGCGAAGTCTACAAGCCGCTTCGTATCCGCTATCGCCTGGCGGTCGAAGCCGGATATCCGCAATGCGAGACCGTCGACAAACCCGTCTAGCTGCGTGTCAGGAAAAGCGCGATTCACGTAACCATACTGCGCTGCCAGATCGCCGTTGATGTCGTCGGAGCCTAAGAGTACCTCTAACGCCCGACCACGGCCGATTAGGCGGGGTAGGCGGGCCATTGGTCCTCCGCCTGGAACGAGGCCCGCGCCGACCTCCCACTGCGAGAGGATTGCCTTTTCCTTGCTTGCAAATCGCATGTCGCTTGCGAGGGCGAGTTCACTGCCGACGCCCGTCGCCCGTCCCCTAATAAGCGCAATGCTCACCACCGGAGCTCTGCTGATCCTGACCAGCATGTCTGGGAGGGGATGAAGCCCTGTGGAGCCCGATGGAAGGTCAGTCGAGGCCGAAAGTGGAGGGTCAAAGTCGTAGTGCGTGAGGAAGTAGCCGGGTACTGCGCTATCGAAAACCACGACGCGAAGATTGGGATCGGTTTCGATCTGAGCGACGACGTCTTCCAACTGAGGAATGGTGTCCGGCCCAAAGATGTTGAAGGGCGGGTTGTCGAACGTCACGCGCCAGTATCGCGAGGTTCGTTTTTCGACGTGGACCTGGGGACGCGCAACATTCTTCGATGCACTTTTGGTCAACTGCTCGGATGGAGTACCCGCAGGCTTCGCCGGCCCCGACAGGGCCAACGCAGGGATCATCAGCATAGCGATAGCACTTAAGAACTTCGATGCCGAGGCGAGTGTGGATCCTGCTTCACGCGGTCTAGCTTTCATAGCGGCCTCCAACGGCGTAGCTTCCTAATTGCGGTACGGCTCGATCTCGAACACGAGCTCGACTTCGATGGGCATGCCTAGCGGAACGTTGAGAACCCCTAGAACTATCCGGGGAGGGGCATTTTCGCGACCGAAGACCGCGCTCAACAGATCGGAAGCCCCGTCTGCGACTTTCGGGTGGTCGCGAAAATCTTCCGCCGCCGCGATGTAGACCCCGAGCTTCGCGATGGATCTCACCCGATCGAGCGAGCCGAGGTGCAGCCTCGCTGCCGCAAGGCCGCTCAAGCAAGCCGTCCGGGCAGCGTCGTATCCCTCCGCCGTGGACAGGTCGCGACCCACGACGCCGCTGTAGAGGGGTACATGGCCTACGACTGGAAGCATCCCGCTCAAATAAAGCAGCGAGCCGATTTCCTTCGTCTCGACATAGGACCCGAACGGCGTGGGTGCTGGTGGGATCGACAGCGCCATATCCTGGATCCGGCGTTCCGGCGCAGGGGCTACCATTTGCCAAGATGTGCGCCGTTGTCAACGTGCAGCACCTCCCCTGTAATATTGGCCGCGTCGGTGAGGTAAACCACGCCATCAACGATCTCCTGAACGGAACTGATCGTTCCCATCGGCGACAGTTTTCGCAGTGCGTCCTTCGGGTTGTCCTTGTGCAACGGAGTGTCCACGACCCCTGGTGAAACCGCGTTGAAGCGAATGTTGTTGCTTGAAAATTCAAGCGCGAGGCTCTTGGTGATCGAGTTGAGACCGCCCTTGGTGATTATGGGGACGGATGCGTTCACGCCGATGATAGGGTGGTCTGTCAACGAAGACGTGATGGTAACGATGCTGCCTCCGGTTTCCTGCCTGAGCATCTGTCTCACTGCGTGCTTCGTGAAATTGATGAAACCCTCGATGTTGGTCGCCGACAGAACCCGGAAGTCTTCAACCGTGTAATCCAAAAACGGTTTGGTGAAAAATACGCCCGCGTTGTTAATCAGGGCGTCAATAGAGCCGAACTTTTCTACTGCGCGCTTCGTAACCCGTTCCGCGGTCTCGGGGTGGGCGACGTCACCATCCACGAGTTCGATCTGATGTGCGTTTTCGAAGGGCAGGGATCCCGTAATTCGGCGGGAGGTCCCAACGACGTTCCAGCCTTTGTCGAGAAACGTCTTGACTAACCCCGCTCCGATGCCCTGAGAAGCACCGGTTATCACGATCGTTTTGCTCTTGGTCATGCCTTCCTCCTTAAGGCGGACGCGACTTGCTCTGAGAGCTCGTTTAGTCCGCAACGATTGCGTGAGGGCACCATCACGCTAAAGAGGGAGGGATGATATTGTACAAAGGTGTGTTCAATACCTTGGTATCGATCGGCGGCACGCAGGAATCGACAATCGGGGGCTCGGTAGAATACGACGCTCTAGTACGTCGGCACGCTCGGAGACGGGCTGTGAACGAGTTCGCCTAGGTTTGCCTTTTAACGTTCAGTAAGGCCGCCATGGTCACGAGATCGGGGAGCGAGCGAGCTTCCATCTTTCGCATGACCTGGCCTCTATGCGCTTTCACCGTTATTTCGCTGATGCCGAGCTCGTAAGCCACCTGCTTATTGAGTAATCCGGCGACCACGAGTGCCATCACCTCGCCTTCTCGCCGCGTCAGGGAATCGTGCCGCGCGCGTATTTGGCCAAGGTGAGTTTCTTCCCGTTGGATGGATTCGTTCTGGGCGACCGCCGTCCTCATCACCGCGAGTAGGGCGTTCGGATCTATCGGCTTGGTCAGGAAGTCGCACGCTCCGGCCTTCAGAGCTCTTACGGTCATCGGTATGTCGCCGAAGCCTGAGACGAACACTATGGGCACCCGGCTTCCCTCACTCGTAAGAGCTTCCTGTAGGTCGAGGCCGTCCAGTCCAGGCATGTTGACGTCGAGAACCAAGCAGCTCGGGAGCTGCGGTGGAAGATGAGACAGATAGTCTTGCGCAGAGGAAAACGAAAGGGGCGTCCACCCCACGGAGCGTACAAGGAGTTCCAACGATTCCCGCACAGAATCATCGTCGTCAATGATGATTATCACAGGTCGTGACCGCGCCGCCAGCACACTGGGCGCCAGGTCGCGTCGATCTCTTGGAGGGGTGATGTTATGCAAGACATCCTCCTGTGCCACGCCCGTCGGAAACCCGCCTTACTATTGGGTCGCTAAAACCAGAGGCCATTCGACCCGGACACCGGGCCACGCCGCACACGCAAGTATAGCATTAAAAACATGCCGAACTTCAATTGTCCGATGGTATCGGTTCGATCACGAATTACGACGACAGGCGTGCACGCCCGACAGAAACCGAACCACACTTGACGCTCGGTTTTACGCTCCGGGTCGCCAGGAGACTACGAGTGTGCAGTCGATACTATGGTGCAAATGCGCAAACGTGTGGTGGCGACCATAATGCTCCCGTAGCCCCTTCGGCTGACAACCTACTTGGAGAGCAAATCATGAAGATCCTGATGGTATTCACTTCACACGACATTCTCGGAAATACGGGCCGTAAAACGGGCTTCTGGCTGGAGGAAGGTGCGGCTCCCTACTATGTATTCATCGACGCCGGCGTCGAGCTGACCTTGGCGTCGCCGAAAGGTGGGCAGCCTCCGGTCGATCCGAAAAGTGATCTTCCCGAGAATCAGACTGCTGCGATGACACGCTTCAAAGGCGACGCCGCCGCGCAAGTTGTGTTTTCCAAAACCCGAAAGCTCGAGGACATGCGTTCGGAGAATTTCGACGCAATATTCTACCCCGGCGGCCACGGACCAATGTGGGATCTGGTCGACAACGAACGATCCATCGCGCTAATCGAATCCTTTTACGATGCAGGCAAACCGGTCGCGGCGGTCTGCCATGCACCGGCCGTCCTCCATCGCGTGACATACCAAGGCGTGCCGATCGTTCGGGGAAAGCGAGTGACTGGGTTTGCCAACAGCGAGGAAGAGGAGGTGGGTCTCACGAAGGTCGTCCCGTTCCTCGTGGAGGATGAACTCAAGCGGCTGGGCGGGCACTTCGAAAAGACGGTCAACTGGGAGAGCTTCGCGATTACCGATGGCAGGCTGATCACGGGGCAAAACCCCGCTTCGTCAACCGCCGGCGCCCAAGCTCTCGTGGAGTTGCTTAGAAACGATCGATCAACTAACCGGGCCGCGGCCGGTTGACACTAAGCGGCCTCGGACCCCAATCCGAGGTCGCAGATTTTCATCAAGCAGGTATGAAATCCGGATCAAAATGATAAGGCCCGTTAGTCTTACCAAGACGTCTTGCCGCCGCGTCTGCGCTGTCCAGAGGACCAGTGTTGAACGCAATCGGGGTTCCAGCAGCATAGCGGGCGATCGTGTTCACGACCGTCTCGAATAGCTCGAGGTTCTTAGGCGGCACCCGCATACCTGCGCCGATTACAATGCAGTCCCATTTTTCGACGAGCGCGGCTTTTGCGTCAGCCTCAGCACTCACGAGATGAAGCCCGCAAAATGCGGGTTCCCAGCCTCTGCGTTTCATTTCCGCCAAGCTTTGGTTGATGCTCTCGGAAATTTTTTCGTGGGTAAGATCGGCTGGAAAGAAAGGGTCGCTCAGATCGACTTCCCGTGGATCTATTCCGATCAGCAGCACCTTGTAGGCCATTTTGGTTCCTCCTTTTCAAATCCATGCAAGTAAGGGCCTGGCCTTACGCCCAGCTATGCACGTCGACGACGGCATCGACGAATGCGCGCGGCGCTTCCTGCGGAAGATTATGGCCGACACCGCCCGATACGGTGCGGTGGTCGTACTTTGCTTTGAATTTCGCAGCATATTTCGCAGGATCCGGATGCGGCGCGCCGTTCGCATCGCCTTCAAGAGTGATGGCCGCGACGTCGATGTTCGGGCCTGATTGAAGCTTCGCCTCCAGATCCGCGAAGCGCTTTTCACCGGCGGACAATCCCAGCCGCCAACGATAGTTGCTTATAACGATGTCGACATGGTCTGGATTGGCGAATGCCCGAGCGGCCTCATGATATGTCTCGTCCGTAAAATCCCAGCGCGGCGAAGCCAATTTCCAGATGACGCGGTTGAATTCGAGCTGATACTGTCGATAGCCCTCGCGTCCGCGTTCAGTTGCGAAATAGTACTGATACCACCACTGCCACTCATCACTTGGCGGTAACGGATGGCGCCCCGCCTCCTGGCTTCCGATGAGGTAGCCACTGACCGACACCAATGCTCGGCATCTCTCCGGCCAGAGGGCCGCTACAATATTTGCGGTCCTTGCCCCCCAATCGAAGCCCGCAATAATCGCGCGATCAAACGTCAGTGCATCCATAAGGTCGATTACATCTACCGCAAACGCCGATTGCTGACCATTTCGCTCGCTCTTCGCAGATAGAAAACGCGTGTCGCCGAACCCTCTGAGATAAGGAACAACCACCCGGAACCCCGATTTTGCTAGGGCCGGCACAACATCTACATAGCTGTTTATGTCATAGGGCCATCCATGGAGAAGGATCACTACGGGGCCGTTCGGTGGGCCGGCCGTAGCATATGCAACGTTCAGCTCTTTGGTAGCAATCCGCTCTGTCGCCTCAAGCTGGGCTGGAGGCCACGTCTCAACTGGCTGCGATCTCGCCTTAGAAAGCGGAGATGCGTTCGACTGCGCCACCACGGCCGGGGTCGCCAGTGACGCGACCACAGCGCCTCCAAATTGCCGGCGGGTGATGCCCGTGCTTCGGCATGTATTCATCGCGCGCTCCTTCCGTGGTGATTAGCGTTCCGCAGCCGCCCGGTCATGGAATGTCCCGATCGGCAGGATTTCACGATTTCAGTCTGCCGGACAACGCTGGAGGGAGCTACTGGACGATGGTGTCGCCAATACCTTGGTGTCCCCGATACCTTCGCACAGATGCGCTTCGGCGACCCGTTGGACATACTTCGCTTGGACGACCCGAAGGGGCTGCGCTTTCGATAGGAGCAGGCGATGGTGGATTGGGACAAGAGACCACGCGAGGGTTGCGAGCTTCCACTTTTCGCCATCGTAGTCGCAATGACCGCAATGGCCGCATCACTGGCATTTGTGCGGAGTCCAGCCGCTGAGACGCGGGTCTGGGTGCCAAGCGTGGAGAGGAACTCGGCCTATGGCGCTGTCGCTACAGGCCGCGCATCTTGTGACAAAGAGCATCTCCGGGGAAGGGGCGATATGTTCAGAACATTTGATAGTCGAGCTGCCAAAAAGCCACTGGATGGCGCGGAAATTGCCATGTTGCGGGTCGTTTTGCGAGACTTTCGCGAGACTCATGGCTTCACTGTTGACGACCAACAAACACTCCAGGCTGCTCGCCGGCTCATCGGCCTTTTTCAGGGCGGAGAGACTGACTGTGCGCGTTTGCGTGCCTTGCTGGACGTCCAATCATTGAATTGAGATCCACAGGAAGGCACGGCGGGGGTGGGGCTTCGGCCGACGTCTCGCCGATATCAACCAGCGTGCCGAGGGCCAGCCACGGCGAACAGCTTCATGTCCTGTCGAAGCGGAACGAACGTCGATGCCGGAAGTCTTCTACGCCGGCCATGTGCGGAGGGGCAGGTTCGAGGTGCGAAAGCATCACCGATCTCGGATGCAGGCTTTCCGCGCATATCAGAGGTGCATTCGCATCTTCGACTCTCACTTTCGGCGCATCAGCCGACCGTAAACGCGTGACGTCCGATCGGTTCAGCCCTAGCTGTCGACCTGAACGCCGCTGGGTCTACTCTTCGAGCAGCACCGCGACCGAGACGCCCGCCGCTATGGTGAATATGCTCGCCAGCACGCTAGCCAGTGTGCTGCCCGCGGCGCGGTCTTGATAGATGTTCCGTGAGACCGCGATGGCAGAAACCTCTGTTGCAGTGGGAAGCACGCCGAGAAGAAACGTTTGGGCCAGTAGCGCCCCCCGCAATCCCACGAGATATGCGGCGCCGAAGATCACTATGGGCTGCAAGACGTTTTTGACCAAGACGTTGAACGTCACTTCCTTGTTGAGCTGCAAGCTGATCCCCGACAGCGTCAAACCAAGCGCGAAAAGCGCTGCCCCTCCAGCCGCTACGCCGATCTCGCTTGCAGCGGTCACGGCAAGTTCGGGCAACTCGAAACCCGACGCCGCGACACAAGCGCCTGCAATAGGAAGAAAAACCAGGGGCTGCTTCACCGCGCTCCATAGCGCGCTGCCCATCCCGATCCGATGCTGTTCGTCGGTCGCGCTACGCGCCAGGACGACGAGTGCGATCGGGACGACGATCAACGTGACGATCAGATTTCCGGAGACCACCATGAGAAGCGCCGACGAGCCAACGGATGCAACCAGAACCGGCGGGCCACAATAGGCGATGTTTGGGAAGGAGCAGGCCAAAGCCTGTACGGCGCTGTCTGCCTCTCCATGCTTGAAAAGTAAATGCCCGGCCGCCCAGCCGATGAGGAACGTCACACCGAACCCTGTGAGAAGGGATAAAAGGATCCTTGCGTTGAAGATGTCCGCCGGATTGGCCTTGGCCGCCGCGAGGAAAAGCGCGATCGGGAGTGCGAACAGCACGACAAACCTCGCCAAGGCGCGGCCATATTCGACTGGCATCATCTGAAGCTTCCCTGCCATCCAGCCTAAGGCGATGCAGAAGCAGATGGGTGCGAGCGAATGGGTCGTGGTCACAAGAATGTTCTGCATCAGTAATGCTCCTGTTCCGGGTTCACCTTGCCTTTGAAAATGAAGTAGACGAGCAGGGTGTAGACGATCGTGATCGGCAGAACGAAGATCCCCGCTCCCCAGAACATGAAGGCCAATGTGGATTGTGGTGCGACCGCCTCGTCCAAGGTCACCGCAGGTGGGATGACGTATGGGTAAAACGACACGGCGAGCGTTCCAAATGCCGCGCCGAATATTGCAACGGACGCAAGGAAGGGCAGCAATGGCACTCGCCAGCGAACTGCTACGCTCAGCGCCAAACATGCGATGGCTCCGATGACCGGGAAGATGAAGATAACCGGCCGTTCTGTCCAACGGCGGAGCAATTCCAGGTCAATGGCTAATGCTCCCACGAAAGCGGCGGCAATAAAAAGGAGTACCGCGGCGAGCAGCCATGGCAGCGTCCGAAACGCGAGAGCTTGGACGTCGTCTTGCGTCTTGTAGGTCAGCCAGCTCGCGCCAAGGAGCATGTAGCCAATGCAGAGCCCGAGCCCACAGAGGACTGCGAAGGGCGAGAGCCATGCGAATGCATCGCCGGCATACCTCCCGCCGACTACCTTCAACCCTTCGACAAGGGCTCCGATCGTGGCTCCCTGAATGAACGCCGCAAGAAATGAGCCGGCCGCGAATGCGAAATCCCAGATGCTCGCAAGCGCACCCGCTCGCGATCGGAACTCGAACGCGACGCCCCGGAAGATGAGCGCGACCAGCATCAGAATGAGGGGCAGATAGAAGGCCGATAGCAAGATTGAATATATCAGCGGGAAAGCACCAAACAGGATGGTAGCGGTGAGAACGAGCCAGGTCTCATTGCCATCCCAGACCGGCGCGATAGCCGAAATCATGTGATTTCGGCTATTCTGCCTTCTGTCGAAGGCGAACAGCATTCCAACGCCAAGATCGAAGCCATCTAGAGTAACGTAGAGAAAGATCGTCAGGGCGAGGGCCGCTACCCAGAACTCCATCATGACACATGCTCCCGCTCGACTGTCAAAGCGACGTCGCTACTTTCCGACAGGGGGCGTTTGGGGTTGCCGATGGCGACGTCGGATTTCAGCCCTTGCACCGGTCCACGCTTAAGGAGAACGTAGATGTAGACTGACCCGAAGATGAAGAGGATCGAGTACACGACTCCAAAGAGCGCGAGGCTGAACGCCACCTCGAATCTTTGAAGAAATGGTGTCGCCGCGTCGGTCGTCCGCAAGAGGCCGAAGACTGTCCAGGGCTGCCTTCCCACCTCGGCCGTGAACCAACCGGACAACGTTGCAATAAAGCCGACAGGGAAGCTGTAGAATATCATCCACAGGAGCCACCTCTGTCCTTCGACGCGTCCGCCCCAAGCGTAGGCCGTTCCAACCCACGAAAGAAAAAGCATTAGGAACCCGCAAGCGACCATGATGCGAAATGCAAAGAAAGGGATCAGCACGGGTGGCCTGTTTTGGACCGGGATACTCTTCAGGCCGATCTCCTTCGAACTGAAGCTCATCGACCCGATGACGCTGCCGAGGTACGGAATGCCGACTTGGTAGTAGTTTTGTTCCGTCTCTTCGTCGGGCCAAGCGACCAGGACTTCGGTGGCCGGTTGTTCGTCGTTCCAACGCCCCTCGATGGCTGCAAACTTGGCGGGTTGTTTGTCGTGAACGTAGTCGCCCGTCAGGTGTCCGACGCCTAGTTGTAACGGCACCAAGAGCGCCGCCAGTCCTAGTCCCGTGCGCAGCATCACTCGCGCTTCCGATTTGAATCTTCCGCGCAGGAGGTGCCATGCTCCGGTTGCCGCCACGCAGAATGCAGTCGTCAGATACGCGGCGAGTAGCATGTGAGGGAACCTGACCCACGCGACTGGGCTAAAGACGATCGCGGCCCAGTCCGTTGGTTCGTAGACGCCGTCGCTGCGTACGATGAAACCTACGGGCCACTGCATCCAACTGTTGTTCACCATGATCCAGAAGGCCGACATCGTAGTCCCGAGCGCCACCATGAGACAGGCGAAGAAGTAAAATGCCGGCCGAACCTTCTTTCTGCCGAACATCAGCACGCCGAAGAACGACGCTTCGAGAGCGAACGCGGTGAAGCTCTCGTAACCAAGCAAGGGTCCCTGAATGGAGCCAGTCCGTCGGGAAAGCTCGCTCCAATTGGTGCCGAACTGGAAAGCCATCACGATTCCGGTGACGACGCCGATCCCGAAGGCGATTGCGAACACGCGCAGCCAGAACTCGAAAAGCCGGCGGTAGACTGTCATGCCGGTCTTAAGCGACATGCCTTCGAGGTAGCAAAGATAGGCGGCGAGGCCGATCGTAAACGCGGGAAAGATGATATGGAACGAGATCGTCGCGGCGAACTGCAGACGCGAGAGGAACAGCGCAGTGATTTCCATATTGGCCTCCTCAGCGTCGTAGGAAGTTCGATAGGGTCAAATCGACGAGTTGGTCGCCTCTACCATTCATCACAGCTTTCAAAGCCCAAACCCCGAATCCCTTCACCTGCGTCGCCTCGATCTTCGGAGGCATTGAGAGCTCTTCGGTGTTCGTGACCACGTCAAGTAGGGAAGGTCCGTCATGCGCGAGTACCTCGCGCAGCGCGTTTTCCAAATCGCCTGGATCCTCGACACGGACACCGTGGATCCCCGCAGCCATGGCTACCGCGGCGAAGTTCGGGTTAGAGAGATCGACGCCGGTTTCGAGAAAGCCCGCTGCCTTCATTTCGAGGGCAACGAATCCCAAAACCGAATTGTTGAACACGATGATCTTCACCGGAAGATTCTGCTGCACAAGCGTCAGGACGTCCCCCATCATCATCGAGAAGCCCCCGTCCCCTGAGAGGCTGATAACCTGTCGTCTGGGGAAGGCGGCTTGAGCACCGATCGCCTGCGGAAGAGCGTTGGCCATCGAGCCGTGAACGAGCGAACCGATCATGCGTCGTCGACCGTTCATCGCAAGATACCGCGCGGCCCATACCGTGGGGGTTCCCACGTCGAACGTGAATACCGCATCGTCGGCCGCGAGATCGCTTACGAGCTTGGCCAGGTACTGGGGATGGATCGGCTTCCTACCCGGTTTGCCCGACGCGAGGTCGTCGAGCCCCTCGCGAGCTTTCGCATAGTTTTTCAGACTGTCAGAGAGATGAGACGTGTCCGACTTCTCGTCAATCCTGGGCAGCAATGCCTCGACGCTGGCCCTCACGTCGCCCACAAGTCCGAGATCGAGAGGCGCGCGGCGCCCAAGGTTCTCCGGTCTGATGTCGACCTGAGCGATCTTGGCGTCGGTGGGATAGAATTGCCGGTAAGGAAAGTCCGTGCCGAGCATCAGCAAGGTGTCGCAGGCGAGCATCGCCGTGTACCCGGACGAAAACCCGATGAAACCTGTCATGCCCACATTGTACGGGTTGTCGTGTTCGATATGTTCCTTACCGCCAAGAGCATGCACAATCGGCGCCTTCAGGCGCGCCGCGAGGGCGATGACTTCGTCGTGCGCCCCATGGCATCCCCGCCCACATAGGATTGTCGTCCGATCGCTCTTGTTCAGCAGGGCGGCGAGACGATCGAGATCGCGTTCTGCCGGGAGTACCGTAGGTGCTTGGACCTTAAGTCCTTCAGGCTGTGAGATCGGGGCGTCGTAGTTGGCCAGGGCAATGTCCCCCGGTATGACCACCACCGCCACGCCTTTCTTGCCGATCGCTGTCCTGACCGCGGTTTCCAGAACACCCGGAAGCTGCTGAACGTTCGAAACCAGCTCGCAGTAGTGACTGCATTCCTTGAAGAGGTTGTCTGGATGCGTCTCCTGAAAATAGCCGCGGCCGATCTCCGTAGATGGGATCTGTGCGGCAATTGCCAGAACCGGAACTCGCGAACGATGTGCGTCGAAGAGGCCATTTATAAGGTGTAGATTTCCCGGTCCGCAGCTTCCGGCGCAGACCGCGAGTTCACCTGTAAGGTGCGCCTCAGCGCCGGCGGCGAAGGCCGCCGTTTCTTCGTGCCTGACATGCACCCAGTCGATGTCGCCTCGGTTCCGCATGGATTCCGTCAGGCCGTTAAGACTGTCTCCGACGACGCCGTAGATGCGGCGTACGCCAGCCGCGTGCAGGACTTCGGTAATGATATCAGCTGCTTTATGCGGCATGACCGCCTCCTTGACTGGTGCTATCCCGCTTAGGCGAGAGTTGGACATCTGAAGATGCCGAAGTGGCGAGAGGTGATGCGTCGCCATCGGATATGAGCCGGGCGCTTCGCTGACGCGTTACGAACGCCCAGATCCAGTCGAGTGCGACCGAAGTCTTGCTGCGGAAACCGATGAGGAACATCACGTGCACGAGCGACCAGAAGATCCAGCCCGTGAATCCGGTGAGCGAGATTTTCCCGATGCGGACCACTGCCGCGCTGCGTCCGACAACAGCGAGATCGCCTTGATGACGATATCTAAAGGGCGGTGGCGGAGGCTTTTGCGCGGCATGCGCTCCGATCACCTTGGCCACGTAAGCGCCCATCTGCTTGGCGGCGGGAGCGATTCCTGGAACCGGCTTCCCATCCGACATTGCAGCGCACGTGTCGCCGATAACGAAGATCTCGGGGTGGTCATCAAGGTTAAGCGCCGCCGACACGAAGACGCGGTTGGACTTGTCAGCCCTCGCGTTCAACCAGTTTGCAGCGGGGGACGCCTGAACGCCAGCCGCCCAGATTACGGTCGCCGCGTCGATCCTTAATCCATCAACCGAAACGCCCTTCGCGTCGCAGTCCGTAACCCGCGACTTGAGTCGTACCTCGACGTTCATCTTGTCGAGCGATGATAGACATTTTTCCGACAGTTCGACTGGGAACGTGCGAAGAAGTCGTGGCCCGGCCTCCACAACCACAATCCTCATGGATTGCGGGTCTATCGTCCGGAATTCCCCCTTCAAGGTCCGGTTGGCTAGCTCCGCTACCGCACCCGCCATTTCGACGCCTGTAGCACCGCCACCGACTATCACCGTCGTCAGGCATCGACGCCTTTCTGCTCCGTCGCGGGTCTTTTCCGCAGTTTCGTAGGCGCGTAACAGATTTTCGCGCAAAGCCCTGGCATCTTCGATTGTCTTTAATCCGGGGGCGAAGGGCTCCCATCTTTCGTTTCCGAAGTACGCGTGCCTCGCACCCGTCGCGAGCACGAGGTAGTCGTAGGGAACGACTGAGCTGCCGTCCGTGACCGTTCTTGATCGAGTGTCAACGGCGTTGACCTCCATCATCAGAACGCGTGCATTCTTTTGAGCAGAGAAGACGCTTCTCACTGGCCACGAGATTTGACCTGGCGAAAGCGACGCCGTCGCGACCTGGTAGAGCAGTGGCTGGAAGAGATGGAAGTTTCTCCTGTCCAGCAACGTGATATCCACCGGAGCAGACCTGAGACCTTGAGCGACGGCAAGGCCGGCGAAGCCCGCGCCGACGACTGCGACGCGGGGCCGGGGCGAGGCGGGAGGACGGTTTACCACGACCAACCCTCCCTTAGTTCAGATGCCGATAAACGGGCTTGTACGTCTTGCTCTTGATCAGTTGGGCGACATCGGCCGGGCGTTCGACATTCGCCAGACCGTTGTCGAAGATATGCTCCGCAATCTTGCGGGCGACGTACAGCGAGGCCTTGAGGATGTTGCTCTGCGGGGGATAGATCAGGCCGAGGTCGAGGCTTTCCTGATCTACCTGCTCAGCAACGGCCTTCGCTGAAACGATGAACATCTCGTCAGTTACAAGTCTAGCCTCGGTCGCATAGACGGCCATTCCCATGGCCGGAAATATGTACACGTTGTTTCCTTGGCCAGGAACGAAGCGGCGCCCCTTCACGGTTAAGGGCGGGAAGGGGCTCCCACTCGCGAACACGGCTTTTCCCTGCGACCACGTGTATGCCTCCTCGGCAGTGCATTCGGACCGCGACGTGGGATTCGAATAGGGGAAAATGATCGGCCGGTCGTTTAGCGCCGTCATCGTCTCGATGACGGTTTTGGTAAAAAGCTTTGGGACGGTGCTGACCCCGATGATCGCGGTGGGTTTCAGGAGCTTGATCGCTTCGACGAAGTCCGTGATGGGTTCGTGATCGACAACGAACGGCTTCTGGAAGTCCTTCACCGCACGCGACGCCACGAGGAGGCCGTCGACGTCGAAAAGCGAGCTGCGGCGACGAGCTTCCTCAACAGGCAGACCCTGCATCACCATGCCCTGAGCGATTAGGTCCGCGATGCCCGTTGCAGCAGATCCTGCTCCAAGGAAAAGAAAGCGCTGATCGGTGAGCTTCCCTCCGCTGATCTTGAGCGCTGCATAAATGCCAGCCAAGGCTACCGAGGCGGTTCCCTGGATGTCGTCATTATAGGTGCAGATCTTTGTCTTGTACCTGGACAGTATCGGGATCGCGTTGAAGTTGGCGAAGTCTTCCCATTGGATGCAGCATTTCGGAAAGAGTCCGGTGACCGCAGCGACGAACTCGTCAATGAACGCGTGATAGTCATCGCCGCGGATTCGGTCATGCCGAAGTCCGAGATAGAGTGGATCATCGAGTAGAGCAGGATTGTTCGTTCCGACGTCGAGCGTGATCGGAAGGCACACCTCCGGGGGGACGCCCGCGCATGCCGTATAGAGAGATAGTTTTCCGATTGGGATTCCCATCCCGCCGACGCCAAGATCTCCAAGCCCGAGAATTCGTTCGCCGTCAGTGACCACGATGAAGCGGACGTCTCGCTGTGGCCAGTTCGAGAGGAGTTCTCTAATGTTCCCTTTGGCGGAGATCGGGATGTAAAGTCCGCGAGCTGAATGGAAGATATGGTCGAATTTCTGACAGGCCTCGCCGACCGTGGGAGTATAAACGAGCGGTATGAACCCCGCGGGATCCGACATCAGAACGGCATAGTAAAGGGTCTCGTTTCTCGCCTGGAGATCCGACAGCAAAAGGTACTTCTGCAGGTCGTCGGTCAAGGCGCCGAGCTGCGCATTAATTCGCGCTACCTGGCTTTCGATGGACGTGGGCGTCGGCGGAAGAAGCCCATCAAGGCCATAAATGTGGCGCTCATTGCTGTCGAACGCAGTTCCCTTGTTCGCGTGCGGGTCGCGCAGAAGCGCATAGCCGTTAGACATAGCTTGTAAAGCCATGGTCGAGCTCCTTGGTTGATTGTTTGTTCGGGGTGTCCGTCGGCCGAGTGCCGAAATGGTATCTCGCTACGGGCTCGAGACACGCCTGCAGCTGGCGCCTCGCTTTCTGTGATCCTGCACCAGGGTGCATGGCCACGCGCTCGACGCTTCCTTAACATTCCGAAAGACTAGGCTTGGGAACCGTCTCCGGCAACACGTACGATGGTATCGATCGTCACGTCGTCCATTTCGAAGACAGAACGGCCTCCGTGAAATCTGTTCGCTTGTAGGTCGGGTCCGTTTTCGAAAGAACGTCCGCCTTGATGTTTCCAAATGTCGTATTGGGCTTTCGGATGGTGCCCATGCAGAACGAGGACAGGATGCCTTGTTTGAATCTCAAGCCTCTTGGGTGACAGGCACATACATCGTTCCGCTGCTTGGACGTGAACTCCTCGAAGCCGATGCCGAGAACGTCCATCTCGACGCCTGCCGTTACCAAGGCCACGGTGGCCCGCTTGTGCTTGGGAATACCCGGCGTCGTGTGGAGGGCCAATCGAATCCCATACGTCATCGACGTCCCGCTCGGCGAGTCCGTAAGATTGAAGAAAGTTTCGGGCGGCATTCGCTCCATCGACTTCGAAACGTTCCTCGGCACTTGAGATATCCATGAGCCGATGTCGTGAAACATCGCGCCGATGTACAGCAGCTCGGCGTCATAATTCACACCCCGGCGGTCGCTAGTAAGCGCGTCAAAGAGGAAAACTCGTCGTGAGTGGTGGTAAAGGAGCTCCGTTTCAGCGTCACGAACGAGCTCGGTTGCTGCCTGAGCCGTCGATGGAATTCTCACCCCCGCGATCGTGCTGAGATTTGTGGACACCTGCGTTTCGCCAACAGTGAACGCCGGACCATCCGGCTGCAAATTTCACTTGAGAATTACTCGCAATCTGGCGGGAGCGTATTGGACGAGTGTACGATTGACGGCGAGCGCTTTAGCGGTGCCATTGGCTGATACCTAAGTGCAATGGAAGCGGGAACTATTGACGCTATCCTCCACGGCGGATCGAACGAAGAAGATCGGAATTTGTTGGAGGTGGCTATGTTGGACGCAAGGAACCCTGCGGGACAAAAGTCGGATCTCGCTGAGGAAGCATCATCAATGGCGCTGGAAATTGCTGTGATCGGCGTGACGGACGTTGACCGCGCCAAGGAATTTTATTCGAGCCTCGGTTGGCGTTTTGACATCGATGTCCTGCGCGATGACTACCGCGTCGTCCAGTTCACTCCGCCTGGCTCCGGCTGCTCGGTCATGTTTGGAAAAAACGTCACTGCGGCAGAGCCAGGCTCGTCGCGCGGCCTTCATCTGGTCGTGACGGACCTGGAGGGCACGCGGCGCAGGCTGCTGGAGCATGGTATCCCCGTCGGCGAGCCGTTTCATGATGCTGGAGGAATTTTCCACCATGCCAATGGCCTTGGGATGGTGGCCGGCATGAACCCGGAACGGAAAAGCTACGCCTCCTTCATGTCATTCAGAGATCCCGACGGGAATGAATGGACGGTACAGGAAGTTACGGCTCGCCTTCCCGGTCGCCTCGGCTCGAAGCGGTTTACGCCGGAACTTGCCGAAGCCGTACGTGGCACGGGCGAATAATACCCAAAAACGAGGCGGTAGGCTTTCGGACCCCGGTGAAACCATCGCTATCGGCGGATGGGTCCAATCTGATCATCACGCGTGTGCCAGGCAATTTCGGACGCGCGCGTTCATCGTAGGAGCAGACCATGAACAATCTCGTCAGCTTATGCCGCATCGCCAAGTCCGACCGATCGACGACGTCGCCAACGGTCCTCATCGTCGATCCACAGGTTGATATGGACAGTCCTCTGGCGTCCGAGTTTCGCGAACGAGGCGTCGTTGTTTTCATAGCTCATGATCAAGCTGCAGCTTTGGACATCGGAGCAAGTGTCCATCCGGTATTTGCAATAGTCGAGGTTCAACTGCGCAACGGATGCGGGTTTGAGGTCATTAAAGCGCTCGCAACTGGCCAGCCCTCATGCAAAGTGTTCGTATCTACGGATTATTGCGATCTCAAGGTGACCGTGTGCGCCGTCAAATTCGGCGCTCTCGACGTTTTCCCAAAATCTATGCCGGTCGCACTGCTGGTCGGCCTGGTACTGGGAGACGAACTCGAAGCGCTGGTTGCAAAGGGCTGCCTTGCGCGCCCTGAGCAGATTAGACGCGACCATATCGTCGGCGTGTATGCAGCTTATGATCACAACGTTTCCCGCGCCGCGCGGCGTCTCTCGATGCACCGACGGTCCCTGCAACGATATCTCGATCAACACGGGGTGAACTGATCCGTCATAAGGAGATCGGAAACCATCGTCTCGCGAGATAACGCTTCAATCGCCATCGGCCTCGTCGACGGGCGGCGTGGCGGTAACACAAACAGAGGGGGGAAAAAGAAGATTGAAAACCGCGCCTTTCGGAACGCCTGCCGCTACCCACAGCTTGCCGCCGTGCGATTCAATAATCGACCGGCAAATCGACAAGCCCATGCCCAATCCGTCGGTCTTCGTAGTGTAGAACGCACTGAAAATCCGTTCAAAGTTGTCTTCGTCAATTCCCGGCCCTGAGTCCTGGACAGATATGTGAACACCGCCCAACGCGGATTCCATCGAATGTATTTTGATTTCGCCCAACGCACCGCCATCCTCATTGATGGCATCGAGTGCATTCATAATCAGGTTTAATACGACCTGCTGCATCTGAACCCGATCGCCTTCAAGAAGCGGTAAGCCCTTAGAGAGTTTGGCTTCCAGCAAGATACCATTCTTGGCCGCCTGGCTGCCCGTTAAGCTGATCACCTCTTCGATAATATCGTTGATATTGAGGGTGGTTTTCTGCGGAGGCGCTTTCTTGATCAGCGTACGGATCCGGCCGAAAACCTGACCCGCGCGGGTGCCGTCCCGCACGACGCGAGCTAGCGCCTTTCGGGCTTCCGGTAAGTCTGGCTCGCCATTTAGCAACATTATCGCAGTTTCCGCGCTGACGACCACGCCCGACAAAGGCTGGTTCAGTTCATGGGCTATGGACGCCGCCAAATGTCCCATTGCGGAGACGCGGTTCGCATGGGCAAGGGCCAATTGGCTCTCGTGGTAGCGTCTCTCATTATCGCGGGCCAGTCTCTCGGCTTGTCGGCGATCCGTAAGGTCGATAACAAACGCAACGCCTTCCATTGATCGCCCTTCGAAAAGCGCGGCACCGATTAGAACAGGAACGCGTGTGCCGTCTTTCTTGACGTACTCACCCTCGAAGGGGGTAGCGACGCCGGTCGCGCTCATTTCGTCCATGACGCGATCGGTTTCTGGATCCCACTCGCCGGGCATTAGGCCTTTCCAGCGCATGTTACCTGCGCTCAGATCCTCACCTTGATATCCAACAATTTGAAGAAATGCATCGTTGGCATCAGTGATTCTTCCGTCGAGGTTCCAAGTGAATATCCCGATGATATTGGCGTTGAAGAGGCGGCGAATACGAGACTCACGCTCTTGGAGATCCCCGTAAAGTCGAGTGTTCTCCAGCGAGATGGCAGCCTGCGTGCCCACAAGCTCTAATAGTCGCGCTCGATCGCTTGTAAAAACGTGCGATGCCAAACGGTTTTCGAGATAAAGCAGGCCACTCAAAGAGCCTTGACGAATGAGCGGAACGCAAAGGATCGACCGCGGGCTCTGCACGGTCAAATACGGGTCGTCGGAAAACAGGTGGTGCTCGGCAGCATCGTCGACAATCAGCGTCTCTTGTGTCCTCATCACATATCGGATGATCGACCGAGGAACTGATGGAGCTGCAAGATCTTCCCGACGCAGAACGATCGACTCGCCTTCCAACAGCGCCTCGGCTTCGATTGTGTAATCGCTCGGGTTGGTTAAGATCAGAAGTCCACGATCGGCGCCTGCGGTCTGCATGGCGATGGTCATCAGGCGCTCAACCAAACGTGGGAGTAAAATTTCACTCGACAGAGCCTGCGATGCTTTAAGCACAGCATCGACGTCGACATCAACGCCCGCTAGGTCTGAGCGGCCGTCAGTTCCCGCCTCCGTGCTGGCTAGACGATGCGCCCTGGCATCAGATAATTGGGGGTAGCGCAAATCTAGTTGCTCAACTTTTCCTAGTGCACCCCATCGTAGATAACAGTCTCGCGATTTCCTGAGATAAAAATTGTAGATTTCTGCAAAGCCTCGGGCGCCATAGAAGTGTGCGGCAGTCTCATACGCTATCGCTTCGTTCTGAAGGAAACCGTTTGCTCGAGCAGACTGAATTGCGAGTTCGTAAAAGCGCTGGGCATCGAAATCGCGGCCCTCAAGTCTTGCGAGTTCGCCGCCGACTAGAGCGGCCCGATTCTCGAAATTTTCTGGACAATTCGAAGCCCACGCCACTAGCTGTCTGTGATGATCCGCTAGAGCATCTATATCCGCCTTCGTGACAATGGCGCCACTTTCGCGCAGCGTTCCAGCGAGAGATAAAGCAGCGTAAAAATGATACTCTGCGACTTCGAACATTGCTGCAGAAGTCCAGAGTAACTCTTTCGCTTTCATCGCCGCGTTCAACGCAACGGAAAACTCCCCGGCAAAAAAACGCGCCTGTAGCTTTCGTATCCAATACCAGCACTCGGGTTGCTTTGTGGAAGGGTCAAGCGCGTAGCGCTCCTCAAAGTCGCTTTCAGCCACTTGTCCGTCATCGAATGAGCCAAGCCGGTCAGTGAGACCCCGCAGGCTTCTTACGACGCCGCGCTGGGCTTTCATGATGTCAACGATATGGCCATAACGCGCGCGTTCAGCGAGCTCCAAGCCGAAGTCGGCCTGGCGTTCCGCTTCTACGAGGGGATCGCCGGCAGCGAGGAAATTAGTGTTGAGATTGTCGCAGCAATATACCGCAAAGGTTGGGTCCCCACTTTTAGTCGCCGTCTCAAATGCTCGGATGATCACGTCCCGACTTTCACGAACATGCTTCATCCACATGAGTGAAAATTGCGCATACCAGAGGTAGGCAGGGGCTCGAAATCTCTCAAGACCGCGATTCTCCACCAGATGATAACCAAGGCTCGCGAACCGGTATCCAGCATTGTAGTCGTTGAACTGTGGCCCGGCTATTTTGCTGAAAAAGACGTACGCGACACAAGACCCGTCGCCGTGGCCTCGCTCGAGACTGATATTGACGGAATGACAGATAGCTAGTGACATAAAGTTCGCATCGACGAAAAGCGCCGACGGTAGTACGCGCGTAAGGACATCTAATGTCGCGAGGGCTGCATCGTCGGTCATCAACGGCATGTCAATGAGCTCTTCGATCGTCCGATCGCCAAGGTTCTTCCAAATTTCGTCGTATTCACGCTTAACCTGAGACCTTTGAGGATGGGGCGTCCAATTCACTCCCAAAGTCTGCAGATACTCGATACAAATGCCGACGGCTTTATCGCATTGGTCGAGGGTAGAGTACAAATCGATGCGTAGACATGCGACGCTCGCGCGGTCGAGTATGTTCGCGGATCTCGGCGAGAGACGGGCTAGCCGATCGTCCGCAGCCTCCATTTCGCCGACAAGGAACTCGCATTCAGCCTGGTACAATTCCAAAGCAAACGCGGTCTCGTGATGTTTTTCCCATGTTTCGTTCGTCAAAAGCGATGCGCCGACCGAGAAGTACTTCAATGCCTGGTGATAGGCCGTTGATGCCCTCGCACGCTTCCCCGCCATCAAATTTAGTTCAGCAAGTTTCTCTCGTTCCACGCTCGAACTAATCAATTCTATTCCGCGGTTTAGATGAGCGACTATGTCGAAGATGATCTCTTCTCTTTGCTCGGCCGGGGTTTGCGAGACCAGAAGACGTCCAATGTGAAGATGAGTCTCGGCGCGGTTTTCCTGTGGAATGAGCGAGTACGCTGCTTCCAGCACCCGGTCGTGCATGAACCGGTAAGAGCCTTCGCTGTGTTCGAGGAACTCACGCCGGGTTGCCTCCCATAACGCGGCATCGACTTGACGCTCTGACTTTGCGAGTACCAATGACAATGTCGCAGTCGTCGCGCTGGTGCCAAGACAGGCTAACCTCTGCAAGGCGACACGTGTCTCCGCCGGCAACTGACCAAGCTTGTTTGCCATCAGCTCGGCAACGTTTGCGGTATATTGCTTGCGCCTGATGACACCGGGATCCCACAACCACTTAAGCTTGCCGGGATCGAAGGTGATCAGGCCTTCCTCGGTGAGGCCAATCAAAAATTGCTTTACAAAGAAAGGGTTACCGTCAGTCTTCTCGTGCATGATCTGAGCGAGCGTCGCTACCTGTGAGTCATCACAATGCAGGGTGTCGGCGAGAAACTGTTCGAGATGACCTCGACTAAGACCCCCCAGAACAATCTGCTGACTTTCGAACCCTCCTTCTCGAATCGAGGTCAGTGTCGAAAGAAGTGGATGGCCAGCGCCGATCTCCCTTTCTCGATAAGCGGCGACCAGCAAAAGGTACCGTACTTCGGAATGCGTCATCAAATCGTGGAGGAGATCCAGGGATGCGGTATCGGCCCAATGAAGATCATCGAGAAATAGGACGAGAGGATGGTTCGCCGTCGCAAACACCCCCACGAAACGGCGGAGCGCAATCTGGAAAGCCTGTTGGGTCTGCTGGACCGAAAGATCGGGAGCTGCCTTCTGTGGCCCGATGATCAGTGCAAGCTCGGGCATGAGATCGACTAAACGACTTCCCTGTGTCCCCAGTGCTTTCTGCAGCGCCTGACGCCAGGTGTCCAATTCGGCTTCGTGTTTGCTTAGGAGGGTGCGGATAGGCCTCTGAAACGCCTGGGCAACGGTTGCATATGGAACGTCGCGTTTCTGCTGGTCGAATTTTCCGGGCGCGAATATCCCCCAAGATGGCAAAAGAATTCGCTGTAGCTCGTTGAATACTGAAGATTTTCCGACGCCCGAGTAGCCGCAAATCGTGATCAGCTCCGGAACGCCGCTGGTTGAAACGCGACCGAAGGAGTCCGTCAAGGATGAAATTGCCGACTCCCGCCCGTAGAGTTTTTCGGACATCATTAGGCGATCAGGGATATCACGGCAGCCCACCGCGAACGGATCTATACGTCCTTTGGACCGCCACTCGGCCAAACACTGCCCCAGATCGTATTCGACGCCCGCAGCGGTTTGGTACCGTTCATCAGCCGTCTTTGCGAGCAGCTTCGTCACAATATCCGAAATCGTGACTGGGATACTGGGGACTCGCTCATGCGGCGGAACGGGCGGCCGAGCAATGTGGCAATGCATCAATTCTAAAGAATCAGACGTAGCGAATGGCAACTCTCCTGTTAGCATTTGATAGAAGATCACGCCCAGTGCATAGAGATCACTGCGAGAGTCAATTGAGCGGTTCATCCTGCCCGTTTGCTCCGGTGCCATGTAGAGCAGGGTTCCGGCAATTGCCTCTGGAGGATCCAGCGCTTGGCGTTCGCGAGGCAGGCGAGTAGCGTAGCCAAAACCGGTAAGGTGCACGCCAGCACTGGCGCCGCCGGCCAAAATGTGGATCGGCTTGAGGTTTTTATGGATCAGGCCAGTTCGGTGCATTTGTCTAATTGCAGCGACGGTTTGTATCGCCAAATCAAGGAACTGCGCGATCGGCATTGGTTTTCCAAGTGTGCGATCTAACCCCTCGCCACCTGGGTCTGCCAGAATTAGCATCGTCTGATCCCGCTCTCGAACAAGCTCCTGGGGTAGTACTGCCCATTCGCCTTCGAGGTGGTCTCTGAGTTGATATTCGTTTTCGAGCTGCGCCAGGCTCGCCGGCCGAGGGAATGGTGTGTTTAACCGCAAGGTGAGGAGGTTTTCAGGACCCCCGTCACAATCCGAAAAGATCTCTCGGGAGAGAACGCGATCGCCATCTTCCCAAAGGAGAATCGAACCGTCTCCGCGCGCGCCAAGCGGGGTCTGGGGATCCATCCGTCACGCTCCACATTCCGCTAACTGATCGTATGGGCACTTTCAGAAGAGCACGAGCAAAAGTTCAGCCATCGCCGTCCAGCTTTTGTTGGCGGCAACAACATGTAAAATCTGAAACGTGCCCGAATTATTTCAGGAGCATTGGCTTAAAAACAGTGCTAAGCTCAAGCCAACGGTCTGGCCGCAAAGCATGAAGTAGCGTTAGTTCTTTCAGCGCCGTGGCCACCTAACACTTATGCAGCACCGGTAGAGCGACGCGTTATACTGACACAGTGATTAGCTACCTTTATATTCTGTTTTTCCGAGAAATGGAACATGACATCCGATCGGTCGAAAACTGATACTTTCGGCCCCCTGAAGCACAGGTTTACATGTGAGGGAGGATTTTATGATCAGGAAACTTTCATTCGCGGTCATCGTTGCGACGGTTGTTTTCGTGAATTACGGTCTCGCATTCGCTAACTCCACAATCATAATGGTAACCCACTCTCCGCCGTCCGACACGTATTGGGTGAGCGTAATCAAAGGACTAGAGGAGGCGGGACGGGAACTCGACGTTACAGTCCAGTATCGAGGGGTGGAGAACAATCTCAATGATCCCAACCAGCAGCGCCGGAATTTGGAAGCTGCGATCGCGGCAAAACCTGATGGAATTGTCGTCTCCGATCCAACGCCAGCGTCTTTGAACGCCACCATCAAGAAAGCGTCGGATGCTGGCATCCCAGTGGTGCTCGTGAACCAGGGCGGCGATCAGGTAGATAGTGTTGGCGCGCTTGCGTTTGTTGGCGACGACCCCGGCACGCAGGGCGCGATGGGCGCTGCACAGTTCAATGCATTCGGCTCCAAAAGAGCGCTTATCATTACTGCACCTCCTGGCGCGCTCCCTTTCCTCGATGCACGTACCAACGGGTTCATTAAAACCTTCAAAGGAAAGGCGACATTGGCAGAAATCCCGCTCTCGGATTTCAATAACTCCAATCGGATCAAATCGATCACGGAGTCGCAATTGCAAAAAGATGGATCGATCGACGCTGTTTTCTCAATTGGCGGCTGCTGCATCACGGCGATGATGCAGGCTCGATCGGACGTCGGCGAAAGGGCGCGGGCCATTCACTGGGGCACCATTGATATGACGGCTAGTGCAATTCGGTCGTTGAAGGCCCGAGAGCTCGACTTCGCCCTCGATGCACAGCAATACGCGCAGGGCTACTATCCCGTTGTTATGCTAGCTTTATACGTGCGCCGAGCGATCAAACCGGCCGAGGAAAGGTTGATTACCGGTCCCGTGGTTATCACACCAGATAACGTCAATCGGGTCGAGTCGACTGGTCCCTGAAAACGAACGTTGGGGGCCTCATATGGAGGAAGGTTCTCAGAAAGGAAGCGGCGAGAGTGCTGGGGCAAGAAACAGGTTTTCGCTACTCGCCCGCCCTGAATTGACCGCTTTAGTTGGCACTGTAGTAGTTTTCAGCTCTTTCGCCTTCTTCACCGGCGAAGCTGGCTTCCTGACGTTGCCAATGACCCGCAATTATCTTGAAGTTGGAGCCGAGATCGGAATTATCGCCGCGCCCGTGACACTACTGCTCGTTGCAGGGGAATTCGATCTTTCTGTGGGAGCGAACGTTGCACTTAGCCAATCGATCTTGGGCTATTTGATGGTGTATAACGGCTGGCCGTTCGCCGGCGCCTTCCTAGCCGCCTTGGTCATCGCCTCAGCCGTTGGGGCGGTCAATGGGATCTTGGTAGTGAAGACTAAGCTGCCCTCATTCATCATAACACTTGCCACGCTATTCATCCTTCGAGGCATCGCCCAAGGCGGGCTTCGGATGCTTGTCGGCACAACGACGATTGACGGCGTCCGCGATCACGCAAGCGCGCCTGGTTTGTCATTTCTGTTCTCGGCTTCCGTCGGCCCTTTCTCAGTATCTCTCCTTTGGTGGTTCTTCACTGCGATTCTTGCCGCATGGGTCCTCGAAAAAACCGCCTTCGGCAACTGGGTTTTCGCGACGGGAGGGGACCAACGTGCCGCGGTGCAGTTGGGGATTCCTGTGGGGGTAGTGAAAGTGTCTCTCTATATCGCGGTTGCAGTATCGACTGTAATCGTAGCTGCGCTGGACATATTTGCGATAAATCAGAGCGATGCGAACGCGGCAATCGGCCGGGAATTCGAGGTTGTGACAGCCGCAGTTATCGGCGGCGCTCTCCTGACAGGCGGCTATGGTTCGCCTATTGGTTCGCTTTTGGGCGCGCTTTTGTTTGGCATGGTCGAACAGGGTTTCTTCTTCACGCCGTTGCCCGACGTTTGGTTCATGACGTTTCTCGGCGTCGTGCTGCTCCTTGCCGTGCTCGTAAATAATTATACGAGACTGCAAGCGTTGAAACCAAGGAGGAGCGGCGATACTCGGCGAACCATACCTTGAGACGGTGAACGTTTCAAAATTCTACCGGGATGTAACGGCTTTGCGGGACGTCTGTCTTTCCGTCCGGTGCGGTGAGGTGGTTTGTCTGCTGGGCGACAATGGAGCGGGCAAGTCCACGTTGATTCACATTCTGAGTGGGGTGGAAAAACCCGACCTTGGGACGATACGGGTGAGTGGGATCGATGTTAAGATAGGTTCGCCCGCGCAAGCGCGCGACAGAGGTATCGCGACTGTTTTTCAGGACCTCGCCTTGGTGCCCATGATGCCGGTGTATCGAAATTTTTTTCTTGGGCGTGAACCGACCATCGGTTGGGGGCCGTTTCAAAGGTTCAACTCGAAGGCAGCCATCGCGATGGCTGAGGAGGCACTGCGCGACTTTGGCGTTGGCGCCACTGCCGTACGACTTCCTATAGGCGCGCTTTCCAGCGGGCAACGCCAAGGCGTCGCGGTAGGACGGGCTCTTTATTTTGGCAGTCGTATCCTCATTCTCGATGAACCCACATCAGCTCTCGGGGTCAGGCAAGTCGAAGTGGTGCTCGGGCATATAAGGCGCGCGAAGGAGGCTGGAGTGGGGATAATCCTCGTCACGCACAACGTGCAGCATGCATATGCGATCGGCGACAAGTTTGTTGTGCTATTTCTTGGGCGTCAGGTTGGAACTTTTGACAAGTCGGACTTAACGGAGGCCCAACTCACGAGGATGATGGCAGGTATCATTTGAAGAATGACCCAAGCCAAACGCAGATCGGAGGCATAGGAGGGATCCAGAATGACGGCGAAGCCAAGTGCACCGAGTTCGGGAGACGATCAGACGACGTCGATTGTTTATATCGTTGACGACGACGTGTCCGTCCGCGAGTCTCTTGAGCATCTGCTTCAGATTGCTGGATGGAAGCCCGTGGCGTTTTCGTCCGCTGGACAATTTTTGGCAGCCAGCGCCAATCCGTGCCCGTGTTGCTTGATCTTGGACATTAATTTGCCAGAGCTCGATGGATTGGAGCTTCAACGTCTGATGGCGGCGGAACGGATAAACATCCCGACTATTCTCGTGTCTGGAAGCGAGGACGAGCGCGTTGACACCCTGATCAATGCAGGCGCCGTGGGATTCTTAACGAAGCCGATTAACACTGCTGAACTACTGAAAACGGTGAGCACGGCGCTCGCAACGTGGGAAACGGTTCAGAAGGGTGCCTCGTCGCCTGCCAAGACCTGATGGTTTTATGAACGTGCTTCTCGAACACCGAGTAGGACATTGTGACATTGTGGCTACGCCTGCTACTTGCTCCCGACCGCAGGGACGCGTCATCTGGCGAATTGCAGCTACGAAACATGAGAACCGATCCAGTCGACACCGGACCCATGTGGGTCCGAAGCTTGTCACAGTTTATGAGCTCATGCTCCTGCCAAGCCGGTCCCCACCATTTCCAGAGGATTGATAGCCATATCGTACAGCGCAGCGTCCACTTTGCCCGACGACAAAGCCGCGGCTCGGAGGGTAATCCCCTCGGCGATCGCCCGTTCGGCAATGTGCGCGGCATTTTGGTATCCAATGGCCGGGGACAAAGCTGTTACAAGCATGACGCTTCCCTCCACATAGGATGCGATTTTCGCCGCGTTCAACTCGGTTCCTTCGACGGAGTAGCGGCGGAATCTCTCGCAGCCGTCCGCCAAGATCCGAGCGGAATGGAGAAAATTATTGATGATTATAGGACGCATGGCATTGAGTTCGAAATTGCCCTGGCTTCCTGCAAAGGCGACGGCGGAATCGTTGCCGAGCACTTGAATTGAGATCATCATCAACGCTTCGCACTGCGTGGGATTGACCTTGCCCGGCATTATCGACGAGCCGGGCTCGTTGGCAGGGAGAACTAGCTCGGCAAGGCCGCACCGCGGGCCGGAGGCCAGCCAACGAATATCGTTCGCGACCTTCATCAGAGCTACAGCCAATCCGCGCAGCGCTGCGTGGCTTCTGACCATCGCGTCAAGGGAGCCCTGCGCCGAAAACTTGTTCGGCGCTGTCTTGAACGGCTTGCCGGTCAATTCGGCGATCGTGCCAGCCACGGCTTGAGAGAATCCTTTCGGTGCGTTGACGCCGGTCCCGACTGCGGTGCCACCGATGGCAAGCTCATACAATCCATCCCGCGACGCACTGATCTCTGCCATCGCACCGCGAAGTTGCCCCGCCCAGCCATACCATTCTTGTCCAACCGCGAGTGGAACGGCGTCCTCCAAATGTGTCCGCCCGATCTTTACTACGTCCATCCACCCTTCGGCTTTGCGTTCGATCGTGCCAGCAAGTTCTTCCAATCGCGGAAGGAGAACGTCATCGATCGCTGTGACAGACGCGATGTGCATTGCAGTCGGAAACGTGTCGTTGGACGACTGACCCATGTTGACATCGTCGTTTGGCCCGATGGGACTTTGCGATCCCAATGTTCCACCTAGGAGCTGGATGGCCCGGTTGGAAATTACCTCATTGACGTTCATGTTCGACTGCGTGCCAGATCCTGTCTGCCACACATAAAGCGGAAAATGATCATCGAGCGAGCCTGCGATGACTTCGTTCGCGGCTCGGACTATCGCGTCCCGCTTCCACCTGGGCAGTCGGCCGCTTTCCGCGTTCACCAGCGCGCAGGCCTTTTTCACATAGCCGTAAGCGTGATAAACGCCCTTTGGCATTCGGTCCTCGCCGATGTCGAAGTGATGAAGGGATCGTTCAGTCTGAGCACCCCAGTATCGGTCGGCAGGAACCTCAGTCTTCCCCATTGAATCGAACTCCGTTCGCTTGCCGGTTGCCGATATCCCAATTGGGAGCTCGGCTAGTAACATCTCGCGTGTCGATTCCATCGACCTGCTCCTTCCGTGCATTAGTGATAGTTTCCTGCCTGCTGGGACCGCTACGATGCGATTTGCTTCCGAGACGACGTCGCGAAATATCCGACGGGGACGTTGGTTGGCGATCGCGCGATCGCCTTCCACCCCACCACCAAGCCAATCCCGACGGAATGGAGGAAGATGGTCGCAGTTGAGAAGCCAAGCGCGAAGGCTAGCCCGTTCGCAGAGTGCGGCAGTTCGCTGCCGTGCGCGTGACCGTGAAGGATTGCGAACCCAGCGATGAGAGCTGCTCCGGTCCACAGGGACGGGACGATCGACAACACGACCATCAGCGCTAGTATCAGGACGGAGGCGGCTATTCCGATCTCAACGTAGGGAAGCCGCACATGTCCAAACCCAAGAACACCGCCGATAGCCATCATTCCTACGAACGATAGCGGCCAGAGCCAGAGCGCGCGACCGCCCTTGAAAGCGGCTAGCATCCCCACGGCGATCATGGCTGTCACATGATCGAGGCCGGAGATCGGGTGCGCTAGTCCGGCATGAAATGAAGAGGCTGATCCACCGGCTGTGTGCGCGGACGCCGACGTCGTGGCCACAAACAACACGATCGTTGCTACAGAGAAAACTCTCATTGTCTTGCTCCTTTTAGGATTGACGGCACGGTTCTTTCGTCTGTTTTAGCATCTTCCGACGCCCGCAATCACGTACGATGGGGCGGGCCGAGGTGCGGGAACTCCAACGTGATGTCCTCGTGAGGGCCGACGCCGTCCCTGATGATCTTTCCGTTTGTAAGGATGCTTAGAAAGACGTCCGCTGCATCGTCGGTAAGCGATCTTCCGTTGGTAGGAAAAACCGCCGGCCGTGCAGGGTCGTACAACATCACGTCGGGTAGGAGGGACCTCGCGACCTTTTCAGCTTCGACAGCAGAGTACCCACCGGCATGTTCAAGTGAATGGGCCAGCGCTGAAATGAATTGACTGTCGTTCGCGGGCCCTGCCGCTAGGTATGCTTCCTGTTGGTCACCTGGAAGAAAGACGGCCTGCTGAGGTCGCGCGCCTCGTTCAATTTGCACCCAGCTTTCATCTACCTTCTGTGAAACACATCCCCAAAGGGAAAGGGGGCGGGTGCCTAGCCTCGAATTCGGTATCTCCAGGACAATGCTGCAAACGTCCTTGTCGATGAAGAAATCGTGGCCGGTGAATTTCAGCCCATTCACCGCGCCGAGCGTGTCGAAGAAGAATGGATCGCTGCGCCATCCTGCAAAAAACCGGTAGCCTTGCGACTCGGCAATCCATGCCTTGTGCCCGGTCGAGATCGGGGCGTTGCGAAATAATATTTCTCCCTCGTTGCTAGTTCCAGCAGCCGAGATGCCTTCGGCACGTCGGACCATTGCCGTCGTCCCGAATTCCTGGGTACCTGATACGAGCACTCGGTACGCAATATCCGCTACCGCGTCCCCATCAGTATCTATCTTTAGCTCGTACACGGCATCAGGGGAGAACGGGTCGGTGGTCGTCGGTTCTAACGTAGTCAAGTTTGTGGAGGGGTGAGCGTTCAACACTAAGACCGAAGCATCGCCGCGAAGGGGTGAGCGGAACGCATAAATGTCCGTCAAATCGAGCCTCGCGTCACCGCTAGGAAACCCAAAATTCGGACCTGAGTAGTGGTGCGACATAACTGACAACTCCTCAACTTTAAGCGGCATCGAGATGTTTGCGACCCTCGCCAAGGACGTCCGATCTTCGCGTCAAGCCGTCCTAAGCCCCGCCCTCGTGACGCTAGTCTCGTTGCGACGACTGCCATATTGGACGTTGGTATCGTCGACACGATGGTATCGGGCGCCACCTTTGCCTTGAGAGGGAAGACGCGTTGCCTGGATGCGGGAGGTCCTAATCCCCTTGCCGCGAAGCGGCGATCAACGGTCGTTGGTCAGCGACAGGTCTGGTGCCGCTATTTCATTCGCCCTCCGCTTAGCACACGCCGACAGAGCCCTGCACACCAACGCGTCACAGTGAGGTCCCGCTGACTTCGCGCTTACCGCAGATGGTTCGGAGATGGTTGCACCTAGGAGTCATTCGCAATTCTAAAAGCTGTTTCGTGTCAATGACTTCTCGCGTCGAATTTGGAACTCGATTCAAGGTTTGCTGATTTTCCGTGATAGGTATGATCCTGAACCAGCGGTCAGCGCTGACAACAAGAGCAAAAAGGCCCGCCGAAGCGAGCCTGATAGACGTCATATCAACGCGCGATGCGTCTATTTCCTCTTGGGCCGACCAACTTCGACGGGTGCGTCGGGTATATCGGAACGGAGGAAAGAGCGGCTTACGTTCCCGCGGTCGTCATAGATGGGGTGGACCCCAATTCCCGCATAGATATCCAAGATTGTGTTCGGATGTGTCTCGTGCAGGGCGGCCACTTCGAAGATCGGGACCTGGTCCTTCCAGAAGAGATCCATGGATTGTACGGTCGTCGTTCGCCTAGGTCATTCCATCGAAATTTGATCCAAGTTATGGTTCGATCAGTCCATAAAGTGGTGCATCAAGTCTAACGTCGGACCCCCCAAGGACTTGCGCGGCCTGGTCGGTCGGAAAGTTCCCCTAACTCAATTGTATAACCCGGATTGTCTAGTCATATTACTTAAGAGCTAATTGATTTATTGTTGTATGGATTTTAGGATCCCCAATCTGGGAAAATAGCCAAGGCAGCCATACACAGCCAACCATTTCTCCGTCTTAGTGTCGCGGCAGCGGACTGAGCGACACTGCAAGGTTACTACATCACGTTGCGCCTCGGCGGCTAGGGCTGCGAACGATTTCATCGATCGCGACGCGGTCGGCGACCCGACGAAACCGCCCCTACAGACGCTCTATGGTGGGCTTGGCATCGACACGGCAGTGTCCCACGGTCTCCGCGCGCAATATAAGATTGAGCCGCCGATCTCGCTGATGAATTCAGGCTGATGAATTCCGGAGGCGCAAGCGGAATGAACGTCGATGCAGACGATTGAGGATTGGCTCCGTCAACTCGGTCTCGGCCAGTACGCTGAAGCCTTCGTCAAGAATGACGTTGATCTTCGGGCGCTCCCTCATCTCGCGGAATCGGACCTCCAGGAGCTCGGTGTCTCGCTTGGTCACCGGAAGATTATTCTAGCTGCTATCAATGGACTTGCGCAGCCACGCCCGGCCGAACAGCCTCCTGCTTCAGCCGCTTCCGAAACCGCGTCCGAAGCTGCGGCTGACCGGCGACTGCTCAGCGTGCTCTTCTGCGATTTGGTCGGATCGACAGCGCTCTCTTCGCAGCTCGATCCTGAAGACATGCACGAGTTGATACGTCGTTACCAGGATAGCGTTGCCAGCGCAGTTACGCGGTTCGGAGGCTACGTCGCCAAATATCTCGGAGATGGCGTGCTTGCCTATTTCGGATGGCCTATGGCTTACGAGGATCATGCTGAGCGTTCAATCCGGGCCGGCCTCGAAGCAATGGCCGCCGTCGACGCCCTGCAGTCTCCGAACGCGCAGCAATTGAAGGCTCGCATCGGCATCGCATCCGGGCACGTGGTCGTTGGCGACACCGACGGCAGCGCGAAGGAGCGTGCATCGATCGCGGGAGACACTCCAAACCTGGCTGCACGCCTGCAGAGCGCGGCCGCCCCTGGCCAGATCGTGGTCTCAGACACCACCCGCCGCCTCGCCGGGCAGTCGTTCGATATCCGGAGCCTCGGCGGGCAGGACCTCAAAGGCTTCGTCTCACCCATTGCGATGTTCGAAGTCCGAGGTCAGCGAGCGGTGGATAGCCGTTTCGAAGCCGCGCATGCCAGCGGACTTTCGAAATTTGTCGGCCGCGTTAGTGAGATCGGCCTTCTGCTCGAACGGTGGGAGTTGGCGAAGTCGGGGCAGGGCCAAGCGGTCTTTCTGTCGGGAGAGGCTGGCATCGGGAAATCGCGCCTTGTCGAAGCTTTTGAAGAGCGCCTGCAAGGGACGCAACATGAACTCATTCGATTGCAGTGTTCACCCTATCACGCGACCTCGGCCTTCTACCCGATTGTCGAGCGACTGAGCCGGGTCGCTTCGTTCGACCCGGCAGATGACCGGTGCATTCGTCTCGAAAAGTTTCGCGCCCTAGTTCGCCGCTATGGCGAAAGTCCCTCCGAAGTTGGCGCGATCTATGCTGAGCTGCTGTCGCTCGACTTGGGCGACGAGTTCAGACCGCCGGATCTCTCCGCGCACCAACGCAAGGAACTTCTCGTCCGGACATTGGCTAATCGTTTGCTGCTTGCGGCCAAGATCGCACCGGTGCTCCTGGTCTTCGAAGATGCGCATTGGATCGACCCATCCACCAGCGAAGTGCTGCGGGAATTCGTCAGCCGGCTTCATGGCATCGCAGCCCTAGTCGTCGTGACCCATCGCCCGGAATGGAGAGCGGATTGGGCGAGCGGACTGGCGCAGGCGACGACGCTCTCCATCGGGCGCCTGACCAGGCAGCAAATGCACGAACTCATCGAATCAATGGTATCCGACATTCCCGAACAGCTTGCCGAAAGGATCGCGGAGCGAACGGACGGCGTGCCGCTGTTCATCGAGGAGCTCACACGCTCTGTCGTGGAGAGCGGAAAGGCGTCGTCGCTCAACGCTGAGATCCCGGACAGTCTGCAGGGCTCGCTGATGACACGTCTCGACCGTTTAGCGAAGACGACCAAGGAGATTGCGCAAATTGCCGCCGTGATAGGCAGGGAATTTGATCGGGGCCTTCTCTCAAAGGTCGCAGGCGTCGACGATCGAACGCTCGAGAAGGCGCTGAATCAGCTTGAGTCCAGCCAGATCGTCGTTGAAGACGGCGTCTTGCAGGATGCTCTGGTTTTTCGCCACGCGCTCATTCAGGATGCAGCCTATCAATCACTTCTAAACCGCCGCCGTCGACATTTCCACGAGGAGATCGCACGGGTTCTCGTCGACCAGTATGACGACGTCACTGCGACCCAACCCGAGCTCATCGCCCAGCACTACGAGAAAGCGCAGCGGACTGAGCTCGCGTTTCCCTTCTGGATGAGGGCTGGAGAACGTGCCCTTGCAAGGTCAGCCAACTATGAGGCGGTCGACCATTTCCAGAATGCCCTGGCGATCGCAGAGCGAATACCCAAGGGACCTGTCCGGCGAACGAATCTCCTCGCCGCGATCCTCAGGCTCGGGGACGCCCTTTTTGCTGCTGGCCGGATGACGGATTCGCTGGCGCAATACAGGCTGGCTGCGCAATTGGCACGCGAAGGGGCCGACACGCAGGCCTTTGTTCGCGCAGTCATCGGTCTCGACGGCTCCAAATTCCTCTCCTCGAACTCGCTTGCCGAAACCGTGCCGCTTCTCAAGGAAGCCCTGACGATGGTTCAACCAGCAGATGAGAGTTCCCGGTGCCAGCTTCTCAGCCGCCTTGCGCGGGGATACACCTACCTGAGCGACAGCAATAACGCCGCAAAATACGTTGTAGAGGGAATCGAACTAGCCCGACGGGTCGGAGATAAAACTGCGTTAGTGGAGCTCTCCGCTCTGCCATTCCTAACACCGGCACCGGTTAAGTCCGTCAGGGAGAGAAACGACCGGCTCGCTCGCGTAGATGAAATAAGACGCCTCGCGGATGAGATAGACGACGACGATGTGAAAAGCCGTGCGCTTTCAGTTGAGGCGTACGTCTCCACCGAGCTCGGCGATCGCGCCCGAGCCGATCGGGCGGTTGACGCACTAGACGAACTTGGGACCAAGCGGCAGCATCTCAACATCCAGTTCTACGCTCGTATCGCAAGAGCGATGATGGCTATCCTCGATGGACGATTCACCGCCGCAGAGGCGCTTGCTGACGAAGCTCTGATGCTGGGCATGCGTACTCTTGGCGAGGCGGCCGAGGGCGTCTATGGAATGCAGATGTTCGCGATCCGGCGGGAGCAGAGCCGCCTGTCGGAGGTCGCACCGATCATGAAATTGTTGATCGAGGAGAATCCGGAGGAAGTCACGTGGTTACCAGGCTTTGCGTTGGTCGCCTTTGATCTGGGCTATCGGGAAGCGGCCCAGCGGAGGCTGAGCGAGCTCGCCCGCACCCGCTTCGCTCTTCCGATTGACGGTAAACGAAGCGCGTCTCTCTCGTTCCTGACGGAAGTCGCCGCCGGTCTCGGCGACGCGGATGCTGCTCAGACCCTCTATGAGCTTATGCTCGACTACAAGGAGATGACCGTCACAATAGGTATGGCAACCGTCTGCTTCGGCGCGGCAAGCCGCTATTTGGGAGTGTTGGCCGCCGCGCTGGGTGAATTCGACAGAGCGCCGAAGCACTTTGAGCACGCGCTCGAGATGAACTCGGCCATCGGCTCGCGGCCGTGGCTCGCGCACACACAGGCAGATTATGCGGACTTCCTAATGAAAATTGGTAGCCGGGCCGCAATAAAGAGAGCAATGTCTCTATTCGAGCATGCCCGGTCAACCGCGGCCGAACTGGGAATGGTCCGGCTGCAACAGCGACTGAAGCCAACGATTCATTAGGACCAGCAGTTCGCTGCGTTTAGTGGGAAGAAGGTCTCGTCATGCCACGCTACATCATTGAAAGAAACTTCGCAGAGCAACTCGATTTATCGAAAGAAGGGGTCGAGCAAATCAACCTGATCAACGACCAGGAAGGAGTGAAGTGGATTTTTTCCTTTCTCAGCGCGGACCGGAAAAAGACTTACTGCCTTTACGAGGCGCCCAACACTGAAGCCATTCTCGCCGCCGCCGGGAGGAACCATGTTCCCGCAGATGTGATCATCGAGGTTAGCGGGGAGATCGGCCCCAACATGTTTGCATAGCTCTCCTCGGCCAAGCACAGCTCGTGGTGAGGCGGCTGGGATCGTCCGGGCTGCCTTCGGCCGGAGTGTGACTTTTTTATTCGCGAGGACTTTGAAGGGCCCTGCAAAGCTATGATTGCCAAAGCTCGTTTGCCTGGGGCAGGCCCGCGGCACGATTTCGCAAGGGCAACGATACGCTGACAGACGAGTATTAGTTTGAAATGAGGACCTGCCTAGGATCGCGCCGACGCGACTGGTCTCCGCACGGGCACTGGCTGCTGGACGACGGTTAGAGCTGTGATACCCGCCTCATCGGCCGCACGCAGGAATGCGACCCGAAATTGCTCTGGAGCGATCTTACCGCTGATCGCGTCGAGGCAAGCCTTCACCGCAGTGACGTATTCTTCGCCGTCATCGGTGGGCCAGTCCTTGAGCAGCATATATGCCGCGTCGCCGAGGGTGCGGACTATCCTGTGAACTGGCTGGCCGCGCAGAGCCAGCCCGACGGGTGCGAATGCAGAGGTTGCGTCCCAGTCCATGTTCTCGACCGCCCAAGGCAGGGATCGCAATCCCCAAAGAGCACCATACGCGTATATTCGGAATCCGTAATTGACGATTGGTTACCTGACGTGACCAGGCGTGAAGGTATACCGTAGGAAAGGAGCGGGCGCTCTACGATTTGACATCGGAGCGCCCTAAGCTGCATCGGCCTTTGTTGCGATGATGGCCGATGGCTGGATGCCCTAATGATGAGATTCTGATGAGATTTCAACCTCCAGTGCGGCAGTTTCTGGTTGGATCGGAACAGGGACTCGGCGAAACATTCACTTTCACCGCCCATTTACCAGCTTTCATGCTGAACGCAGGTTCGTCTTGGAGGCGTTGGTTGTTTTGTTTAGAATGAAAACACTAACAAGGGTTGTGCTCGGTGCTATTCATTTCGATTGGACTTCTCATAGCCCACGTTGCCATTGTCGCAGCGATTTTCGCTCTTGTCGGCCAGCATCGATGGATGATTGCGCTTTTGCTAAGCTGGTATGGCATCGTCATGATAGGGGTCATCGCGGCCATTTGGGTTCACTATAAGAGATCGACCCGACGCGCGGAGCCGTCTCACTAAAATGCGGGGCACCTCAAACTCGAAGCCGGGTGGCGCGGTACTCGTTCTGTTCGAGACGGAACATCTCAAAGGCAGCATTCGAACTGCGCTCGCCCAGGCAACACTCACTCCGTGGCAACGGAACTTCCTGTCGGACGTGCTCGCCAGGTTGGAGAGGTGTGGCAGCAAGACGCGCTTGAGCGACAGGCAGTTGTCCAAGTTACACCAAATTCTCGGCGGTGAAGGTGCGGGTATTCGAGGAGCGCCGCAGAAACAGCGAACGACCCTGGACAGCAGGCGCTTCCAACGTCACGCACGGTCGTTCCTGTCACGAGAGGCCGCATGGTGGCGCAGGAGAATTCTCCGCGACACGATGATCGTGGCTGTCGTTGCGTCAGCTGGGCTCCTCTATTCATTATTCGAGATGGGCGAATTCGCATTCGAAGGCGCGTCCCGGCCGTCACCCATTGCGTCGGTCTTGGCCAAGCAGGCATTCACGATCACTGATGGCGATACAGTCCACGTTTCGGGAGAGCGGGCAGGGACGCGCCTGGTTGGCTTCAACACACCGGAGAAGTTCTCGCCCCAATGCGAATACGAGCGCCAACTGGGGGAGCGGGCATCGGCACGGCTTCGGGAGCTTGTCGCCCATGGCAGTGCTCGGCTTACCAAAGTCGCATGCGCCTGTGCGCCGGGCACCGAGGGTACGAAGAAGTGCAACCATGGGCGCTATTGCGGGACCTTGCCAGTTGATGGAAGGGACGTCGGGAGCATTCTGATCAGCGAGGGCGCCTTGCCGTGCCGTTCATCTGCGGAGAGACCAGCTGCCCGCCAACGCCTCGGCCGTGGTGCAAGGCGTAGCCCAGTTCGAAAACCGGGATTTAGAATGCCTTTATCCATGGACATCGGGGTATGCGATACAACCGCGTCCCCTGGAAGTGGTAGCGGTACCTGCGATCGTCCGGTGGCGAGATTACCATCATCTGCCAACCTTGTTGGCGGGCGTTCAGCCTCAGTTACCGAAGGCGCTGAAAGGGCATCGTCTCTACCATTTGTCGGCCCGTATGATCTCGGGAGCCTTTCCAAATTGGGCAACTGAGGCATCCCGAAATTCGAAGGTCCTTCGCGGCGAGCGGCTTGGAAAAAAGCCAGCCTTGTCCGAACGAAACCCCGTGTTCGCGAAGATGGGCGGCTTGCTCTTCTGTCTCGACACCTTCCGCAACGGAGAAAAGCCCAAGCTCTGTTGCCATTTCGATGATGTGCAAAGTTACCGAACTCGTCGCCGCGCCTCGTCCGATCGTATCGATAAACGATTTGTCGATCTTGAGCGTATCTACAGGCAAACCTTGAAGATACTGAAGACTTGAATACCCTGTGCCAAAGTCGTCGATGGCGATCGAATGGCCAGCCCTTCGCGCTCTGTCCAAATTCGCGCGGGTGGCATCGACGTCGATAAAGCCCATTTCGGTCGCCTCCAACCAGATTTGCTCGTTGCGAATGCCCGTGTGCCGAAGTTTTTCGGCTATCATATCGATGAAGCGGCCCGACTTGATGTCTGCCGCAGAGAGATTGATGGCAATGTGCAGCCCTCTGTCGTCAACCAGAACAGTGTTCAGTTCGCGAACGACCTCGTCGAGTACCTGGTCGGTGATCGGCACGATCAGTCCCGTTTCCTCCGCCAACGGAATGAAGAGATCAGGCCTGACGAGGCTACCATCTCGCCGCCTCCATCGCACCAGCGCTTCGGCACCCACGCAGATGCCGGTCGCTAGTTCGACGATCGGCTGATAGTGCACGATGAATTGGCGCTTTTGGATCGCAAACTCAAGCTCGGCACGTGGCGACAGCCTGCCTCTAGAAAACACCACGACCATAACCATGATGAAGGCGGCAATGAACAGGCCTACAGGAAGAAACAACGCCAACTCGCGACGGAGCTGACCGTAGACCATCTTTGACTGCTCTGATGCCACGGCGACTACGCCGTCACCCACTAGCGACGCGAACATCCTCTCGCCGTCAATCCCGCTGTCATCATTGCGCAGGTGATGGCACGCAAACGAAACATCGGGATCATTAACCCCGTCGATCAGCAACCCCGTATTACTAAAGAGGACGAGTGATATCCCCGGACGCAGCTCGACATCGACAAACCTCGAAGGCACGACCAAGGCATTGTAACTGCCGAGGGAAAGCTCCGTCATGGCGTTCCCCCGGCTGATAAGCGGAAGAATTCGCAGATGCACCTGTACGCCGTTGGAAGTGGTATAATCTCCGCCTTCCTTGCGGATGTCGGCTTCCGTTATACCCCATGAGGTGCATTTTAACTTGCCGCCCTCGAAGTAGCCGATCTCTTCGACAGATACGGTATTCATCGTCATCTTGCGCATCAGCGCGATGTGCTCTTGCGAGCATGGAGCGACGTTTGCCGCATTCATATCGATGAGCGCTTGGCGCGCGTCGGAAAACGTGAATTTTGCGCGCTCATGCACGCTGACGGCATGCTCGCGAAGGATAGACAGTTCCTTGGCTATTGCGATCTACCAAGAGGCATAAGCCATGGCGGCGAGCGGCGCGAGAGCCCCAACGACCGCAAGAACAATGCCTAGCGAGATAACGCGATACCGTCGTGCTTGCATGAGCCACCTGTAATTAACACCATAGATGGCAATCGTTAATGAATAGGGATTGCTCGCAGGCGAACGGCGCAGTCGCGGATTTACCTGCCCCGATCGCGATCCATCTTGACATGCAGAAGCATGCTGGAGCCGGCGACGCCAAGTTCAAGCAGGAATGAAACCAGCGACAACATCAATGATACGATCGCGCCGCCGAAGAACCAGACGAGGTTTTCTGGACGGCGAACTGCCCTGCAGGAGATCAAGCCTTCGGCTTTCTTCCGGCCCTCATTGGCGCTGGTTTTCCCTCAGACAAGGACGGTTCAGAAAAAAACGCAGAAATGTCTATTGAGAGCGCGACCGCGAGGCGATCCATAAGATCGATCGAGGCATTGTGCTTGCCTCTCTCCAAATCGCTAATCACCGTTCGATCCACCTGCGCGTCCACAGCGAGATTCTCCTGTGTGACTTTCTTGGAGACCCTGAGATTTCGCAGGTTCCAGGCGATGCGTGTGCGAGTGTCCATATCTCATGGCCACCATCTTGCATTGCATTAATCCATCGGATATATCCGACATATTATCATTGTGCCCTAGCTTGGTCATCGAACGATGCGGCGAGGGCGCAGAGCCTGAAGAGGAGACGCGAAAATGGAACTACGCCAGCTCTCCTACTTCGTCGCGGTGGCCGAAGAACTGCATTTCGGCCGCGCGGCCGCCAAGGTGCGCATCGCCCAGCCAGCGCTCTCGAACCACGTGCAGGCGCTGGAGCGCGAACTCGGCTGTCCGCTGTTCATCCGCTCGACCCGGCGGCTGGAGCTGACCAGGGCAGGGGAGATCTTCCACGCGCGCTGCGTCGGGATCCTGAGCGAGGTCGACCTTTCTGCCGAGATCACCAGGGCGGTGGCCGACAAGACTATCCGGCAGATCAGGATCGGCACCGTCTATCCGGCGACCACCGGCGTGCTGCCGGCGTTTCTGGCCAAGATCGCCCGCAAGTACCCGGATATCCGCATCAATATATCAAACGGCAATACCGGCGACATCATCCGCGGCCTGGAAAACGGCCAGATCAATCTCGGCTTTATCAGACCGGTGGAAAACATCGGCTCCTTGGCTTCTCGTCAATCGCCCATGAACGTTATCTTCTGGCGGTCGCCCGCACCAACCGGCTGGCGGAGCAGGCGGAGATTGCCATCGACGATCTGCGCTCGGAAAAGATCATCGCCTTCAATCGCAAGAACCTCTCTTTCACCGAGCGGTACTTCAACGAGAAGTTCGAGGAATACGATCTGACCCGCAACATCGCCTATAGCTGCGACGACACCTATTCGCTGGTGTCGCTGGTCTCGGCAGGCCTTGGCATCGGCTTTGCGCCGGAGTGGACCGAGGGATTGCCGAACCGGGCGTTCGAGCTGAAGGCGGTCAGTGAGGGGTATCGACTTCAGGATCGGGCTTGGTGTTGCCTGGAACAAGGAAGACCCAACCGCCTCGCGCGATGACATCGTTGATATCGCCCGCTCATTGGCGCGGCCGGGCAGGTGAGGCGATTTAGTGGAAGTCGCTGCCTCTGCAGACCGTGGTTACCGCGATTGTTGGCGATGATGCATGATGCCTCCAACGGCTTGAGGCTAGAGAAAATTGAGTGGGGATTCTAGAAGGCGGAGTAATATTGCTACAAGCCGCCCCTCTCAACGGACAAACGGTCCTTGAAAGCGATACCGTTTGATCTCACTTGATATGCTGACTTCGATTTTGAACTGACAGTTTTTTTGGCAAAGAAGCTGCCGCCGGTGCTCAGTAAAGACGCCTTATGACGTCAAGGAAACCAGCATGGCTATCATTGACCAAATTTTTTGCTTCTCCGTTCGCTCAATAGTGGGCGGATAGGCTAGGAAACAGTGTTCCTTATCTTCTCAGTTCGCGGCACATTGGAACGGAAAGTTATGATTCCGTCTGCGCGTGTTTTTGACGCGACCCGCATCTCCAATCGAATGAGGTGACTTTTGACGCAGTTCTTCGAAACCACTCAAGGAATAATGGCAATGGGAGCTCTGATTGCTGCGGGTGGCTTAACTGCTGGCGCCTGCATCCCCGCGGTGATTCAGCTCGCAAGAAAGCAGATCAATCGACGCCCAAGAAGCGAGGCGAGAAATCTGGCGATGATGACAGTGTTGGCGCTCGACAACTTCGTTGGCGCGAGCTATGCGGCAGTGCGGGACATCCCAGAATTCAATCCGATGGATGAAGGCGAATTCACTTTTCACGTTCCGGATCCCGTCCTTTCGCTTCCGAAGGACGCCGATTGGAAGCTTTTCACTACCGAGTTGTCAGACGAAATCTTGTGGCTGTCGAACAGGGTCAAGAACCTCAACTATGCATTGGATAGCCTCGATCTGTCCAGGCCCGGGTTCGATGGCTTCTTTGAGAAGCGCCAGGAAGGTTATGCGGGTCTTGCAGCCGAGGCCATGGACCTGATCGAGCGCATGCTCGAAAAGTTCGGCCTGACGCTGCCTACCAAGCCTGACTACTATCGCCAGCGTGAGGGCCTCGCATCGGCGATCCTGAGCGTGGGAGAACGAAGCTCAGGCCGTCGAACGACCGCGACTGTCACGCAATCGAACGGATCGAATGTCCTGCAACTATTTCCAAAGACAGGCGATGAAGCTGACTGATCTAACGCAAATGAATTGCTCTGCTGACGGCAGGAATTTCGATTGAGATCCGCGATAGGGAGTTGAAATGCAAGAACAATCGCTAAACCCTATCCAACTTGGGTTAGTGCAAGCCCGACGAGCCGTTTAGCTTCCAAGACCCATCTGCTGGACAAGCTACACCATTGAACCGAGTCACGCCCTCAAGACTTTGCTTGCTTGTGACGAAGTCGCGGCATCCGTCTGGATTGTTTGTGCCTGGCCGAACCTGCTCGATAACCCCAGCGCTGCCAGTGGACGGGTTAGCCCACGCTAGCGGATCAGAACCGACCGTGGCCCGTCCCACAGTTTCGGCAATCACCATTTGGTCGGTGATCGGAACTGCCGTCGCAGCGACCGGAGCAACTGTGGACGTCTGAAGCGGCTCGGGGTGCGAGCAAGCGGTAAGCACCAGCACAGGCGACACGAGGGTAATCACGATCAGTTTTGAAAGCATAGAGTGACAAACCAGCCATTCGGACTCTGCCCATGACATCGCATTGTGACCAGATGCGGGCGCCGTCGTTATCTGTTGTGGATATGGCGCTTCGCGGTGCGGTACTTCTCGGCAGTTTGAGCGCCTTCTCCTTAATCGGGAGGGCGCTTTTTCGTTTGTGGCGTAGCCGCCAAAGCGCAGGCGGCCGGCTTTCGCGCCGCAGCTCCTGACGGCACTACCGGACGAAAAAAACGCTGAAAATTGGCGGAACTTCCGCCGCTATTATTTGTTCTCACATTCGGAAAACAAACTGGGGTTACCACAATGACGCAAATCCGTGAACCGGAGCGCCGGAGCAGAATCTTGCGCGGCCGCCCCTATAGCCTTGATGAATTCGCTTCCAAATATGGCTTGAAGGGCGAGCAGGCAGAAAGCCTGTTCGCCCGCTTCGGGCCCTCCTCGATCGAACTCGACTTGCTGATGGCCGCCAAGCGCCGCCTGCCGGTTCGGCCGGACAGACCGGTCCCGCAGGACAGCAATCCCGAACCATCGAATGGAATGCATGGATGAGCAGTAGAGGCCACGAATGGATCAGTAAAAGAGCTTACGCGATCTGGGAGGAACAGGGCCGCCCTCACGGCCGCGACGACGAACACTGGCGCCAGGCAGTTGCCGAACGCGACGCGCTGGAGCGCACACAGGCTTCCGTTGATGGCCGCGAGGTGCTGGTGAAGTTTCGCCCGAAACCGCAACGGCCGGGAATGCCGCGCCAGCATTGGGGCAATCCATCGACGAAGGTCGGCTGAACGGCGTAACTCGCTTTTAAGCGGTTACTCGTGCGATCATCACATGACAAAGCACCAGTTATCGCTTGGCCGGCTTCACCATCGACGGGGTTGCGGCTTGGGTCAGGCCAATTAGCTGCACTGCGCGGCGCAAACCACCACTTCCGGTCTTTGGATTGGGAGCTTGCTGCTAGTGGATGGGGCTTGATGTTGGCGCGTCCACTCGTGTCGAACAGCGGCATACGTTCCGATCAGCGCAGTGCGGAGTTGCCGAGCGTACAGTAGCCTTCGTTGAAAACTTCGAGCACAGCCACTTCATACGATTGCGAAGCGGACATGTTGCATCTCCTTTGACAGGCAACAAAAATAGTGTCGGCAGCATGAGTTCGGTCGGAGGGAGCCGATCAACGGGGCCTCAAGCGTTCAGTGGAAGGTGTGCCCGCTCGCGACGCGATGCGTTCTTGCGCGAGCGTTCTTGGCTGCCATGGACAACGCATCAACTATTCTTTCGGGGCTCGCCGGCTTGGTGACGACAGCTCGGCCCTCCGGGTCGTCGGTGAGGACGGGGTTCACAGTGAAATACACCACCCCAAGTCCGAATTCGGAAAAGAGGGCGCGGGCAATGGACGGTCCGGTGATTCCATCCCCAAGCCGGGCGTCGATGATGGCGATGTCTGCTGCGGAGCCGAGCTCCAGAGCTTCCGACATGTTCCCCGCGGTGCCAGTGATTTCAAATCCGGCGTCGATCGCGACGTCCTCAATCACCAGAGCGATTCCCGGTTCGTCTTCGACGATGAGCAGGCGCATGGTTCGTCTCCAGGGCGGCTACAAAATCGGCGCGGCGCTCTCTGGCGTCGCCAATCAAAAACACTCCCCACCACAAGCGGTTCCACGTGTAGGACTTCAGTCTGATCCCCAACTAAGGTCCGAGATCCTCGCCCGCGCCCTGTCCGCGATCTGCATGAACGAATTGTCCGAGGACCAGACCTTAACGTCAGGCCCGAATGCTTCCAGTTTTTCATCAACGTGCGGCTGAAATATCATCACTCGTGACGCTTCGGCCGATATTACGAAGCGACCCGTGTTTCGTGGTTCGACTTGTGCTCGAGAAGGGTCTGCGCGGAATACTACGCTGTCTTCGTCTCGGGACGACCAAAGCGAACCGTGAATATCAACCGCGAATGAAGATGAAATTCGTCGATCAAATTGCTCCTTCGTGTTTGGAATGCCCAAAGGAGACCCCGCAGTCACGACGCGCTCTGATGCGGCTGGCTGCGGTGGATGCCAAACTGAATTCAACTCTCGCGGCCCGAGCGAACGGTGCCTAATGCGAGCGAGGTTGCATGAGCGAGAAATCGCGGGCCTGGGAAGCAGGCCCGCGATGCTTTCAACTTATTTGATGACTTCAATCACCGTGCGGGTCTTCGGATTGACGAGCACACGTTTTTTGTTGACGACCACATAACCGTAATCAGTTTGATCGGGGATTGTGTGGATCTCGACCGTGTCAGGAAGCGCCGTGGGTGTGTTTCGGAAACACAATGCACCATACTGCTGGATCGGCTTCGGATAGACGTCAATGTCATTCATCGTGTCTGCTCATCTTCATCGACGTTCTCGACCGTGCCAAATAGTCGAGGTTCCTTCGCTTAAGGTTCATGGCGTCCTCGTGTCAGCGCCAGAAGCGCTTCGTGTCGATGACCTCATCTACTGAGGACTGCGCCATGCGGATCAACGCATTCTTGTCATCGTGAGAAACGACAGAATCTCGAGCAGGGTGGTTGGCCAGTCCATGCTGCGCAAGCACGTTCGGTCCGGTTGCCAGATCGTTCAGTGCTCCAAGACAGTCCTGCAGCTCCTCCATCTCTGCGATGAATTTCCGGTGCCGGCGCGTGCCGCTCTTGTCGTCGAACAGCGATCCGAAGAACTCGGCCTCGTATCGAAACTTTTTAGCGTCCTTGCGAACCCGGTGTCGATGCTCGTCGTCGGTCTCAGCCAACGCACTGCCATGCTTTTTCAGCTTCTTAAGCATCTTGCGAGGGCCCGCGCGGCAAACTCCGAAGCCGACGCGACCTCGGAAGTTGCGCTACCGCCAGCGCTATCGAGGTCACATTGAAGCCACTCGTTGAAATCGAGCGCGCGCGCTCGCGCCGACCCCAGAGCCTCGACAGCGTCGTCGTATGCGTTGTTGCGGGCATCCTTGAGCTTGGCCCGAAGGTCGGAGTCCTTCGCTTTCATCAGCAGGACGTCGAGATTACGTGCTTCGCCGAGGACGCCAGCCAGCCAGCGAAGCTCCTCTTGGATCCTTTTCGGCTCGTCGCCCATCAGGAGCGGCTTGAACAGAGAGAACGCAGAGCGGAGACGCCGCAGAGCTACCCGCGCCTGATGAAGGGCTTCCAAATTGTCACGGAGGGCGAAATGACAACGCCTCGTTCTCAAGAGATGCGGACGCGGCGTGTCACCTGGCCGTTGCTCTCCCAGTATGTGTGTTTTTTGGCGATCCAGGGATCGTCCATGGCCGGTTGAATCTGCCCAGCGGCACTGATCGCGCGTGAGGTCACTGTGTGTTCTCCAGGAGAGGGATTTGCCCAATCAAAGGACCAAATTTTCCAAGCGTGCTCGGCTTCCTCGGTGTGATCAATGATCGCTGGTTTCCATGGGGTTTGATCGATTTGCACTTCGACCCGGTCGATCGGTGCCCCCCAGGCTGCGCCAATAACGCGGTAACCTGTGTCTGTCCGGGTGACTTTGGCGGGTGCGGACTTTATCAGCGCTCGGCCGACGGAAGTCTCAGCCCATACTGTCTCCCCGTTGTGCTCCTCCTCCCGGATGGTGACATAGTCGCGGGCCATCAGCAGGCTCATAAAACGGGTGTCGCGAACCTCGATGGCCTTCAGCCACTTGACGTTGGCGATGCCGTACCATCCCGGAGCAATCAGCCGCAGCGGGAAACCATTGGGTGTCGGCAGAGCCGCACCGTTCATTTCATAGCAGAGTAGATTTTCCGGGTTCATGGCGTCGGCCAGCGACATGCTGCGAGCGAAGTTCTGCTGCATCTTAATGTCGCGGTTTATGACCTCGCTTCCGTCGGTGCCGAAGAAGACGACCTCGATGCCACTATCAAGGACCCCGGCTTCCTGGAGGATCGGGGCAAGCGGCGTGCCTGCCCAGCGGGCATTGCCGATACCACCGGTGAAGAAGGGAAAGCCATGGTTGCCCGAGCATTCCACGGTAAAAACGACCTCCTGTCGCGGCCGCGCCTTGATGTCAGCAAGCGTCAATTTCAACGGCTTCTTGACATGGCCCCCGATCTCGAGGGACCAATTCTTCTCGTCGATCGACGGTCGATTGAAATGCGAGATGCTGAAGAACTTGTCATTTGGAGTTATGAAGGTATCCAAATCTTCCCAGACGAGCTGCGTCTGGATTCCGACTGGATCGGGACTTTCCGTCGGCTGATCGAGCCACGGAATAACCTTCTCGCCCGTCCGCGTCGGAAAAGCGTTGACCCCCGATGCGTACAGACCAGCGATTGCGGCGAGAACCGCACTCCCTTGAACGACAAATTCTCTGCGTTGAAGATCAGGCATGTTCTTCCCTCCCGGACGCCATCCGGAACGGGCTGCAATGCGCCTTGGGCCGCAGCCTAAGGACGGATAAGCGCACGATGTTTAGCCCGTCCGGAAATGCCCCCCGAACGAAGTTAAGCGTCAGCTTCGCATATCAAACATGCAGCGCCGGACGACATCTATGTTGCCTCATATCGTTAATATGCGCGACTTCAGAAGAATAGTCCATAGTTGTGGACGGACTGTTCTGGCGGAGCGCGTGCTTCTGCCATTGCCCGCTTATCGTTGATATGCGGTTGGCGGAGGTAATACTGCAGAAGCCCTTCCTGGTTTCAGGCAGCGTCCCAAAGAAGTTTTCCTCGACCGCTCCCCAGTCGCCAAGAAACCGGCAAGAAACGTGAGGCAAGCCATCTTCCTTCCGGCATCTCCAGCAAGAAGCGCTCAATGCTCCCAGCATCGAAGGGAAGGTACTCGAAATTCGGCTTCACTTGTTCAATATGTTCGCCGCCGACCCACTTCAAACGGTCCTTGAGAGCGATACCTTTCGATCTCACTTGATATGCTGACTTCGATTTTGAACTGCCAGCTTTTTGGCAAAGAAGCTGCCGCCGGTGCTCAGCAAAGACGCCTGGTGACGTCACGGAAACCAGCATGGCTATCATTGGCCAAATTTTTTTGCTTCTCCGTTCGCTCAAAAGTGGGCCGATAGGCTAGGAAACAGTGTTCCTTCGCGGCACATTGGAACGAATGAGGTGACTTTTGACGCAGTTCTTCGAAACCACTCAAGAATAATGGCGATGGGATCGCTGATTGCTGTCGGTGGCTTAACTGCTGGCGCCTGCATCCCCACGGTGATTCACCTCGCAAGAAAGCAGATCAATCGACGCCCAGGGAGCGAGGCGAGAAATCTGGCGATGATGACAGTGTTGGCGCTCTACGACTTCGTTGGCAGGACGCGGATGATCCTTTCGCGTGAGTGCCGAAACCATCTTGCCGGCGATCGAGACCGCTTCGGCGACGCCGTCGCCAGATCGGATTCACCCCGTCATAGTCTGGATCGAATCCTCCTGCATCGAATGTGGAAATGGAATCTGGCCAGGAGAAATGCTTCCACATCCAAGTACCGGCGATACTCACGGAGAATAGTGGCTAAACACGAAGTCTTTCGAGCGGTCCAGCTTGGTATGGCACGCAAAGCAGGACTTCAAAAGCGGCTCGCTCTGGTTGGCGACGCCGTTCTCGAACTGGCCATATCCCCACCCGCCACTGTCGGCGTACTTCTTCGAGTCCTTCACGCTGATCTGCACGTTCGTGGGGTCGCCCGCCACGAAGGACTGCGGCGCCGGAAATACGGCGTCGTTTTCGGGAGAAGACTTGTAGACGTAGGCTAGACGGGCGATCATTGCCCCATCCGGAAAAGGTCGCGTCCCCTCGCGGAAGGCCTTCACCGCGATGTCGTTTCCAAGGATCCCGCGGATGTCGTTGTTCTTCCCGGCTTCATGGGCGACCGTTATCATCTGCCAGCCGCGATATCCTTCCGGAAGACTGACCCCGTAGATGGGTGAGACGTTGTTCGACACGATGGTGGCGGCCCCGACGGAGACCCCGATCAAGACGACGCCCGCCGCAAGCAAGCGGAACGCTGTGATTGTCCGCATTTAACCTCCATCTGGGTAGATCGTCGATACTGTCAGTACGGCGAGGCACAGCGAAACGTTCGGATCGTCCTCGACGAAGCATGTGCGCGATGACGTGGTAACCGCCCCCTAGGGGTGCGACGTCCATCTCGCCTCCACGGCGTCCATCTTTACCGCAAGTTCTTCCGGGGTGAGCAGACCTTTCTGGAATGCGATGTTGGCGAAAGCGGCGATCCATCTCTCGTAGTACGAAAGCTTGCCGACGAGATCGGAGCCCAGAGACTCGACGCCACGTCGTTTCTCCTCGGTATTGATAATCTTGTGGAAGTCGAGGACGTCGGCCAGCGCGTGGCAACGTTTCTCCCAGGGGAGGAGTTCGTGCTCGACACGTTCGATCTTCGGCGCTTCCAACCCGCCGATGTCGTTCGGCAGACGCTTCAGGAACTGCTCACTGCCCGTCATGCCGGTTCTCCTTGACTTGGCGGTTGGATCTGAATGACGCCAATCATTGCGTCGCGGGTAACCAGGGCGGCAAGGTGCTCCTCGTCGAGACCGTCGGTCCCGGCCGGACGCATCGGTAGAACGAGATATCGCTGGATGGCGGTGGAGTCGCTCACCCGAATCTCGACGTCGTGTGGAATGTTGGTGCCGAATTCTTCGAGCACCTTTCGCGGCTCGTAGACGGCACGCGCCCGGTAGGGCTTCAGCTTGTACCAGTCGGGCGGTAGTCCGAGGACCGGCCGGGGGTAGCAGGAGCAGAGCGTGCAGACAATGAGGTTATGGACCTTCGACGTGTTCTCCAGCACGATGAGCTGGGTTTCGTCGTAAAAGGTGATGCCGAGTTCTTCGCAGCCGGTTCTGCCGTTCTCCAGCAGCCGGGCCTTGAAGTCCGGATCGGCCCATGCCCTTGCGACAACCTTCGCGCCGAGTGCCGGATTTCGGGAATCAAGGACCTCGATCTGCCGTCGGATTTCACCTGCAGTGAAGTACCCTTTTTCGATCATCAGCTCCTGAAACGCCGTCTCCATGATGTCGTAGTAGCCAGGCGCTTCAGACGCGACGATCGGAGCGTGATCGTCGTCATCTCCATGGTCGTGGTCGCCGTGTTCGTGCTCGCTCATTCTGAAACTCCCTCCAACCATGTTTCGAAGACCTCGATCCGAAGGCCGTCGTCGGGCGAACCGGTGTAGTCGCTCCAGATCGACGTCATCGGAACTGCAATTCGATAGTAGTGACGGACGGCGCCTGCATTCCGGCCAAACGCCTCTTCCTCGTTGTTGACCGCCTTCGGCTCCATGATCGCCTCGACGATCGCCGTCTGGCCACGCAAATAGAACGGCACCCGGTAGTGTCCGACCGGTGCACGGTCCGAGACCTTGACCCGCTGTCCGACCGCAAAGATGGGCAGCTCGCCAAAGGCCGGCACGACGCCTTCGATCTTCCTGTTGGGTGTATGGGCGGAATTCATCCAATCCTCCGATCATGCTCCCCGAACACTAAGAGGACGACGCCGGGCGATATTTCGAATTCGTGCGATGGCATGTTGAACGGAGGAACGCACGCAATCGGACGGTTTCGATAAACGGCGGGCCATCGATCTGATGTGATAGCCGCAACTTCCATGCTCTAAAAGGAACATCCCGATGACCAATATCGTCGTCCATCCCGTGCCGGGTCAGTTGCCGATCTCCCCGCAGGAACTCCTACCCTGGACCGTCTTCGTCGGCCTCCTCCTGCTTATGGCCCTCTACTTCGTGGGCGCGGAGCAGGGTGCGACCTCGCTGATACAGGGCGACACCGTTCACGAGTTTGTTCACGACGGCCGGCATCTGCTCGGCTTTCCCTGTCATTGAGGACGTCGCTATGATCCAGAGACTTCTGCTCGCAGGAATGCTGTCCGGACTGGTCGTCGCGCTGTTCGCCTTTGCGTACGCTCGGGTCTACGCCGAACCGACCATCGAACGCGCGATCGCCCTGGAACAGGGCGGCTATCGCGATCATGCGGGCGTCGAGGAGGGCACAGTCTCTCGGAGCACCCAGCGCAACACGGGCCTAGTTACCGGCCTCGCCACATACTGCACGGCACTCGGCGGTTCCCTTGCGATCGGACTGGCCTTTCTCCATGGTCGACTGAGCGTCAGGCCAAGGTCGGCGGTCTGGACGCTCGCCCTTGCAGGCTACGTCTCGCTCGTGCTGGTGCCTCAACTCAAGTATCCGGCGAGCCCGCCAGGCGTCGGCAACGCTGAAACCATTGGAAGCAGAACCGAACTCTACTTCATCATGATTCTGGCATTGGCCATCTGCATGGCGGTATCGTTCTGGATGTCCTACCGGACAGCGCGCCGGATGCGGCCGGCTGGATCGATAGCGATCGGCATTGCCGCGTTTGTCACACTTGCTTCGGCGCTGATGGCGAGCATGCCTGCGATCTCAGAAACGCCCCACGACTTCCCTAGAGACCTTCTGCTCGAATTCCGCGCCCACGCTGCACTCCTGCAGTTGATCGTCTGGGGAGGGCTGGGCTTACTGTTCGGGCAGGCGGCCGAATATGTAGCCCAGCGCGATCGCGGGATGGAACGCGTTGCGAGCCATGGGATGCCGAACGCCTGAACGTGTTCATAACTGGCTTTCGTCCGTTCCCAGAAATAGCATCCCGCCATGGGATCGCGGAGCAGTGGCACCGATGAGCGACGTAACAGGTGGGGAGAACCAAGGAACGTCTCATATCAAGGATGCCGACCGGCACGATATGGAGCAGTTCCTCGTGACAGCGTTGCGTGCGGCTGGAGCGGGCAGAGGATTTGTAGTCACGTCCGGCGACCGCGGCGTCTTCGTAGAAGTCGAGGCGACCGCGGAAGATGTTTCGCCCGCCTCGCTCCCTTCGGCTCATCAAGAACTGGATGAGACCCTCATTCTCGAAGTGCTTGGTTCCGGGAAAGGAAGAATGACTTCCGGGACACTTGGATCGACCATATGCGTTCCGCTCGCTTTTCCATTTGGTCCCGAGGCGGCGATTTATTTGGAAGTCGAAAATGACTCGGTCTCCGGCAGGCGGCTGGAAAATATCGAATGGCTGGCATCAACCTTCGTCGGATCGCTCTGGAAGAGAAAAGCCGACGAGGAACTGCGCTTCGTCGTGGAGGAGGCAGCCCGCGTAGAGCGGGAACTGAGGCTCAACCTCGACATGATCCCGGCCCTCACTTGGATCGGCGGCCCTGGAGGCGAGCTCGAGGAGGCGAGCAGGCAGTGGCACGACTATACCGGCATTGGACGTGACGAGGCTCTTGGGATGGGATTCCTGGCGTCGTTCCATCCCGACGATGTTCAGAAAGTCATCGCCGCTTGGACCGAACTCCTTGTCGCCGGAAAGCCCGGCGGCGTCGAGGCGCGCATCCTGCGGCACGACGGCGAGGCGAGGTACTTTATGCTCCGAGCCGTGCCGCTTATCGGGGCCGATGGCAAGGCGCGGAAGTGGTACGGTATCAACACCGACATCGACGATCTGAAACGCGCCGAATTCGAGCTCGCGAAGAGCCAGGCGGTGATGGCCGAGGCCCAGCGGATCATCGAGACCGGCAGTTGGTCATGGGACATGATGTCGGACGTCTTCACCTGTTCCGCCGAATGCATGAACATTGTCGGTCTTCCAAGCACCGAGATCACTTTCGAAACCTTGATGGAAAGGGTGCATCCCGAAGATCGCGAAACGGTCTCGGATGCACATGGCAGGGCGCTCCAAGGCGACGAACTGAACGTCCAGCACCGCTTCGTCCTTCCGGATGGTACGGTGAAGTTCATCCATGCTCGCGGCCGCCTGATCTACGAGAAAAGTCATCCGCGGGCCTACATCGGCACGATCGTCGACATCACCGAGACAAGGCGTTCCGAGGAACGAATACGAAATTCGCTTGCCGAGGCCCAGCGAGCTCAGGCCTCGCTCGCCGAAGCACAGATGCTCAGTCACGTCGGAAGCTTCCGGATCAAGCCTTCGACAGGCGAGATCATCTGGTCGGCGGAGACCTATAACATATACCGTCTCGATCCAGCCAAGCCCTTGAGGCACGAAGCGGTGATGATGAGAGTTCATCCTGACGACCGCGAGCGTATCGATCAAATCTACGCGTCCGGTATTCGAGATCGGAAGCCGTGGGAAGCTGAACACAGGCTGCTGCTGCCGGACGGCTCGATCAGGCATGTCCACTGCATGGTCCGCGTCGAGACAGACCCCGAACAGGAACCCGAGGTGTTCGGGGCGATCATCGATCTGACCGATCGTGTGAACAGCGAGGAGGCGTTGAGGAAAGCACAGGCCGACGTCGTCAGAATGAACCGCCTGACGGCGATGGGCGCCGTCACCGTGAGCATAGCCCATGAAATGAACCAGCCCCTGATGGCCATCGTCACGAATGCTGCCACGTGTCTGAGCTGGCTCGACCGTCCGGAACCCGATTTGGACGAGGCGAAAGTCGCTGCGAAGCGCATCGTCAAGGAGGGGAAACGAGCGGGAGACGTGCTATTGAACGTCCGGAACATGGCCCGCAACTCGCGTCCCTCGATCGCGATGGTCGATATCAACGAAGTCGTGGGGGACGTTTTGACAATGATGCGTAGCGAACTTCGAAGCCGCCAGATCACTACAGCCGTCTCGTTGTCGCCGACCACAAGGCCGATCCGCGGTGACAGGGTTCAGCTTCAACAGGTTCTTCTAAACCTCATGCTCAATGCTGCTGAAGCGATGACCGAAAAGGAGCATTGCCGGACCATCACCGTGGTCAGCGAGGATCGCAGCGCGCAATCTGTCGCCGTCCGGGTGGAGGACAACGGCCATGGCCTCGACCCCATTGCAACTGAACGTATTTTTGAAGCATTCTTCTCGACCAAGCCGGAGGGGACCGGCATGGGTCTCGCGATCTGCCGGTCTATCATCGAGGCGCATAGCGGGACGCTGTCGGCTCGGCCGCTGCCGTCTGGAGGATCGGTCTTCGAATTCGCGATCCCGTACGCAAGAGGGGCACATGAATCAGAAACAACGTGAAGATACCTCCGCGCAGGTCGTCGTTATCGAAGACGACGTCGGCGTCCGCGAGTCGCTCGTCGGCCTGCTGCGTTCCATGAAGTTCAACGTTATAGCGTTTTCCTCGGCGAGCGAGTTCTCGTCGAAAGGTCAATTGGGGTCTGTCGGCTGCATGATCCTGGACGTCCGGCTCCCTGGTCAGAGCGGAATAGAATTTTACGAAGAGGTGCGGACCCGTGGTTTCCACCGGCCGGTGATCTTCATGAGCGGCCATGCCGACGTTCCGATCGCCGTTCGGGCGATGAAGGCAGGCGCGGTAGAGTTCCTGACGAAACCGGTGCGCGAGCAGGATCTCCTGGACGCTGTCCACGCCGCGATGAAGCGGGACAGCCGCACGACGATGAAGGAAGAAGCGGCCGCGAGCGCCCGCGCCGACTTCGAAACGCTGACCAAGCGTGAGCAGGAAGTGCTTATCCGCGTGGTGGAGGGCCAGCGCAACAGGCAGATCTCTACAGCCTTGGGGATCACCGAGGCGACGGTGAAATTGCACCGAGGAAACGTCATGCAGAAAATGCATGTCCATTCCCTTCCGGAGCTGGTTCGTCACTACGATTTGTTGGAGCTGGGCGAGCCGGCGAACACCTCTACCAAAGGCTAGTTTTCATTTGAAATTTTGTGACGTTAGTCGCATTGCGAGCGTGCAACCCCGGTCATAGAATCACAACGATAGGATCGATTGATGGTTGATGCCTCGAAGACCTCCCTGGTGATTTGCGTCGAGGATGACGAGCCCGTCCGTGATGCGCTCAGAGGACTGCTTCGCGCCAATGGCATGCGGGTTGCCGCCTTCGCGTCGGCAGAAGAATTCCTCGCGTCCACGGAGCTTCAAACTGCAGCCTGCCTCGTCACTGACATCCAGCTCGGCGGTATTTCTGGACTGGACCTGCTCGACAGGCTGTCCGGGATGACCAGAAGGATTCCTTCAATTCTTATCACCGCCCACTCCGACGTTGCAGTCGGCGACCGTGCCAGGAATTCAGGGGCGTCGCGTATCTTCCTGAAGCCGGTCAGTCCAGCGGACTTGCTCGAGGCGATCAGGACGGCTCTGGCAAGCGGTCCGGCTTCCACGCCGTAAGGGCAGCGCAGCGTAACGGGTCGCACAAGAACCAACGGCGCCCCACATGATCTAACTCGACTTCGTCTTCGCTCCAGAGGAAATTTAGAGGACGATGGCGACGGTGTGCGAACGCCGCCGGATCACGCTATCGAAGCAATCGAGCTAGGAGGGCCGCCATGACGACGCCTGCCACGAGCATACCCGCTCAGACTGCCAGAGACATCATTGGACCTTCCCCCTTGATCGCCATCGAAGACGAGCCGACACCGAAGCTCATCGTGGATCCGCCGCTTCCGGAGCCTTTGTCCCGTGGCCTCGTCTTCATCCAGTATCGGGGGGAAAACATCCGCATCGCCCCGGTTTTCGGGGAGGGCGCGCTGCAGGTCTCGCCCCGCGTCGGACACGTCCATGTTACCGTCGACGATCTTCCGTGGCACTTCGTTGATGCGAGCGGCGAGACGCTGATCGTCGTCGGCCTTCCAGCCGGCGAACACAAGGTTCTGTTTGAACTGGCCGATCCAAGACATCACGTGATCACCGCGGAGACGGTCAGGTTCGTCGTGCCCGATAAGAAAGAGTTCTGAAGGATTCGAGCTTCCAAGGCGAGCGCATGCGGAACGCGGTGCCCGCAAAGGGCGCCAGTCCCTTACTGAAAGAGGGCTACCAGATCACTTTGGACAGTTCGGAAGAGGACAGCATTGCCATAGTCCCTATCCTTGTTGCTGAACTCCGCTTCGCCGGACAACAGATTGAAATTAAAGTAGACTTCAGACTGGTCTTGCCCCAGAAACGCTCAGGCGGCTTCGCGATCAACCTTCGGGAAATCGACGTCGGTTTTGAAGACTTCGTTCATGTAGTTCGTGAACGTGTTCGCCGCGACGTGCGCGACAATCTCCAGAATCTCACCGTCATCGAAGCCGGCCGCCTTCAGTGCATCCACTTCCTGTTCGGAAACGCCGCCCTTCGCTTCGGCAACCCTGACGGCAAACTTGACGGCGGCGTCGGCCCTTGCCTCGGAGGATCCGCCGCGGCGCGCAGCCGCGATTTCCTCGAGACTGAGCTTGGTCACGTGGGTGCCGGTGTAGGTATGGGCGGCGAGGCAATACTCGCAGCCGTTCTTCTGGGCGATCGCCAAGGCGATGCGCTCGCGGATCTTCTTGTCGAGCTTGCCTTTGCTGAGCGCCCCGTTGAGAGCTGCGTAGGCCTCAATCACGGCCGGACTGGCCGACATCATGCGGAAGACGTTCGGCAGCGCGCCAATCTGCTTCTTGATCGCCTCCAGCGTCGGCTTGGAAGCTTCCGGCGCCGCATCGAGCGTCGCGGGAATTGGAATTCGGGCCATGCTTCAATCTCCTTTGTTGCTTCGGTCCTGGGTCTTATGCGTTTGGCCGGGTTTCAATGCAGATCATGCGGAACGAACGCTTCCGGGTTTGCTGGCAGGTGTTCGATGACGGCTGCGGCGTGGAGCACATTCTTGAGGCTGCTTGCCACTGCGGCGGACCGGCGGGAATCCCGCCATTTTCGCGGCGTGACCGCAGTGATCTTCTTGAAGACCGTCGTGAAATGTGGCTGGTTCTGGAAGCCCGTCTGCAAGGCGATTTCTACGAGGGCCAGATCGGTGCATATAAGCAGTCTGGCTGCTGCCTGAATTCGCATCCGTAGGAGGAACTCATGGGCGCTCATCGAGGTGGCTGCCTTGAACGTTGCCGCGAAATGCGCCCGCGAAAATCCCGCGACATCGGCCAGTTCCTCTAGCGAGATCCGTTGATCGAGACGGGTTTCCGCATAGCGTCTAACGCGACTGAGACGCCATGCAGAGAGGGGATGGACGCGGGGTAGCGATCGATAGCGCTCGAACGCCAACTGCGAGAAATTTCTGGTGAGTTCACTTCTTCGCGCGGGCGAACTTTCGGAAATTTCGCCAATCAGTTCCGCAAGCCGGATGTCACGGATGTTGAACCGTCCTCCAACGACGGAACAGGGGTCTCGACAAGGCTCCCGTAGGAAGGTGAGCACATAGAGACAGGCGTCGGACTGCAGCTCGACGGTGATGGGATCCGAGCCCTCCACGAACGTTACGCTGCCTTCGATCATGAGGCCCTGAAAAAGCATGCGTCCCTTCTGTTCGAGGCGCAGTTCGGAATCGCGAGCCGCGACGACGAACGTCCCGACGCCGGAATCCAGCGAGGTGGTGATCGCACGGTTCCCGTTCTCCCGCGTCAGCTTCGCCAGTGAGATGTTCGGGTCGGCGACGCTGAAGTGTTCGACGTGCAGGCAGTCGGCGATGGTTTCGAAGACGTCGCGAATCCTGCCCAAGCTCACCTTGACGGCGATATCGGCCTGCATCGGCTGCTCCTCATGAAAGGGCGCGAATTGAGTGTGACGTTATTTGTCGGCGGCGGCCCGCTCGATCATCGCGGACACCAGATCAGGATGGGAGATCATTACGACATGCGATGCTCCCTTCACGCCGACGGTTTCCTTGGCACCCGCTCGCTTCGCCATGAACTCGTGAAGCTCCATTGGGATGTTCTTGTCGGCGGTTCCGTAGATGAAATGGGAAGGCAGTTTCTTCCAGGATGGATCGCCTGAAGGATCGTTCAGGGCCTCTGCCGTGACCGGACGCTGCTCGGCGCCCATGAGTGCTGCTTGCTGCTCGGGGACGTCCGCGGCGAACTGCTTCCAAAACTTGCTCTGCAGGATGTAGAGATCGTGCTTACCGTCAGGCTGGATGACGGGTGGCGCTAATGCGTCGCCGAGTGTGCCCGTCGGGAACTTCTTGCCAAGGCTGCCGGCGCTTTCGCCGTTGTCCGGCGCGAGTCCTGCGACGAAGACGAGGGACTTCACGTTCGTTCCTTCGACGGCGACGTCGGTGATCACCGAGCCACCGTAAGAATGTCCGACCAGGACGACCGGCCCGTCGATGGACTTCAAGACTGCCGAGACGTAGTCTGAGTCGTATTTTACTCCTCGCAGAGGGTTCGCCACTGCGACAACGGGATAACCATCCTTTACCAGCTTGGCAGCGACGCCGTCCCAGCTAGCCGACTCCGCGAACGCGCCATGGACGAGGACAATCGTGGGCTTCGACGCCGCCATCGCGTTCTGGTTTAGGAGGAGAGCCGCGGTCATTGCCGCACCAGACAACCACTTGTTCATGTGAAGAACCTCACGCTCGGCGCATTGCTGTAGCGAGCATGCGCGCTCGGTTTACGTTCCCACGAGGCTACTACGCGGCGCCGCCCAACGGTGTGAGTTGTCGAGATGGCGTGTGAGATCCGGTTGGCCGCGGGCGCTCCGTTCGACGTCCAGTCGGAGATGCCGAGAAGATCAAAATCGATGCCACAATGGACGAAGGCGGCCTTTGCGGCCGCCTTCAATTTAAGCGTCATGGTGGTAGCGCCTATGCGGTCAGGCGTTTATCGCCATGTCCACCGCCGACAATAGATCCTGATGCCGCACCGGCTTCGTCAGGAATTCGATTGCTCCCGCCTTCATAGCTCGCACCGACATTTGAATGTCGGCATGACCGCTGATGAAGATGATCGGGTATCGTATGCCAGTCTTCAGGAGATCGGCCTGAAAGTCTAAGCCGCTTCTGCCAGGCAGGCAGACGTCGAGGATGAGGCAATCGGGCTGCGGCGAATGCGCACTTTCCTGGTATTTCTTGACGGATTCAAAGGATGCGACGCCGAGGCCGATCGATCGCAGCAGTGTTGAAATCGAGCGCCGAACGCTTTCATCGTCCTCGATAAGGACGATGTAGGGCGCCGTGGCCCTTATCGCCACGGGCGTGTCGATCTCAGAAACGGTCGTCGACCTCGTCGCATCGAACCGCACCTCGTCTTCGGGCAGCACGTCGTCCCTGATCAGCATGTAGCCTCTTCGGACGATCGTCTTGATCATGTTGCCTTGGCTGCCCAAGGCCCGCCTTAGAGACTTCACCTGGAAGCGGAGATTGCATTCCTCGACCACCATCGAAGGCCACACCTCGTTCAGGATTTCGTCCTTGCTGACGATCTTGCCGTTGGACCTGAGCAGGACCATGAGAAGGTCGAACGCCCGGCCGCCTATCTCCTGTGGGCATCCGTCCAGCAGAAGCTGACGGGAGTGCGGGATCGCGCAGAACCTTCCGAAGCGGATCGCGTCGTCGTTGGCTGCGCGCTTAATCTCTCCATAGGCTTGAGGCAGATATGCGCCTGCTGGATTCGTTTGTTCGAGCGTATCGGCGAATTGGACTTGCATGGCTGACTTCCCCCGTCGGCTGCAATGTTAACCGCGCTGTTGAAGGTCGAAGTGGTACAAATCTGGCCTCGTTTTGCGAGGCGCTCTCCAACTGCGAGCGAGCAAGCAGAGCCTAGCTCCCGCCATGCACGCAAACAATCCGACCAATGGCCAGTCTGACCTCGACAAGGTCATGAAGAACTAGACCAAGGTCTAGGAATTCGAACCACCTGGCGAAGTCGGCTGAGATGACCTCTCACGCAAACTCACGACGCCTTACGACAACTAGCTCGTCGTTTTCGCTCGCCGGGCGTAGCAATCAACGGGAAATCAGCGACGAGACGAGCGGTCTCGTCCGCGCCCTCATTCGAAAACCGGAGGCTGAAATGAACAGATCCATCATGAGTAGAACGGTATTGGCCATCGCGATCGCATTGTCTGCATCAACGATCCTGCCGGCCACGTCCTACGCGGCGAAGAAGGTCGTCGTCGCACATAAGCTTGTCGTGCCCCAGGTCACCTACCATACTGCGGACATCGATGGGACGAGCATCTTCTACCGCGAGGCCGGCCCCGCCGACGCTCCCGTCGTGCTGCTGCTTCACGGGTTCCCGACGTCTTCGCACATGTTTCGGAATCTGATCCCGATCCTCGCCGACAAGTATCGTGTGATCGCGCCGGACTATCCAGGCTTCGGCCAGAGCGCCGCGCCCGACCACACAAAGTTCGCCTACACCTTTCAGCACTACGCGGACATCGTCGATGGTCTCCTAGGCAAGCTCGATGTCAAGGAATACGCGATGTACGTGATGGACTACGGCGCTCCGGTCGGATACCGGCTCGCGCTCAAGCATCCCGATCGCGTGTCGGCGCTGATCGTCCAGAACGGCAACGCCTACGAGGAGGGGCTCAAGGAGTTCTGGGACCCGATCAAGGCATACTGGAAGAACGACACTCCCGAAAACCGTCAGGCATTGATGGTGCTGTTCAAGCCGGAGACGACCAAGTTCCAGTACACCGATGGAATGAGCGACCTCGCGAATATCGATCCCGATAACTGGGGTCACGACCAGCCCTTGCTCGATCGTCCAGGAAACAATGACATCCAGCTCGACCTCTTTCACGACTACGGCACGAACGTTCCGCTATATCCGGAATTCCAGAAGTTCTTCCGGGACAAGAAGCCGCCGACCCTGATCGTCTGGGGGAAAAACGACAAGATCTTCCCGGCCGACGGCGCGTCGCCTTATCTTCGCGACCTGCCGCATGCGGAGATGCATCTTTTCGACACGGGCCACTTCGCACTCGAAGACAAGCTGCCGGAGATGGCCCCGCTAATTCACGACTTCCTCGATCGAAAACTTAGCCGCGACTAGATCGAGGCCTGGCCACCACGCACCCCTCCCTGCGTGGTGGCACTCTTTCACCGCAACTGGCACGACGTGATGGAGCCGGAAATGAACAAGCACGATTACGCACTCTCGAGACGTGGGTTCTGCCTCTGCTGCCTTGGTGGCGCGACATTCGCGGCCACGGGCAGATGGCTCACGCCGGCCGAAGTTTTCGCGGCCGCCAAGAGCCTCGTCGTCCAGATCCGTGAGGCCGCGGCTGCGGCGGACATCACCACGACCAAGCTTCGGGGCGGCATTAGTGCGCTGTCCGGCTCTGGCGGGAACATGGGCGTGCTTGTCGGAGAGGATGGAAAGCTCCTCGTCGACGCCGGGATCACGGCGACCCGCCCGCGCATCGAGAAGGCACTTGCCGATCTCGGGCCGCAGCCGATCAAGCATCTCATCAACTCGCACTGGCACTTCGACCACACGGACGGCAACGAGTGGCTGAATTCGGAAGGCGCCATGATCATGGCACACCCCAATTCGCTGAAGCATCTCACGGTCGCCACCCGCGTCGAGGATTGGGATTTCGACTTCCCGGCGTCGCCGAAGGGCGCGCTACCGACGATGCTCATGAAGGGCGACGAGGAGACGTTGAAGCACAACGGCCAGACGGTCGCGCTGAAGTACTACGGCCCGGCCCATACCGACAGCGACATATCGGTCTTCTTCCAGGAGGCGAACGTCGTCCACGTCGCCGATACGTTCTGGAACGGCGTCTATCCCTTCATCGACTATTCGACCGGTGGCAGCATCGACGGGCAGATCCAGGCCGCCGAGGCCAACGTCAAGATGGTCGACGACCAGACGATCGTCATTCCGGGCCACGGCGAGATAGGCAACAAAAAGGATCTCATCGCCTGGCGGGATATGCTCGTCGGCATACGGGAGAACGTCGCCAATCTGAAGAAGGATGGTCGAAGCGTCGAAGAAACGATCGCCGCGAAGCCCACGGCGAAATGGGATCCGGTCTTCGGCAACTGGGCAATATCGCCGGCGCTGTTCACCCGCCTTGCCTATGAGGGCGTCTGAGCTGAAACTCTCCGCGGCGGCGTCGGGCCGCCGATTCCAAAACGAGGGCAGGCGGCCGTGGAGACTGAGAAGTATATATCGAGCGACGTCGCCTTTTCGCCTTCGGTGAAGGAGATTCAGGCAAGGAAGGGTTCGCGCCGATCCTATTCGCGCGTGGAAGAACGCGGCGGATGGGCGACCGAGATCACACCCGACCTAAAGGACTTCATCGAGAAGCAGATTAGCATCTTCATGGCCACCGCCAACAAGGAATGCCAGCCGTATATCCAGCACCGGGGCGGGCCGCCTGGGTTCCTCCGAGTGATCGACGAGACCACGCTCGGATTCGCGGACTACATCGGCAACCGGCAGTACATCACTCAGGGAAACCTCGTCGACAACGACAAGGCGCAGCTATTCCTAATCGACTACGGCAGCCGGTCCCGAGTGAAGATTTGGGGGACGGCCCGCGTCGTCGAAGACGACCCGGCGCTCCTAGAGCAGTTGATGCCGAAAGACTACCAGGCCAGGCCGGAACAGGTGATCCTGTTCCATGTCGAAGCTTGGGACGCGAACTGCCCGCAGCATATTCCGCTCAGGTTCGAGGCTGACGAAGTTCTGAAGGCCATCGAGAGTAGGGACGCGAGGATCAAAGAACTCGAGGCCGAGATCGCCACGCTCAAATCCGCGAAATCTTCCGGCAAATAGCTTCATTCGAAGGACTCAAATGAGCCGCCCGCCGCTACCTCCCTTTACCCTGCGGTCGGCGATCGAGAAGGTGCGGCTGGCTGAGGAGGGCAGGAACACCTACGACCCCTCGAAGGTCGCCTTGGCGTACAGCGTCGACGGCCATTGGCGGAACTGTGGGGAGTTCGTCGTCGGGCGTGCGGCCATAGGAGCAATGCATCGGCGCCTGCCACCAGGGTGGACGGCTTCATCTCTCCTACACACGAGTTTCGACCTACTCCCCACTATTCTTCAGGAATTGCGGATCGCTCTTGCGAGGATTGTGGAGGCGGTAGGGTGAAGCTGAATGTGCTTCCCGCGCCCTTCTCGGTCGTGACCCAGATGTGGCCGCCGTGTGCCTCAATGATGGATCGGCAGATCGAAAGTCCCATGCCTATGCCGGTCGCCTTGGTGGTGAAGAATGCCTCGAACGCCCGATCCGCTGTATCCGGATCGAGCCCGACGCCGTTGTCCGTGACGCTGACCTCAATCGATCCGTTGCTCCGGCTCGTGATGACGTGCAGCACCTTTCGCTCGCCCTCGATTGTCCCCATCGCGTCCGCGCCGTTCATCACCAGATTGATTAGCACCTGCTGGAGCTGGATTCGATCCCCGTTGACCGCATCGGCCGTAGCATCATAGGTGGTTTCGACGAGGACGCCTTTCTGTCGAAGTTCGCTCTTGGTCAACAGCAGCACTTCCTCGATCACGCTGCGGATGCTCAGTGGCTCGACCTTCGGCCGTGAATTCCGGGCCAATGCCAAGACGCCGCTCAGCACCTCGCCGGCTCGATGGCCGTCGCGCAGAACCCACTCGATCGCCTGCATGGCCTCTTCGATGTTCGGGGAATCGGCTTTCAACCAGCTCATGGACGCGGCGGCGTTCGTGACAATAGCCATGAGAGGCTGGTTCATTTCGTGCGCGATGGACACCGCCAACTCGCCGATGGCGGTCAGGCGGCTCATGCGGGCAAGGTCCTCCTTCGACTTTCGCAGGGCGTCCAATGTCTCGTTTCTCTGGGTCATGTCCCTGAACACGAGAACCGCGCCCTTCATCTCGCCGCTGGAATCGATGATTGGCGCGCCCGATACGTCGATGACGACTTCTGGCCCGGTCTTAGACCGGAGGGCGTACTGGTTGCCTATAGTAAGATCGGCCTCACGACCTAGGATTTCGGAGACCGGATCGACGATGATTTGGTGAGTTTCGCCGATCAGCTTGAAGACCTCTTCGACAGGTCTGTCGGCGGCCTCCTGCTGCGTCCACCCAGTCAGCTTCTCGGCGACCGGGTTGATAAACGTCAGCCGCCCCCGATCGTCCGTTGATATGACCGCATCCCCGATACTCGACAGCGTTGCCGCATATCGCTGCTCGCTCTCCTGAATTCGGTTCTGCGCAATCTTCAGGTCTTCGACATCTGTGTTCAGCCCGTACCATTTGATGACCTTGCCGCTCTCGTCGCGGATCGGCACGGCCCTTAGGAGGAACGTGCGCGACGCGCCGTCGCGACGCACCATGCGGGCCTCGACGCCTCCCGCCACCTCGTTTGTCAGTAGTCCCGTCCATAACTCCTGGACCCTTTCCCGGTCCTCGGGATGGAAAACCCGCATGTATCCGAAACCCATCGACTCTTCTTTTGTGAGGCCGAAGTAGCTTAACCACTGTCGATTGACGTCCTCTAGCCTCCCGTCCGGGCTCGTATGCCAGGCATGGGCCGGAAGCGTGTCCCATGAAAGACGCAGTTCCCATTCGGCAAGGCGAGCTCTTTCCTGCGACTGCCGAAGCTCGGAGTCGACGGTCGCCTTCTCGATCCGCAATGCGGCATAGGAGGCCAGATGTTCGAATGCATTGGTCTGGTCCGCTCCGAACGCAGCGATGGTGGAGCTTTCAATCCTCAACGTGCCAAGGACGTCCTCTCCGACGAGGAGCGGGACAAGCAGTTCACAGCGCAGACCGGAATCGTTGCCGCTGACATCAAATCCTGCCGCGAACAGCGGCATCTTGGTTTCCCGGAGCGAGGACATGACCGAGGACGGAAAAAGATCGGAACTTTCGTTCGGGAGGAAGACCACTTCCGCCCGATCGACGTCGTCGAACTTCAGGCAGGCATTCGAAAGCGCATCGACGATACTGTCGCGATCCGCATCGGCGGACAGCGCTCGCAGCAATCGCATGCCTTCCGTTGCATCCATGGTCCGTTCCGCCGGATGTCGCCGAGGTGCAGAGTAGCAGGACGCCTGATATCGGCAAGTTGCCCGAAATTTCGTCAGAGTACGATACCGTGGACATCCATCGCGGATGGTTCTCGACAGCCATTGAAACCAGTGACTTAATGAGCCCTATGGGGTGAACGGAAGGGCGCAGACATGGAAGATCCTTATCCGCCGTTGTCGCCGCTCAAGACGGGCGTCCGCGGACTGTGCCCCCGATGCGGGCGCGGCCACCTGTTCGACGGCTTCCTCACGTTGCGCAAGGAGTGCGAGGTCTGCGGCCTGGACTACTCGTTCGCCGATCCCGCCGATGGGCCTGCTTTCTTTGTGATCTGCTTCGCCTGCATTCCGACGGTGCTCCTGTCGGTCTGGCTTGCGGTCGCGCACCAGGCGTCTATCTGGACCCAGATCTTCGTGACCGGGCCGTTCATGATCCTGACGTGCATTCCGCCCTTGCGCCCGCTCAAGGGGTGGCTTGTCGCCAGCCAGTATTTCTACAAGGCCGAGGAGGGGAAATTGTCCCGTGGGGACGATGGCAGCCAGGAATAGAGGAGCTTCATATGCGTTCAAAAGCCATCGAGCAATGCACGACCCACGCCTTCCAGGAGGCGCTGGAAACAGTCGCGAGCGAGATCGGGAAGGCTGGGATGACCGTATTCGCCGAGATCGATCACGCGAAGGCGGCACGAGACAATGGGCTGTCGATGCCCGAGACGCGGGTGATCGTCTACGGCAATCCGAAGGCGGGAACGCCAGTCATGGTGGAGACGCCGCTGACCGCCCTCGATCTGCCATTACGAATTCTCGTCCGGGAACTCCCTGGGCGCAACTCCGCGGTCGCCTTCCATCCTATGTCGGAGATGTTCGAAGAACTTGGGGTAAAGCGCGAAGTGGCGGCCCGATTTGATGCGGTTCAACAGGCGGTCGTCGACGAAGTCTGCGGCGGTTGCCCAACTGCTACTCGAGATCATAACAACGGCGGCGATCTGGCATAGCCGACCGCCCGATTGAAACGGACGTTTTCGAAAGACCGGCTGCCATCAGGACGCAACAATCGTTCCGTTCCAAGAGGCGGCCGGTGCGCGTCGATAGTCTTGCTGTAGCCTCGAACCACGAACTGGAGGTTCTCCCGATGACACCGACGTCAGACATTTCCCTTACGAGACGAGATGCTCTCCTCGCAGGATCCGCCGCCGCGATCGCACTTGCGGTCGGTCCGTCGGCTTCAGCCGCCACCAAACCGCAACAAGCAACAATGGAGAACAAGTTCATGGGTACTGTGAAGGTGAAGGACGGAACCGAGATCTTCTACAAGGACTGGGGACCGAAGGACGCGCAGCCGATCGTCTTCCATCACGGCTGGCCGCTGAGTGGCGACGACTGGGACAACCAGATGCTCTTCTTCCTTGGGGAAGGGTTCCGGGTCATCGCGCACGACCGTCGTGGCCATGGCCGTTCCTCGCAGAGCCGTACCGGCCACGAGATGGACACCTACGCAGCCGACGTCGCGGAAGTCGCGGAAGCGCTCGATCTCAAAAAGGCGGTTCACATCGGTCACTCCACCGGAGGCGGCGAGGTCGTTCATTACGTCGCGCGGGCGAAGCCGGGCAGGGTGGCGAAGGCGGTCATCGCAGGCGCAGTTCCTCCGGTCATGCTGAAGTCGGACAAAAACCCAGGCGGCCTACCGATCGACGTCTTCGACGGATTGCGCAAGGCGCTCGCCGCGAACCGGGCACAGTTTTACATCGACGTTCCGACCGGCCCTTTCTATGGGTTCAACCGCCCGGATGCCAAAATCTCTCAGGGTCTGATCAATAACTGGTGGAGGCAGGGCATGATGGGCGCCGCGAACGCGCATTACGAGTGCATCAAGGCGTTTTCCGAAACGGACTTCACCGAAGATCTGAAGAAGATCGACGTCCCGGTCTACGTCATTCACGGAACCGACGATCAGATCGTGCCCTACAAAGATGCGGCCGAGCTTTCAATCAAACTCCTGCAGCACGGCACCTTGAAGCTATACGATGGATATCCGCATGGGATGCTGTCGACGCACCCCGAGGTGCTCAATCCGGACATCCTGGCGTTCATCAAAGCCTGACTTAGTGATGCGGTCGGCGCAAATCTCCCTTCATCGCTCGAAACGACCGAGGAGTTGCTGAGAAACTTTTTGTACCTCCATCGACGAAATGTTCTAGGATCGAAGTCGTTCGTCCAGGCGTTCGCGACCGGTGATCTGGGCCGGGTCGGGCCGGGCGACCTCCTGAGAGCCGGGCCGCTGGGAGCATCGTGATGGACGTGTCTCGATACCAACCTCGGATATTATGGGAGAACGGCAACTTCGTACTTTACCGTGGCTGGTCGCCGGAGAAAAACGCCTCAGTCCTGCTTAAGGGTCCTGTTCAGGCGAGCGACGCCGAAGAAGGCCTCCGACGTCTTGAACGCGAACTTGCCCTCGCGGAAAGACTCGACGTGTCCTGGGCGGCAAAGCCGTTGGCGCTCGAGCATCACGAAGGACGACCGGTTCTCGTGCTGTCGGATGATGGAGGGACGCCTCTAGGCAACCTTGTCGGAAAGCCTTTCGAGATCGAACGGTTCATGGTCGTCGCCACGAATGCGGCGGCGTCACTAAGAAAGGCCCATGCTACCGGCCTCGTCCACAAAGACGTCCGGCCTGACAATCTCCTCGTCGATCCCTCCGGGAGGGTCTGGTTGACCGGCTTCGACAAGGCCGATCTCGCGATGCCAAAGGACCAGCCTGTCGTTCTTTCGATCGACGTCGCAGATCTCGCCTACATTTCGCCTGAACAGACCGGGCGGGTGAAGCGGGCGGTCGATGCCCGCAGCGATCTCTATTCGCTCGGAGTCGTCCTCTACCAAATCCTGACGGGGGAGCTGCCGTTCATCGCTACGGATGCAGTAGAGTGGATCCATGCGCATGTCGCCCGGCAGCCGATTCCGCCCGGTCAACGACATGATGACGTTGCCCCGACGCTCGAAGCCATAGTCCTGAGGCTTCTCGCGAAGAAGCCCGAGCAGCGATACCAGACCGCCGCAGGGCTCGAAGCTGATCTCATGCGGTGTTTGGACAGTTGGCGGCAGAGCGGGCGCGTTCATCAGTTCGACGTCGCCACAGAAGATGCGGGCGATCGGATCCGCGTGCCCGAAGGCCTTTACGGTCGCTCGCGCCAAAGCGACGCCATCTCCGCGGCGTTCGAGCGAGTGAAATCCTCCGGCAGGGCGGAGGTCGTCCTCGTCTCTGGACCCGCCGGGGTCGGCAAATCTTCCATCGTGCACGAGCTTCGGAAGAGGCACTTTCCGCACGCCGGCATTTTTGCCTCGGGGAAGTTCGACCAGTACTCGCGCAACATACCGTATGCAACGATAGCGCAGGCATTCAGAGTGCTTGTAAGGCAGATCCTCGGCTCCGGGGATGCAGACCTCGCGCGGTGGCGACAGGCCCTTGTCGAAGCCCTCGGGCCAAACGGGCAGCTCATGGTAACCCTCGTCCCTGAACTCGCTCTTGTAATCGGCGAACAACCTCCGGCACCCGATCTTCCCCCTCAGGAGGCGAAGGCTCGCTTTCATCTGATCTTCCGTCGATTTCTGAGCGTCTTCGCCTTGCCGAAGCGCCCGCTGGTTCTTTTTATCGACGACGTGCAGTGGCTCGACGCGGCGACGATCGAGCTCCTTGCGTGGATCACGGTCGATCCTGACGTAGGACATCTTCTCCTCATATGCGCATATAGAGACGACGAGGTCTCCGGAGATCATCCATTCATTGCGACGCGAGAGGCTATGCGAGACGCGGCGATCCACGTGGAGGAACAACATCTGTCGCCGCTCGCCCTCGACGACTTGAAGCATCTCCTGGCGGACGCGTTCCAGTTGGAAAAAGAGTTAGTCGCTCCGCTGGCGAAGGTTGTTCTTGAGAAGACCGAAGGTAATCCCTTCTTCGCACTTCAGTTCCTGACGACGATGGAGGAAGAGAAGCTCGTCGCCTTTGACGCCGTTCAGAGAACGTGGACATGGGACCCCGATCGTATCAGGACGAAGGGCATCACCGACAACGTCGCCGAGCTGGTCTCGTCCAAACTCCTACGGCTCCCGCGAGTGACACTGGAGACGGTCAAACTTCTGGCATGTCTTGGCAGTGGCGCATCATCGTCGACGATGTGTATCGTGACCGGTAGATCCAGGCAGCAGGTCGCCTCGATCCTCTGGGAGGCGGTGCAGGCGCGGTTCCTGCTGCATGTGGAGGGCGGCTACGCTTTCGCTCACGATCGCATACAGGAAGCGGTCTATCTCCTCATTCCAGAACAGGAACGGCCGGCAATCCACCTTCGGATCGGCCGAGCTCTCATCGCTAAGATGAAGCCGAGCGATCTTCAAGGCCGCGTCTTCGAGGTCATCGACCAGATCGGACGAGGTCTCGGTCTGATCACCTCGGACGCTGAGAGAGAACAGGTCGCCGAGCTGTTTCTTCATGCAGGCGCTCGCGCGAAGACCTCGGCGGCATACCCTTCGGCACTCCGATATTTCACGACTGGTTTGAGCCTGCTCGACCGCGGCCATCGGGAACGGCGCTACGACCTGATGTTCGCTTTGGAGCTTCAGAAGGCCGAATGCGAGTTCCTGACCGGCGCGCATGAAGTGGCGGAGACCAATCTGGTGGACCTCTTCGCCCGCGCGGCGTCGCGCGTCGACGGCGCCGCGGTCGTCCGCCTGCTGTCGTCTCTCTATGTCACACTCGGCGATCAGACCAAGGCCGTCGACGTGGGGTTGGCGTTTCTTCGCAACATGGGCGTCGACTGGTCGGCTCATCCGACGGAAGATGACCTCCGATCCGAAATCGAGGATATGAGAGGGCTGCTCGCAGGGCGGGGCATCGATCAGCTCGTGGATCTGCCGCGGATGACGGATCCAGACTGGCTCGCGGCCATGGACGTGCTTGCCTACATGATCCTTCCAGCGCTGCTGACCGACAGTAACCTCGAAGACCGCATTTATGTGCAGATGGCCAACCTCAGCATGAGGTACGGAAACTGCGACGCATCCTGCTACGCCTACGTATCACTCATGATTCCGTTGGGCCTTCGCTTCGGCGACTTCGAATCCGGAAGTCGCTTCGGCAGCCTCGGCATCGAGCTTGTCGACAATCATGGGCTCGACCGCTTCAAGACGCGCACCTACACCTGCTACGCCGCCTTCGTGGTGCCTTGGGCAAGACATCTTCCGATCTCGGAAACATTCAGTAGGGCGGCTATCGAGGCGGGGCTTCAGGCGGGCGACCTCGTCTTCATAGTCACGACAGCACAGCTCCTGGTCTCGCACATGCTCGTTGCGGGCAAGGACTTGGCCACGGTGCAGAAGGAGGCCGAGAGTTTCCTCGCGTCGGCGCAAAAGACGGGTTTCGGTCTTGCTGCCGACTCTGCGATCGGACAGCTACTCCTAATCCGTTCCCTCCGGGGGGTGGGAACCGGTCCGCCTAGCGAACCGGTGCTGCCTGACAAGGACGCCTTCCAGCAACATCTGCAGAGCGCCGGGACACAACTGATGCTCCCCCTCGCTTGGTATTGGATCCAGCAGCTCCAGGCGCAGTACCTTAAAGGTGACTACGGAGCGGCCATCGAGGCCGAGCAGCGGGCGCGAGATGTCATCCATGCAGCGAGGTCATTCATCGACGTCGCGGAATTCCATTTCTACGGCGCTCTTGCCCGAGCTGCCCAATGCGATATTTCCGCCGGCGAAGAGCGCAAGGCGCATCTCGAGGCAATACGGCAGCACCGGAAGCGGATCGAAATCTGGGCACAAAGTTGTCCGGAGAACTTCAGCAATCGCCTCAGCCTTGTTTCGGCCGAGATCGCTCGTCTGGAAGGCCGCGACCTCGAGGCTTTCGAACTTTACGAGCAAGCTGCACGTTCGGCGAGCCGCTATGGCTTCGTCCAAAACGAAGCCATTTCGAACGAGCTTGCCTCCCGCCTCTACGCCTCTCGCGACTTGACCACCAGCGCGGACGCCCTGCTTCGCAAGGCAAGGGACGGTTATGCAAAATGGGGCGCGCTCGGTAAGCTCCGCCAACTTGATCGCTCGAACCCCGATGGCGAACCGCCGCCCAGATCGGCTTCTACCGGAACGCCCGGAAACCACCTGGACTTGGCGGCAGTGATGGAGATGTCGCAGGCGGTGTCGGGCGAAATCGTCCTGGATCGCCTGATCGAGCGGCTGATGGTTACCGTCGTCGAGCATTCGGGCGCAGTCCGGGGGCTGTTGCTCCTCTCACCGGATGGAGAGATGCAGGTCGTGGCGGAGGCGGTCACCGATCACAAAGGCGTCTCCGTGTCGCTGTCCACCTCGGGCGGGGTGGCGTTCCCAGAAACGGTCGTCAGCTTCGTCAACCACACCCGAGAGGTGGTCATTCTCGACGATGCGCAGCAGGCTGACCTGTTTTCCGGCGACGTCTACTTTCAGCAATTCGGTTCGACATCCATCCTTTGCCTCCCGCTGGTGAAGCAGCAGCAGCTCGTCGGCATCCTATATCTCGAAAATAGCCTGTCATCCCATCTGTTCACCGAGGACCAGGTCGCAGTTTTGCGTCTTCTTGCTTCCCAGGCGGCGATTTCTCTCGAAAACGCCGCTTTATATCGCGAGGCGCAGGAGACCAATGAGCGGGCACGACGCGCGGCCGAGGAGCTTCGCGTCTCGTACGACATGATCCCGGCCCAGGCGTGGAACACGGAGCCGGACGGTCTCTACCCTGCATTCAACAAGCAGTGGCACGACTACACGGGAATTTCTCCCGACCGCGCGCGCGCCGGCGGGTGGGTGGATTCATATCACCCCGAAGACAGGGACAAAGTCGTCCGAAAGTGGACCGAGCTCGTTCAGACCGGAACTGCCGGGGAGATAGAGGCGAGGATTGTTCGACATGACGGGGTTTCGCGGGTCTTCCTTGTGCGGGGATCGCCCATGCGTGACGAAACGGGAGCGATTTTGAAGTGGTTCGGCACCCACACCGACATCGACGATCTCAAGCGCATCGAGGAAGCGCAGGAAGTGCTCGCGCGCGCCGGCCGGCTCACGGCCCTGGGTGAACTGACGGCGTCGATCGCACACGAGGTCAATCAGCCTTTGATGGCCATCGTTATGAACGCGGCTACCTGCCTGCGCTGGCTGAGTGACGACCAGCTCGACGTCGATGAGGCCCGGCAGGCGGCCGAGCGGATCATCCGTGACGGTCATCGCGCAGGCGACGTCATCACGAGTATCCGCGCCTTGGCGAGGAAGTCGCCTCTGATAATGGAAGACGTTGACGTCAATGCCATGATCGAAGACGTCCTTGTGCTCACACGAGGCGAGCTTCAACGCCACGGGATCACTCTCCAGAAGGTTCTGTCTGCGGGCGCCGGCTCGGCTATCGGAGACCGAATTCAGTTGCAGCAGGTCGTCCTCAACCTGATCCTGAATGCCGTCGAGGCGATAGGATCCTCCGAGAACGGACCCCGGCGCCTGCAAGTCACTTCGGAGCTGTCGGGCAACGGAAAGGTCTCGATCTCCATTGCCGACAGCGGACCGGGCGTCGAGCCGGCAAAGTTGGATCAGATATTTGAAGCATTCTTCACGACGAAGCCTGGCGGTCTGGGGATGGGATTGTCGATCTGCCGTTCGATCGTCGAAGCCCACGGAGGACGACTTTGGGTGTCGCCGAACGAGCCGGACGGAAGCGTGTTCTCCTTCACCCTGAAGGCTGCTGCCACCTGACCCTGGTTCCCGATTTTCCGACGCCTTACAAGAACTCACAGGAATACACTCGCCTTCCCAAAGAGCAGAGGGCAAACTCCTGACGTTCGCGCGGACATCCACGTGTGCCGATTAAATGAAGGAGATCGAGATGTCTTCAGAAAAGGCGATCCGCCCGCCAGGCGCGCTCGCGGACGGATTTCACAAGCTCAAGCACGGCCGCTTCGAGATCACTGTTCTCAGCGACGGGTACATCACCCTGACATCGGACATTCTCATGCCGGACGGAAACCCGGAAGACAGGCGAAGCATTCTCGGCCGGCTCGGAGGCGACGCAGACAGCGCACCGCTGCACACGAACATCCCGCTCATCCGCCACGGAAACGATCTCATTCTTGTCGACACCGGCGCAGGAGGAAATTTCCAACCGAGCGACGGCCGGCTTGCGGAGAACCTGTCTTCGTTCGGCGTTGATCCGGCATCTATCACCAGGGTCGTCTTCACCCACGTCCATCCGGATCATTCCGGCGGGACGACGAAGGCCGACGGGTCTCTGCTCTTTCCGAACGCCCACTACTACGTCAATGAAGCCGAGTGGTCGTTCTGGACGGACCCAGACTACGAGCAGAAGATGCCGGAGGCCTTGCACGCATTCGCACGCGGCGCCCAGCGCGATCTCTTCGCCGTCAAGGACACGCTGACGATGGTGAAGCCTGGAGACGAGATCGTATCGGGCATGAACGTGGTCAGCACACGCGGGCATACACCAGGGCACATATCTCTGGAACTGGCGGGAGACGGGAGCCTCATGATCGCCGGCGACGTCATCCCGAACAACATATTCTCCTTCGAAAATCCGAAGTGGCATTTCGGGTTTGACACGGAGCCGGAGATCGCCCTCACGAACAGGGCCGCCTTGCTGGACAAGGCGGCGAACGAGAGGCTTCGAGTGCTCGGATACCATTGGACCTATCCGGGGGTAGGGTATGTCGAGCGAAATGGGACAGCTTACCGTTTCCAACGCGGCTGAGGAGTTGTACTGCTGCTTAGGCTTGGATCCGCAATGGCCAACAAGGGGCGCTAGGCCGCCGCTGAGGCTCGGCTTCGATTCTGGACGATGATGGCGACCTCGGAAGAGTGGCGCGTCCCCCATTCGCACAACGGGGCGAGAACGCTGGCCAAGCTATGGCCGAAGTCGGTCAGCTCGTACTCGACGTGAGGCGGGACCGTCTGGAAGTCGATACGACGAACAACACCATCATCAACCATTTCCTTGAGATGCTGGATCAACATCTTCTCGCTCACATTGGTCACGAGCCTGCGGAGGTGACCGGTGCGTTTGGCCCCGCTGGCCAGATGAAAGAGGATGAGCGGCTTCCATTTGCCCCCGAGGATTTGGAGAGCCGCTTCCAGACCGCATTGGAAATTCGTCTCAGTCATTGTCATCTCCAAAATCAGACACTTACGAAATAGTGGGTACTGGATTGCAGGTATGCTTCGTCTTACGTGAAATGCGCTGCGATGTCGACGGGCATCGTCGCTCTCCATTCAGGCGCAAAGCCGCGGATAGCGCTACCAACAAAGGTGAATAGACATGAACAGAAGCCATACCTTGCTAGATCCAATCCGCCTGGGCGACGTTGACCTACCCAACCGCATCATCATGGCATCCATGACCCGTGCCCGGACGGACAATCCCGGCTTCGTTCCCAATGAGCTCCAGGCACGATATTACGCACAGCGCGCATCCGCCGGCCTTATTCTCACTGAGGGGACTTGGCCGAGCCGCGAGGGCGTCGGTTTCATAAATGTGCCTGGCATTTACACTCAGGAACAGGCCGATGGGTGGCGCCGGGTCACGGACGCCGTCCACCAGGCTGGAGGTCGCATCTTCGTCCAGCTCGGCCACATCGGATCATCATCGCATCCAGACCTGCTCGATGGCGCTCTGCCGCTGGCCCCATCGCCCGTGAACCCAGGATTGAAAGCGTATACGCCAGATGGGTTTAAAGATACCGTGACGCCCCGAGCGATGGGTCGGAGCGATATCGCCCGGACTGTGGAACATTATGCCAAAGCTGCCCGCCTGGCACAGTCTGCCGGGTTTGATGGAGTCGAGCTACATGGCATTAGCACTTACCTGATTCCAACCTTTCTTTATGAAGGCCTCAACCAGAGAACGGATGACTATGGCGGCACACCCCAAAACCGCGCCCGGTTTCCCCTTGAGATTGTCGACGCCCTTGTAGACTCCTGGGCACCAGGACGCGTTGGGATCAAGCTCAGTCCCGCTTTGACTGGCGTCGGGAATTTCATCGCTGGATCCGAAACGTTGGCGACTTTCGAACATATGATCGGTCAATTGTCGAAGCGGCATCTCGCTTATCTCCATCTGATGAATCCCATAAACGATCTGACTGGGACACCAGTGGAAATTCTCGGCGAAGGCGTCGCGAAGCACTTCCGGCCGCTCTATTCCGGCACTCTGATTGCCAATGGCGGTTACACCTTTGATACTGGCTATGCACTGGTGCGCGATGGCTTCGCCGATGCTGTTGCCTTCGGCGCGCCGTTCATCTCCAACCCGGACTTGGTCGAGCGCTTCTCCAATGATCTCAAACTCAGCCCCAGCAATCCCGATACATACTATAGCGGCGGGGCCGCGGGCTATGTTGACTATCCGACCGCGACCGAACAAGTCGGCGCGAGCTAGGATGCCTTACAACTTTTCCTCATCGGGCAGCCGCGAGTATTCTCGAGCTCGCCGCTGTCCGATGTGCTGATTGGCGATAGTGATCACCCTCCCCGGTACCCGATCAAGCCGTCGATGGATGATTGTCGCCAGCGGCGACGACGAGAAAGTCTCCGGTGGGATCGCCTCGGCCAGGGCCGCGATCCAACTGCGCGGCAAGGCGCCAGCCGGGTGCAATCGCGGCGACCTCGGCAGGCAGCGTGAAGACGACATGGAAGTATCCGACCGGCAAGAGATCAGCCTCGCGCTCGGCGAGCCATGTGCGTGCGGCGGCGCCCTGGCACTTCGGGCAGTGCCGGTTCCGGCAGGAATTGTAGGAAATGCGCCATTCTCCGCAATCCTCGCAGGCCCCGACACGGAGACGTATAATTCCGGTGAGCGCCGAAAACACTCTCCGGAAACAGCCGCGCCAGCCAAGTGAACATGGCCGTACCTCTTTATGCCGGGAAAGGGTTTCGCCACGCATCCAGTTCTTCAAGCCGTCCGTACCACGTTTGGATATGCCGAAATTCGGCGACTGGAATCCCGGCGGCGGTTGCAAAAGGAAGTGCAGCGGCCAATGCGAAGTCTGCCACAGTCACTGTCTTCCCGACGGCGACGCTGTTCTTGGCCAAATGATCGTCGAGCACGCGACCATGGAGTCGAAAACTCGTCTTCGCATCTTCGATCACGGCGACGTCAGGCTCCCCGCCGAACAACGGCTTGATCAAGGTTTCAAACCACAGCGTTG